>NZ_JAPCID010000019.1 GCF_027587175.1 Solirubrobacter deserti
AGATCGAGGCGACGGTCGACCGTCGTGATCCGTCCGCGGTCGAGGTCGTGCTCGATCCCCGCAGGGACGGGCGATACCTCGCGCTGATGTTCCACTGGCGCGAGGGAGAGCGGACCTACGGCGTCTCGGTCTGGATCGAGCCGCTGGCGAGCCCTCAGGTGGTTTTGCCGTTCCAGGGTCCAGACTTCGCCGAGGCGGTCGACGCCGCCGCCGACTGGTTCGACGGGACGGACTACCACGGACGCGACGGCACGTGGGCGGCGCGGACCTTGCGCGAGCTCGCGGAACTTCGACCGAAGTAGCGCTTCTCGACGGTTCCGCCACTTCGCCGCCGGCCGTGGAGCTGTCGCGTTGCATGGAAGACGATCGCGGCAACTGCCGCGCGAAGTGCGACGAACCCTCCGGATAGCGAAAGGTTCGTTACGCCGACGCAGATCTTGTCGCCGCTGCTTGGGACGAGAAGCAAAGTAGTGCTCTTCGACGATATTCGCCGCTTTCGCGTTCGCGTGAATGCGGGAGGGCCGACCCTGATCTCTGGGAAGCCAAGGAGGCGTCCCGCCACCCACGAACCACCCACGCCACCCTCGCACGCCGCCCCCAGGAGAAGCCGCCGCGCTTGCCGACCCAGCTTCCTGGGCGGCACGCGGCGGTACCTCCCAGCGCGCTCAAGTGCCCCGCGAACGACCCACATCGCCACGCGAGGGAGAGGGCGAGCGCGGGGAGGTGCCGTCGCGGGCCGACTTCCAGCAGCGGGCGTCTATGCGACCACAGACCGACTCAGGCGACCCGTTCGACGAAGTCCGCCACGCGCGCGATCGTCGTGGCCTGGTCGGTCTCGTTGAAGACCTCGTGGCGCGCGCCGTCGATTACGACGAGCTCGCTGTCCTCGCCTGCGAGGCGTTCGACGACGGGCCGGGCGAACGCGACCGGGACGAGCTGGTCGTCGCCGCCGTGCACGTAGAGCAGCGGCAACGCGCCGAAGGCCGGGCCGTCCGCGATGGCGCGGTCCGCGTCGATGAAGGCCTGGATCGTGGGCCGCTTCCAGCCGCCGTGGTAGACGAGCGGATCGGCCGCGTAGGCCTCGCCGACCGCGGGATCGCGCGAGAGCACGGCGCCGTCGATCGGGTCCGACGGCGGGTCCGCGAGCCAGCTCTCCAGCACGGGCGAGAGCCCGATCGCCGGACCGCTGAGCACGAGCCCGGCGAGGTCCTTGCCGAAGCGCTGGGCGTAGCGGGTCGCGATCAGGCCGCCCATCGAGTGGCCGACCATCACGACCGGCAGGTGCGAGCGCGCGCCCGTGACGACCGCCCGCAGATCGTCGACGACCGGCTCGAAGTCCTCGATCAGCGCCGGCTCGCCGGGCGAGCGCCCGTGGCCGATGTGGTCGGGCGCGACGACGGCCGACCCGCGCGCGTTGAGCGCCGCGGCGACGTGCGCGTAACGCCCGCTGTGCTCGCCGTAGCCGTGCACCAGCACGACCAGGCGTACGGGATCTTCGACCGGCCATTCGCGGACGTGGAGGCTCATGCCGGGAGCGTCCGCGTCGTGAGCTTCGGCGTGCGGTTGGAGCGGATCTTGAACTGCAGCGCCTTGCCCTCGTGGCCCGGGGCCGTGATCCGCAGCGTCAGCGTCGCGCCCGGCCGCAGCTTGGCCTTCTTCATGCGCGAGAGCAGGTTGAGCGTCGCGCTACCGCGGCTCGCGGCGGCCCTGCGCGACTTGAACGGGCAGCCCTTGCCCGAGCAGGTGAGCTCGACGGTCGCGTTCGCGGGCAGCTCGCGCACGCGCAGCAGGTTCACGCGTGACCACGTCTTCTTCGCGTTGAAGCCGTAGCTGACCGGCGACTGGATCCGGGGCGCGGGCGGATCGACGCCGTTGCAGTCCTGGTCGACGCCGTCCTGGGGCGTGTCCACGGCCCCCGGCCGGATCGCGGCGTTGAGGTCGTTGCAGTCGAGCGTGTTCGCCACGCCGTCGCCGTCCATGTCGTTGAACGGCGTCGCGGGCGGCGGGGTCACGCCCGGCTGCACCGTCCCGCCGCCCGGAGGCGTCCCCGGCGGCAGCGCGCGGAACGCCGCGCGCAGCTCGAAGTAGTGCTCGCCCGTCGTGCTGCCCTGCAGGACGTGCAGCTCGCACGTGGGCGAGGCCGGGTTGGCGCAGTAGTGCCCGTACTGCCGGGACTCGGGCGGAGCCGTGAGCGTCCAGCTGACGAACTCGTAGCCGGCGGCGGGCGTCGCGGTCACGGCGAGGGTGGCGGGCGCGGAGCCGTACCACACCGAGCCGCAGGTGCGGCCCGCGTCGGCCGTGGACTCACAGGCGAGCGGCCCGTACGCCGACGGCCCTCGGGTCCCACCGGTCTGCTCTGCTTTGCCACGACCCTCGATGGCGAGGCTGAAGTAGTTCCCATCCTGGTCGGCGAACGCCGGCGGCGCCCAGCCGAGAACGATCGTGAGGGCCCCCGCGAGCCCCACCCTGCGCGCGAACGTCATGCGGCCAATCGTAGGCGCGACCGCCGCTTGGCGGCGTATCCGCTCAGTGACCGAGCCAGCGGCGGCTCAGCCCGGTCGCGCTCACCCCGTGGGCGACGATCGAGACCACGATGCAGACGACCGTCGTCCACAGCACGACGGCCGCCTCGCCGCCGCTCAGCACCCCTGCGCCGACGGCGACGGCCGCGTAGTAGAGCGAGCCGATGCCGCGCACCCCGAACCACGCCACGAACAGCCGCTCGCGGGCCGTCATCGAGCTGCCGACGAGCGCGATCAGCACGCTCACCGGCCGCGCGACCAGCAGCAGCGCCGGGGCGAGCAGCCAGCCCGACCAGCCCGGCGCCTGCAGGCCGTCGAGCGTGAGACTGGAGCCGAGCAGCAGGATCAGCGCGAGCTCGCCGAACTTCTCCACCGTCTCGGCGCCGTCGTGGACGCTGCGGTTGTACTCGTGCCCGTGCTCGTAGCGCCGGAACGCGACGCCGCCGACGAACGCCGCCAAGAAGCCGTACGCGCTGACCAGCTCGGTCGCCCCGTAGATGACGAGCACCGCGGCGATCGCCAGCCAGCCGTCGAGCTCGGGCGCGAGCAGGTCCCGGTCGCGCAGCCACACGGCGAGCGCGGCGATCCCGTACCCGAGCGCGCCGCCGACGATCACGGCGACCACGACGCGGTAGGCGACGTCCGCGAGCAACCAGTCGGCCAGCCACCCGTCCGCCTCGCTGCCGGCGAGGATGATCCCGAGCAGCACGAACGGGTACGCGAGCCCGTCGTTGAGCCCGGCCTCGCCCGTGATCGAGAAGTTCGGCTCACGCTCCTCCTCGTCGCCGGGCGGGCCGACGCCGACGTCGCCGGCGAGCACCGGGTCGGTCGGCGCGAGCGTCGCCGCGAGCACGATCGCCGCGCCGAGCGAGAGGCCCATCATCTGGGAGCCGAACAGCGCGACGAGCCCGATCGTCAGCGGCATCGCCACCAGCAGCAGCCGCCCCACGTGCTGCCAGGCGGCCGCCTTGAGCTCGCGCTCGAGCTTGAGGCCCGTGCCGAACAGCGCCACGATCACCGCCAGCTCGGCGGCCTTCTCGAACAGCGACGACTTCTCGACCGGCTCCAGCCGCGGCAGGTCGAGCACCTGCATCACGACCGCGGCGAGCACGCCCAGGCCGAGGTAGATGAGGCTCGCCGAGAACGCGCGGTCGTGCTGGTGGGAGAGCGCGCCGACGGCCGCGAACACGGCGACGCCGGCGAACAGCAGCCCGATCGGGTACGGCTCGGCGAAGGTCAGACCAGGGGTGGCGGCGATCACGAGCGACGCCTACCCACTCACGGCGTGGCGACCCGCGACTGCGCGAGCGCCAGCAACGCCGCGGCGGCCGCGCCGAGACGCCGGGCGCTCGGCGCGGCGACGAACGTCTCGAACACCGGGGCGTGGTCGCGGATCGAGATCAGCGCGATGCCCTCGGGGTCGCGCACGAACGACGGCGCGAGGAACGCCACGGCCACGCCATGGCGGACGAACTCGACCATCGTGCGCGTGTCGTTGATCTCGAGCGCGACGCGGCGTTCGAGGCCGGCGGCGGCGAACGCGCGGGCGGCCGCCACGCGCGTGGCCCAGTTCGACGGTCCGCCCGCGAACGTCTCGTCCGCGAGCGCGGCCCGCTCCACCTCGGGGGGGCCCGCGAGCGGATGCTCCGTGTGGACGCCGAGCGCCATCCCTCCCGCCGCAGCGGCGTGAGCGCGAGCCCGCTCGCACGCGGCGTCGGCAGCGCCAGGAACGCGAAGTCCAGCCGGCCTTCGCGGACCTGCTCGGCCATCTCGGCGGAATAGCCCTGGCGGACGTGGAACTCCACGTCGGGATGCTCGGCCCGGAACGCGCCCAGCAGCCGGGCGAGGCTGAAGCCGACGAGCGCGTCGGCCTGCATGGTCCCGATGCGGACGAGCCCGCGCAGGCCGCCGTGGACGAGCTCGACCGCTTCCCGCGCGGCGTTCGCCGCCGCCAGCGTCGTCCGGGCCTCGGGCAGCAGCGCTCGGCCCGCGTCGGTGAGCGTCACCTGGTGCGTGGTGCGGTCGAAGAGCTGGGCGCCCAGCTCGCGCTCGAGGGCGCGCACCCCGGCTGAGACGGCGGACTGGACGACGTGCAGCCGCGCCGACGCGCGCGTGAAGCTTCCCTCCTCGGCGACGGCGACGAACGTGGCGAGGTGACGCAGCTCCATGCCGTCAGTTATCGCAGATCGCGATAGCCGATAGCGACTATCTGCGTTGAACGCGATGGTTGCGCGGGTCACCATGCTCGGCATGACCCTCTTCCCGCACTCCTCGCAGGCCGCGGCGGGCCGCCACGGCGCCGGGCTGTGGGCGGTCGCGCTCGCCTTCCTCGCCGTCCTCGCGTTCTCGACGGTGCCGACTCCCCTGTACGCGATCTACCAGGCCCGGGACGGCTTCTCGACGTTCCTGATCACCGTGATCTTCGCCGCCTACGCCGTCGGCGTCGCCGGAGCGCTGTTCTTCGCCGGCCACGTCTCGGACTGGCTCGGCCGCCGCCGGACGCTCGTCGCGGCCCTGCTGCTGGCGCTCGTCAGCGCCGCCGTCTTCCTGCTCTGGGACACCCTGCCGGGGCTGCTGGTCGGCCGCGTGCTGAGCGGGCTGGCGGTCGGCGTCGTGACGGCCACCTCGACCGCGTTCCTCGTCGAGCTGCACCTCGCGCAGCGGCCGGGGACCTCGCCGAAGCGGGCGCAGATCGTCGCGACGACCGCCAACCTGGGCGGGCTCGGGCTGGGTCCGATCGTCGCGGGTGTGCTGGCCGAGACGGTCGCCTCGCCGCTGACCGTGCCCTACGCCGTGTTCGCCGCGTTGCTCGTCGTCGCGGTGATCGCGGTCGCGCTCGCGCCGGAGACGGTCACGCGGCCGCAGCGGCGCCCGGCGTACCGCCCGCAGCGGGTGGCCGTGCCGGCCGCGGCGCGCGGAAGCTTCTTCAGCGCCGCCGCGGGCGCGTTCGTGGCCTTCGCGGCGTTCGGGCTGTTCACGTCGCTCGCGCCCTCCTTCCTGGCGGGCACGCTGGGCCACACGAACCATGCGCTCGCGGGCGTGCCGGCGGTCACGGGCTTCGGAGCGGCGATCGTCGCCCAGCTCGCCGCGGGCGCGTGGGACGTGCGGCGGCTGGTGGGCACCGGCACCGCAGCCCTGTCCGCCGGGTTGGCACTGCTGGTCACCGCGCTGTGGGCGTCGAGCCTCGCGCTCTTCCTCACGGGCGTCGTGATCACCGGCGTGGGCGCCGGGCTGCTGTTCAAGGGCGGGATCGCGCGCGTGTCGGCGCTGGCCGCGGCGTCGCCGAACCGCGCCGAGGTGCTCGCCGGCTTCTTCCTCGCCGGTTATCTCGGGCTTTCGGTGCCGGTGCTGGGGCTGGGAGTCGCGAGCCAGTTCATGGCGCCGAAGGTGGCGCTGCTGGGCTTCGCCGCCCTGCTGCTCGTCGGCGGGGCCTTCGCGGCGCGGCCGCGCACTGACCGCGAGCGTCACGGTCAGCGCACGGATGGCCCACGAGCGTTCGCAACCCAGAACGGTTAGCAAGACCACTGTGACCGATCGTCCTTCTGACCCGCGGGCCGTATGGGACTCCCTCCCCGTCAAGTGCGGCCGAGTTCGCCCTACCGGAGAACTCCTCGGGTTCGGGCTCTGACGCGATCGAGCACATCTCGCGACCACTGCGGGGCGCCGACGGCGCCCCGCAGCACGCGCCGTGAACCTGCGATCGCGGCCGCAAAGTTGCCAAACGCGCTGATCGTCGCGGGTTCGTGCCGATCACCCGTGCGTGCGTGAACGGTCGAACGGGTTCTGGCTCGCGCTCTGCGGCGCGTGGCTGATCACGGTCGTCGTCGCGGACATCGTGCTGGACCGCGAAGGGCATCACCCCGTCGTGCTCGTCGGCCTGGTCATCGGCGCGCCGCTGCTCGCCAGCATCCGGCTGAACGCCCGCCGTACCGCGTTCGTCGGGGCGCTCGCGCTGTGCGTCGCCGCCGTCCTGTGGCACATCAACGCCATGCCCGCCGGCGCCGACTCCGCCGCCCGGCTCGCGGCGCTCGTGTGCGCGTGCGCCTTCGGCGTGCTCGCGGCGCGGCGACGCGAGCAGCTGCAGGCGCTGTCGGATCAGCGCCGGCTGAGCGCGACCCGCGCCGAGTTCCTGGCCGCCGCCACCACCGAGCTCGTCTCCTCGCTCGACTACGTGCAGACGCTCGCGCACGTCGCCCGCGCCGCCGTGCCGGCGCTGACGGACCGCTGCGTGATCGACATCGATGAGGGCCGTGACGTCCGGCGCGTGGCCGAGTACGGCGCTGCGGCGCGCGGCTCCGCGGTCGCCGTGCCGATCGTGTTCGAGGGGCAGTCCATCGGCTCGATCACGTTCGCCAACGGCCCCCGCTCCCGCGTGCTCGACGACGAGGACCGCACGCTCGTCGTCGACCTCGCGGCGCGCACCGCGCGGGCGGTCGAGCACGCCCGCATCAACGCCGAACGCGATCACATCGCCCGCACGCTGCAGGCCTCGCTGTTCCCGCCCACCCTGCCCTCCGCTCCCGGGCTCGAGCTCGCCGCCCGCTACCGGGCCGCGCGCGGTGGCGCCGACGTCGGCGGCGACTTCTACGACTGCTTCCCGCTCGGCGACGGCGAGTGGGTCACGCTCGTCGGCGATGTCCAGGGCAAGGGTGTCGAGGCCGCCACCGTCGCCAGCCTGATCCACCACTCGCTGCGCACGATCGCCGTCCAGCAGGATTCCCCCGCCCGCATGCTCGAGCAGCTCAACGACGTGGTCCTGCGCCGCCGCGAGGGCTGCCACGGCCGCTTCTGCACGCTGGCCCTGGTGCGCCTGCGGGCGCGGGAGGACGGCGGGTTCGACGCGTGCGTCGCGCTCGCCGGCCACGCGCAGCCGCTCGTGCGGCGCGCCGACGGCGCGGTCGAGGCCGTCGGAGCGCACGGCACGCTGATCGGCGCCGTCCCGGACGTGCGCCTGGATGACGCCTCCTTCACGCTCGATCCCGGCGACCTGCTGCTGCTGTTCTCCGACGGCATCACCGAGTCCCGCCGCAGCGGCGAGCTGCTCGGCGAGCGCGGCCTGTGCGCGCTGCTGGCCGGCACCGGCGACGACGCCGACCACGTGTGCGAGCGCCTTGTCCTGGCCGCCAGCGCGGACGTGCCCGCCGACGACATCGCGCTGCTCGCCGTCGAAGTCCCCCGGGTAGAGTCCCGCCATGGCGTTCAACGAGGGCAGCGAGCGGACGGAGCACTTCCGCGTCGAGGGTGAGTTGCTGACCGATGTCGACGGCACCCTGCCGATGCCGGTGCTGTCGACTCCCGGGATGATCTCGATGATGGAGTGGGCCGCGTCCAACCTCGTACGCGAAGACCTTCCCGCCGGCCACGCGACCGTCGGGTTCGAGGTCAACGTCCGGCACGTCGGCGGCGCGCTCGAGGGCGCGGAGTGCACGGCCCGGGCGCAGCTGCGCGAGGTGATCGACGGCCGCAAGCTGCGCTTCGAGGTGGAGGTCTCCGAGGGCGCGCGCACGATCGGCGTCGGGACCCACGAGCGCCGCCTGATCTCGGTCGCGCCCGAGCTGTGAGCGTTCCTCTGCTGCTGGTCGGCGGCGGCCGCATGGGCGAGGCGCTGCTCGGCGGGATGCTCGCCGCGGGCCGTCCCGCGCAGGACTTCGCCGTCGCCGAGGTGTCCGCGGCGCGCCGCGCGGCGCTGACCGCCACGTACCCGGGGGTGCAGGTCGTCGAGCAGCCCGTCGCCGCCGAGGGCGTCGTGCTCGCGACCAAGCCGAACGACATCGCCGCCGTCGCGGCCGCCGCCGCGCAGGCCGGCGCCCAGCGGCTGCTGTCGGTGGCCGCGGGCATCACCGCCGCCGCGATCGAGGCCGCCGCGCCATTGCCGGTCATCCGCGCGATGCCGAACACGCCCGCGCTGGTCGGCGCCGGCGTGACCGCGATCGCCCCCGGCGCGCACGCCGGCGAGGACGACCTCGCGTGGGCGGAGGCGATCCTGGGCGCGGTCGGCGTCGTCGTGCGCGTGAAGGAGGCCCAGCTGGACGCCGTGACCGGCGTGTCCGGCTCCGGCCCCGCGTACGTCTTCCTCATCGCCGAGGCGCTGAGCGACGCCGGTGTGCTCGCCGGCCTCCCCCGCGACCTCGCGAACACGCTCGCGTTCCAGACGCTGCTCGGCTCGGCCCAGCTGCTCATCGACGGCGACAGCCCCGCGAACCTGCGCGCGGCCGTCACCTCCCCCGGCGGCACGACCGCCGCCGGCCTGCGCGAGCTCGAGCGCGGCGGCGTGCGCTCGGCGTTCCTGGAGGCCGTGATGGCCGCCACGGAGCGCTCGAGGGAGCTCGGCAGCCGCTAGCGACGGAGGGTCACGGCGCGCTTGCCGAGCACGGTCGTGCCCTGACGGAGCTCGAGTGTCGCCTTCACGCGGCCGCGCTTGAGCAGGGCGCGGCCCTTTGCGTTCAGCTTGACCGTCAGCTTGGCCGTCTTGCCGCTCGCGAGCGCGCCCGTGCGGCCCGTGCCGACCACGGAGCGCTTGACCATCAGCCGCGCGGTCACGGCCGCGCAGCCGGACGTCCCCGCGGGACACGCGAGCTGGGCCGTGACCGTTTGGCCGCGCACGATCGCGCGCTTGAGCGCCGTGCGTCCCGCCGCGACCGGCTTGGGGTCTGCATGCCGGGGCGCCGGAGCGACCACCGGGTCGATCGTCACGACGAAGCGCACGCTCGCGGCGTTCCCGGCTCGGTCCGCGGCCGAGCACGTCACCGGCGTCGCGCCCACGGCGAAGACGGCGCCGGACGCGGGGGAGCAGCCCACGTCGACTGCCCCGTCGACCGTGTCCGTGGCGACCGGCACGGCGAACGCGCCCGTCCGGACGTCGGGCGCCGGACCGAACACGGGCGGTGTCGTGTCCTGCACGCGCACCGTGAATCGACTCGTGACGCGCTTGCCGCCGGCGGTCGCGCTGCAGGTCACCTCCGTCGCGCCGAGCGCAAAGACGCTGCCGGAAGCCGGTGCACATGTGGTCCCGATCGGCGCGCCGACCCCGTCGGTGGCGGACGGCGGCGTGAACTCGACCGCGCGTCCCGCACCCGAGGCGGCCTCGGCGACCACGTCGGCAGCCGTGGCGATCACCGGCGCCGACGCATCCGCCCCGCGCACGGTCAGCGGCGTCCACGTCGTCTGTCCGTCGGCAGCTGCGGTCTTGAGCGTCGCCCACAGCTCCCCCGCGTTCGTGAAGCGGTGTTCGACGCGCGCGCCGGTCGCCACGCCACCGTCGGAGAACGCCCACGTGTGCGTCGCGTCCGCGGGGCCGTCCGCGATCAGCCGGAACGTCGAGGCCGTCCCGTCCACCCGCTCGGCGCGCGCCGCCACGCTCGGTGGGGCGCGGTCGGGCGTCGTCGTGAACGCCTCGACGTCCACGGGCTCGTCCTCGTGCACGTCGTCACCCGTGACGCGCAGCTTCCACGTCCCCGGGCCCGGGTTGGCGAGCACGAGCTTGTGCGACGTCGGCGTGCGCATGCTCACCACGCCGGGGGAGTCCTCGTCCACCACGGTCCCGCCCGGGCTCACGAAGGAGAGCGAGACCGTGCTGCCCGGCCAAGTGGCCTGCGCCTGCAGGGTGTCCGCGCCGGCGGCGGGCTGCAACGTGCCGACGTCGATCGTCTGGCCGAGGTCGAGCAGCACTCGCTGCGGCGCGATGCGCTCGTTCAGCGCGCGCTTGAGCGCGCTCGCGTAGGCCTCTTGGCCGCGCGCGTTCGGGTGGAAGGCGTACGAGATCGGGCCGTAGTTGCCCGGCGTGCTGAAGAACGGGTTGGTCGCCGAGTTGAAGCCCGTCTGCGGGTTGATCCGGCCGTTCTTGCACAGCGGGATCTGGTCGAAGTCCGTGCCCAACTCGACGTAGCTGATGCGCGAGGACCCGGTCGCCTTCACGGCCTTGTGAACCTCGGCGTTGAGCATGGTGATCACGGAGTCGATCGCCCGCCGGTCGCCGCGGGTCAGCGACGGCTCCCCGGGGCCGAGCAGCTCGCAGTCGCCGTCGACATCGGCGCCGTCGACGATCTTCGGGTAAGGCATCACGTACACATGGGCCTTCGGCGCGCGCCCGAGCAGCCGCTCGTACGCGGACACGAGCCGGTCGTGGAGATCGTCGTCGACGAGGTTCAGCGGTGACACACGCCGCTCCTGGTTGATCGCTTCGTCGAAGTCGTTGATCAACCGCTCGCTGCGGTACTGGCAGAAGATCTTCTTCGGGATGTTCGCCCAGTTCAGGCATGAGTCCGCCCACTCGACCACATCGCGGATGTCGCTCGCGAGCGCGAACTGGTCGTCCCACACGTGCGCGAAATTGCGCAGCCAGGGCTCGCTGCCGAGCGCCTGAAGCGGCGCAGCGCTGCAGTCGATGACCGGCAGGATGCACGCGATCGCGATGTCCTTGAATCCGATGTCGTTGCCGCCCATCGACAGCGTGACGACATCGGTGAAGCGGTTGACGGACTGCTGCTGCGGGCCCTCGTCCGGATTGCGGCGGTTATCCATCCAGATGCCGCGGCGATCGCGCCCGAGCACGCGTCCGCGGTCATCGGCGCGAGGTTGCGCTGGATGCCGTCGTCGGCCGCGACCAGCCGCCCGTAGCTGCCCACGGAGCGGTGGCACTTGTTGCCGCCGTCACCGTCGACGTCCCCGGCGGTCCCCGGGTCGAACGCGGGCACGCCCTCACCCGAGGAGAACGAGTCACCGAGCGAGACGTAGCGCGAGGGGCCGACGCCGATCAGGTGCTCGAAGCGGACATCCTCCGGGCCGTGCTCGGTCGCGATCATGTAGTAGCGACCGGCGTCGCGGTCCGTGTCCGGGATCGTGGCGGCCTCGGTGATGAAGCGGTCGCCGTAGCGCTCCCACGTCCCAGAGTCCAGCCGCTGGCGCGTCCACAGCTGGTAGCCGGTGATCGGCGCGTCACCCGGCTCGACCGCAGGCCGGTCCCAGGTCACGACGATTCGCTCTCCACCACCGGACGGCTCGACCCGGTGGCGCACGTCGTACCGGGGCGGCGGCTCCGGCGGGCACGGCTCGCGTTTGACAAGCTCCGGGTCGAGGTCGACGTCGCCGCCGGTGCGCTGCACGAACGAGCGGTCGAGAGCGAGCTCCAGCGGGCGCGGGTCGTCCTCGTGCCCCAGCCCGGCGAACACCGTGTAGCGCGCCCGGAACGTCTCCCCGGGTGCGAGCTCGGCGATCCGCTGCCTGCGGTCGGCCGAGGCGTAGAAGAAGTCGGCGTGTTCAGGGGGCTTGTCCGCCGCCTGCTCGAACATCTCGACCTCGAGGTTGTAGACCGGCGCGTCCTTGACATTGGTGATCTCGACCTCGAACCCGTACGGGCCCCAGCGGTGGGTGTAGCAGTCGAGCACGATCCGCGTCTTGAGCGCGGATGCCCCGTAGACGTCGAGCGGCGTCCGGGTGCCCGCGGTCATGAACACCGGGGCGTCGACCGGCGCCAGCGTCGAGGAGTAGGTCGCTCTCAGGTCGTAGCTTCCCTCGGTGTCCCCGCGCACGATCCACTCCACGGCGCGACTGCGCCCGCCCACGATTGCCCCGACCTCTTGGGTCGCGGATTGCGGTCGTGGTAGCGGCGCGAGTGATAGGCCCGGCGGGAGCTGCAGGCTCGCGACCCCCGGCTCGAACGTGAATCCCGGGTCGGCGAGGTTCTGCACGATCAGCTGGACGTCGAAGAACGCCTTGAGGAACGACGCCTTCATCGGCAAGACGAGCCAGTGGATGAACGGCTTGCCGGCGACGTGGGTGAGCGTCGGGAGGTACTGGCGGCCGTTGAGCACCCAGCAGCCGATGAGCGTGTCGGCCTCCGGGCACGGGTTGGCGCCACCGCCACCACCACCGCCGCCACCGCCGCAGTTGGACGCGCAGACGATCTGCCCGTCCCAGTACCACAGATGCACGGTCTCGCTCGCGGGCGGGTCTTCCTCCTCGGCGCCGACCGGGTCGAACCAGAGGTGCACCTTCGCCTCGTACACGTGCGTGTTGGCGGGGTCGTCGACGTCGATGCCGGCGTCCAGGATCTCCGCGAGCGTCATGCGGCGATGCTCGAGCGTCGTGGCGCCGAGCTGGCCCTGCTCGAGATCGACCGCCACCTCGCCGCGGCCATCGGTAACGGTGACGGGCGCGGTCCGGGGCCGGTAGCCCGGCGCATAGAGATACAGCGTGTGGGTGCCGTCGGGGAGGCCGCGCAGGCGCGCGACGCCATCGGCGCCGCTCGTCGCCGACGTACGGCTGCCGTCCCCCGCGATGTAGGTGACAGTGGCGTCGCCCACCGGCATCCCGGACCCGGTCACGCGCACGGCCAGCGCTCGGTCGGCCGGCGGCGGGTCGGTGACCGTCACCCGCGCCGTGTCCGTCGCGGTCGACGTCCCGATCGTCGTGGTCAGCGTGACCGTGTAGGTGCCCGGCGCGCGCGAAGGGGTGCGTGGCCGCGCGGCCAGTCGCGCTCGAGCCATCGCCGAAGTCCCACTCGTAGCGAGTGATCAGCGCCGCGGGACGCGAGCCGCCGCCGTCGAACGCGACCGCCTCGCCCGCCTGCGCCTGCTGGTCGTCGCCCGCTGCCGCGGTCAACGGCTCCGACAGCGCCGTGACGACGCGCACGGTCCTGGTCGTGGTGCGCTCGCCGTCGTTGACCGAGAGTCGGACGAGGAAGCTGCCCGCGGTCGCGTACGTGTGCGTGAGCGGCGTCTGCGGAAGCGTGCCGGTGCGCTCCGGGCTGCCGTCGCCGAACGACACCCGATACGTGAGCGCATCGTCGTCGGCGTCCTCACCCGTGATCGTGGCGGTGACCGCGAACGGCGCGCTGCCCTCGTCGCGATCGAGTGTCAGCACGGCCGTCGGCGGGCGGTTGGGCGGCGCGGTGACCGTGACGAGTGTGCTGCGGCGCGCCCCGTTGCCGGCGCCGTCGTCCACGTCGGCGAGCACGCGGTAGGCGCCCGGCCGCGTGAACGCGTGCTCGAGCTCCAGGGGCGTGTGCGGGCTGGCCCGCGTGCCGGTCACGACTGGGCTGCCGTCACCGAAGTCGAGGCGATAGCTCAGTTCGCGCCCGCTCTCGCTGCGCGCATCGAGCCGGATGCGGCTGGTGACCGGCGCCTCGCCCGCCGCCGGCGCGGCCTCCAGCTCGAGCTGCGGCGCGGCCGTGTTGACGGTGACGGGCACGGGCGGCAGCGACGTTTGGTGGGCCGATCCGTATGCGTCGCGCCAACGGACCGTCACGGCCAGCGTGCGATCGCCATTGAGGTGCGGCGCGAGCTGCATCGCCGTCGCCCATTGACCGCTTGCGTTCGCGGCCGTGATGGGGAAGCAGACCGCCGTCGTCACGCACGGGGCGACCTCGGTGACCGGCACGTCGGCGGGCGTGAACGTGAACGCCGCCGAGCGCGAGAGCACGTCGGTCGCCACGGGCCGCAGCACGCGCCCCGGCGGATCTCGACGAACGCCGATCCGGCCGGCGACGGTCGTAGCTAGCCCTTCCGGGCCGGTGGCGACCAGTGTGTACGCGTAGCCGCCGTCGGGCGCCGCAGCGCCGTCCTCGTTGCGCCCGTCCCAGCTGAACGAGTGACAGCCCTGGGTGCGGTCGTCGCTGCGCACGGTGCGGACGGGCTTCCCGTCACGAGTGATCGCCAGGCGCATGTCCGCAGGCGCGTCGATGCAGTACGACGGGCCGCCCGTGTCCTCGCCGCCGTCACCGTCGGGCGTGAAGTAGCGGTCGCTGGAGACGTTGCTGATCTGTACCGCGCGCGTCACTACGACTCGCCGCGTCGCCATCGCATACGAGTGCGACGCCCCGAAATCGTCCTGGTAATACACGTGGCCCCACAGCCAGGTGGCGCCCGTGGGTGTCGTCGCGGTGTTCCATTCGAGTCCACGCGTGCCGTCGAAGTCGGGGACTCCGAGCGACCCGATGCCCTGCCAGCTACAGCGGAGGTCGGCGTAGCAGAGATAGAGCGAGCCGCCGGTGATCGTGCGGCCCTCTGCGGGGGCGATCTTGACGCGCACGCTGCCCGTGACGACAGCGTCGGCGGCGGGCGCGAGCAGCGTGGCGACCGGGCGCGTGTCCACGCCGAACCTCCCGCTCGCGATGACGGGTTCGCCGATCTCACCCGCGGCCTCGACCGAGTACCGGTAGACGCCGTCCGCGACCCGCTTGCCGTCCTCGTCGCGACCGTCCCAGGTGAAGCTGTGACCGCCCTCGTCGCGGGCCACGTCGGTCTCCAACCGGCGCACGAGTCCGCCGGCGTCGTCACGCACGCGGATGGTGACGCGCGCCGCGGCCGTGATCACGTAGCTGACGCCGACCGCGTCCTCGTGCCCGTCGTCGTCGGGCGAGAAGTACCGCTCCGGTGACTGCAGCGTCAGCGTCACCGCGCGCCGCACTTGCACGCGCCGCACCGCCAACGGGTACGAGTGGCCGGCGCCGAACGCGTCCGTGTAGTACGCGTAGCCCCATAGCCCTTTCTCACCCGTCGGGAACGCGACCGTGTCGAAGGTGACGCTCCGGACGCCGAACGCGTCCGCCTCCCCCAACGACCCGATCCCGTACCAGGCGCACTGCCCGGCGTAGTAGCACCCGTACAGCGTCCCGCCGGTCAATGCGCGCCCCGGATGCGGCGCCACGCGGACCGTCACCTGCCCGTCGACCACCGCACCGTCCTCCGGCGCGACGATCCGGGCCACTGGCGCCGTGTCCACGCCCACACGCAGGCTGGCGGATTGCGGCTCTCCGATCGCGCCGACGGCCCGCACGGTGTAGGTGTAGACGCCGTCGGGGACGCGCTCGCCGTCATCGTTGCGGCCGTCCCAGGAGACGGAATGCCCGCCCTCGGCGACGGCGACCGCGTCGGCGATCCGGCGCACCGGCTCGCCTGCGGCGTCGCTGACGTTGATCGTCACGGTCGCTGCGGCGGTGACCGCATAACTGAAGCCGACGGCGTCCTCGTGCCCATCGCCGTCGGGCGAGAAGTACCGCTCCGGTGACTGCAGCGTCAGCGCGACCGCGCGCCGCACGTCGACCCGCCGCACCGTCAGCGGGTAGGAGTGGCCGGCGCCGAACGCGTCCGTGTAGTACGCGTAGCCCCACAGCCCTTTCTCACCCGTCGGCAACGATGCCGCGTTCCAGGTGAGTCCGCGGACGCCGAGCGCGTCCGCTTCGCCCAGCGACCCGATCCCGTACCACGCGCACTGCCCGACGTAGTAGCACCCGTACAGCGTTCCGCCGGTCAGCGACCGCCCGGACCGAGGCGCCACCCGGATCATGACCTCCCCGTCGACCACCGCGCCCTCGTCCGGCGCCACGATCTCCGCCACCGGAGCCGTGTCCACGCCGACCCGGCCGCTGGCGCTCGCAGGCGCTCCGACGGCCCCGACGACGTCCACGGTGTACGAGTACTCGCCGTCGGGCACCGTCGCTCCGCTATCGTCGCGCCCGTCCCAGCTGACGCTCGAGCCGCCCTCGGCGACGAAGACATCGCTCACGAGCCGGCGCACGACGCTTCCTGCCGCATTGCGAACGCGCACGTTCGCCGTTCCGGGCGCCGTGGTGACGTAGCCGATGCCGTACGCGTCCTCGTGCCCGTCGCCGTCGGGCGAGAAGAACCGCGCCGCGCTGTTGACGCTGACGGTGACCGGCCGTTGGACGACAACGTGACGAGCATCCACCGGGAAGCTGTGTGAGGTGCCGAATTGGTCCGCGTAGTACACGTAGCCCCACAACCACGTGTCGCCGGTCGAGGAGGAGCGCGTGTCCCACTCGAGGGTGTCGTCGGCGTCCAGCGAGCCCAGCGACTGCCACGCGCACTGTGACGCCCAATAGCAGCGGTACAGGTTGCCGCCAGAGAGCGACCGACCGGCGTGCGGGGTGACGACCACGCGGACCGTTCCCGTCACGGTGGCGTCGGCCGCGGGAGCCGTGATCGCCGCGACGGGTGCGGTGTCGATGGCGATCCGCCGCTCCGCGCTCCCCGTCTCCCCCGCCTCGTTGACCGCCGTGATCCGGTAGCGATAGACGCCGTCCTGGGCAACAGCGGTGCTCGCGTCGCGACGGCCGTCCCACGCGAACGACGCCGACCCTTCCGTCGGCACGTCTGTCTGCACCCGGCGGACGACCTCGCCGCTCGCATCGACCACGACGATCGACACGCGGGAGCGCTCGGAGACCTGGTAGGAGAGCCCGAGGACGTCCTCGTGCTGGTTGCCGTCCGGGGAGAAGGATCGCTCGGGCGTCTGCAGCGTCACGGTCGGCGGAGCCGCGCTCGCCGGTGCGGCGAACGCGAGCAGACACAGCAGCAGTGCCGCCAGGGACAGCACTGAGCGCTGAGCCATTCGCGCGACCCTAGTGGAGAACCCGCGCCACGTTCAATCAAGCCTGACCGATGGTGGGGGTCGGCGTGCTCTCGGTCGAACGCGACGGCCGAGCGGTACGCCAAGACGTCGCTCCGGTTTCGACCGGCGGTCCAGGGTCCCCGGACCGCCTGCCGGATAGGTTCGGGCCGCCGCTCCAGCGAGCGGCGTCGGGTCAACCTTCTCCGGAGCATTCCCTTTGCGCAGACTTCCTCTCGCGTCGGCCGCCGCATGCGTGCTGCTGGCCGCATCGGCGTCCACGGCCTACGCCTGGACGACCGTCACGAACGCCAACCGCGACATCTGGAACGTCAATGACGCCGCGGACCCCGGGATGGACACGGGCTCCATCCACAACACGGGCACGAACTCGCTGCAGGGCTACGGCGGCCTGCGCGTGCAGGTGCCGGGCAGCCCGCGCATGAACGGCGTGCTGCTGCGGGGGTTCGACCTGACGGCCGACAGCGCCACGCAGTACACGAGCAAGAAGGCCGTCAAGCTCGGCGGCGTCGCGATCAAGCGCTCGATCGCGTTCAACACCGAGGAGGCGTACGCGCGCTTCTTGGACACGTTCACCAACACGACGGGCGCGCCGATCACGATCGAGACCGCGTTCGGTGGCCAGCTGGGCTACAACACCGGCACCAACCAGAGCGCGATCGCGGCGACCTCGAACGGCGACACCGCGCTCACCGCCGCCGACAAGTGGGCCGTCCACTACTCGCCTTCGGCGGGCGCCGGCTCGGCCACCGTCAACGGCACGAGCGCGACCGTCCCCGGCACGTTCGACCGCACCGGCAACTTCCTGCGCGGCCCGTTCGAGTTCCCGCTCGAGACCACGGGCGATCACGCCAACCACGTCGGCTACGTCAACACGCTCACGATCGCGCCGGGCGCGACCGAGGCGCTCGTCCGGTACGTCGTGACCGGCCTGTCGGAGACGCGCGCGCCCACCGGCGGCGGCAGCACGCCCGCCGCGGGTTCGCAGGTCGCGGCCGTCACGGCCAAGGCCACGGCGCTCGCCGCGGCGCCGCCGCTCGGTGACCTCGCCCCGGCCGAGGCGTGCGCGCTGGTCAACGTCGACATCTCCGCGATCAACTGCGGCAGCGCGCCGGCCTACGCGCTCGGCCCGGTCGCCGGGGACAAGGCGATCGGCGCGACCACGAAGTCGCCCTACAACGTCGTCGGCAAGACGATCACGCAGCTGATCGCGGACCTGCAGGCCGGCAAGACCACATCCGAGCAGATCACCCAGGCCTACCTGGACCGGATCGCGGCCTACGACCGCGGGCCGTTCGGCCTGAACTCGATGATCACGCTCGCTCCGGACGCGCTCGCGCAGGCCAAGGCCGCCGACGCCGCCCGCAAGGCCGGCGACACGCGTCCGCTGCTCGGCATCCCGATCGTCGCCAAGGACCTGATGTCCACCAAGGACATGCCCACCACGGGTGCCTCGCGCGTGTTCGAGGGCTTCCAGTCGACGACGGACGCGTGGCAGGTGATCAAGATCCGCGAGGCGGGCGCGATCGTGATGGGCAAGGCCAACCTGGCCGAGTACGCCAACGACGGCCACTTCTCACCGTCCGCGTACGGCCAGGTGTGGAACGCGTACAACCCGTCCAAGTCGCCGATCGGCTCCTCCGGCGGCACGGCCACGGCGGTCGCCTCCTCGTTCGCCGCCGCGGGCTTCGGCACGCAGACCGGTGACTCGCTGTGGGGCCCGTCGTCCGGCGCGTCGCTGGTGTCGCTGCGCGGCACCGACGGCATGCAGTCGAGCGACGGGACGATGCCGCTGACCTACATCCAGGACTACGTCGGCTGGATCGCCCAGTCGACCGCCGACCTCGCGCTGCTGCTCAACGCCACCGCGCGCAGCGACGCGCCCAACGACCCGCTCGACGACGTGGCCAACGGCAAGCGTCCCGCGGACTGGACCGCCGGGCTGGACACGAACGCGCTCCAGGGCAAGGTCATCGGCGTGCCGGACGGCACCGCGTGGGAGGACCCGTTCGGCACCGAGGGCACCGAGGCCGCGCTGCGCGACGCGTTCAAGTACTTCGTGCAGGCCGGCGCCACGATCACGACGATGCCGGCGGCGCCCAACGGCCCGTCCAACCCGCCCGGCGACCGCGGCTACGAGGGCTGGCGCCAGTGGCTGCTCGCGCACCCGAACGCGCCGTACACGGACGCCGCGCAGATCCTGCGCAGCCCGCTGCGCCTGCCGCAGTTCCGCAACACGACGCCCTACACCGGCACCGGCGCGATGACCGTCGAGCAGACCAAGGCGTGGGAGGCCCAGCGGGCGGAGTACCGGGCGCGGCTGGCCACGTGGATGGACGAGAGCGGCGTCGACGCCGTCGTCCTCCCCGGCCTACTCAGCGACATCCACCTCAACGACTCGATCCAGCCGTCGTTCGGCCGGCGCGATCCGCAGTCGTCGGCGGCGGGCGTCCCCACGGTGATCTTCCCGGCCGGCGTCAACGACCACGGCCAGCCGATCAACCTGCAGCTCCAGGGCAAGGCGTTCCAGGACCTCGAGCTGCTGAGCTTCGCGCACGCGTTCGAGGCCAAGGCGAACGGGCGGCTCGCGCCTCCGGTCGACGTCACGCCGGTGCTGCCGTTCGCGACCACGACGCCGGGCACGGTCGGCGGCACGGTCCCGGCCACGCTCAGCCTGACGCTGGCGGGCACGCCGACCTTCGGCGCGTTCACGCCGGGTGTCGAGCAGGAGTACACGGCGGGCGCGACCGCCAGTGTCATCTCCACCGCGGGTGAGGCGAAGCTCAGCGTGTCCGAGCCGGGGCACCTGGCCAACGGCGCGTTCACGCTGCCGGAGCCGCTGCGCGTCGAGTTCAGCAAGGCGAGCTGGACCGCGCCGGTGACCAACGACCGCGTCGACATCGCGTTCAAGCAGCTGATCAAGCGGACCGATCCGCTGCGGACCGGGACCTACAGCAAGACGCTGACGTTCACGTTGTCCACGACGACTCCGTAGCGGCGCTCGGGGGCGGCACGGCGATGATCGGCCGTGCCGCCTCCATCCGCTTGTGCAGCAGCGGGTTGGCCGTACTCGACCCCGCCGGGATGTAGCGCGCGAGCTCCCCGTAGAGCGGCTTCAAGCGCAAGTTCGTGGCGTCGAGCACCACGCGCTTGCCGTCCGCCCGGGTCAGCCACAGCTGGCGTCCGCGGTAGCGCTCGAAGCCGGTCAGCTCGGCGCGGAGCAGCTCGTCCATCCGGATCGGCTCCCGGTAGCCGAAGACGTGGCGCGAATACAGGGTGGGCCCGTCCACCCACACGCGCGCGTACGCGATCGAGGCCAGCCCGAACAGGGCGAGCAGCGTGAACGGGATGCCGATGACGAGCGACATGCTGATCCCGCCGAAAACGAGGACGGCGACGCCGATCAGCCCGAGGTAGAGCCAGATCGGGACGGCGAGGAGGCGCCCGCGCCCCACGAGGCGCGCGTTCGGGGACTGACGGTTGGACATCTCGGTCCGCTTACCCGCTAAACCTTCGGCCATCGCGGCCGATGTCTGGGTCGTGGGCCTCTCCGCGACCTCCGTCTCCGCGCCGTCGCAACCGGTGGACTCGGTTGCGATCATCGCCCCTGCGGCTGACGTGGCAGCCCCGAGCGAATTCGCCGCGATCCTGCGCTGCTACATCCCCGAGCAGGAGTGCGAGAAGACGGCGGGACGCTTCACGCGCCTGAACATGGCGCTGCGGGCCGGCCCGCCCTACCAGGACGCCGAGGGCGCGCGCTCCTGGTGGGCCTGGTAGCTCCCGGCCTCAGGGGTACGCGAACACACACCTTGGTGGTTGGCCGGACCCGGCGCCGGCTGAGAACGTGCTCCTATGCCTTCCCGGGTGAAGCGACCGCTCCTCTGGCTCGCGCTTGCTCTGCTGCTGCTCGTGGTGGGCGCTTCGGTGGCCGGCCGCTCGAGCTCACCCGCGCCGCCGGCTGAGCCTGCGGACGTGGCGGTGGTCCGCGGTCCCCCAGCGGACGCCGTCACGATTGCCAAGCCCGCCTCCGGCCTCGTGACGAGCGCACGATCGGTCCAGGTCCGTGGGTCGGCACCGTGGATCTCGCCCGACGACGGCGAGGCAGTGGTCCGCGTGACCGTCAACCGGCGACCGCACGAGGTGTTTCCCACGGCTCAGGGGTACGCGACGGTCGTCGCGCTCGAGCTGGGGCGCAACGAGATTGTCGTCCGCGGCTCGGCGTCGCGCTTCGACGATGATGAGGCGGTCCGGGGGTCGGCGCGCGTGGTCATCGAGCGACGCCGGGCGCCCGGCGATGACACCGGCGTGCTCGACCGGGCGACGGCCTCCATGCTGGCGGACAGCACCGAGGAGGCCTACTGGCTCTGCGGCGAGGACGACGGATGCTCCACCGAGCCGGTGTGCTTCAAGCTCGGCGCCCGACGCGTCGACTGCGCGATCGCGCGGTGGTACACCGAGGACCCAGTCCGCCGCTGCGGGCACGTCTACACGTTGCGTCTGCGCGGCGAGCGTCTCTATGCGGGGTCCTATGCATGCCGCGGGCGCGTGTCCCCAGATCCGCGCCGGCTCGTGCGCGCGAGCGTCACCCCGATCCTGAGTCGCGTCGTCATCGACGCCGACGATGAAGACACGTGGTCACGGTTCGTGGTCAACGAGCCCAACGCCTACGGGGCGCCGCGGTTCAACATGGCCCGAGACCGGTTCATGCCTTAGCGGTTCGTACCGGAATGCGCGCCGCCGATCGATCGTCGCTGGTGGTATGTCCGCCACCGCCCACCGGCACGCTGCCGCCAAGACCCGTCCGGCGCTGGTGGCCGGTGCCGTCGCCGGCGCCGCCGGACTGCTGGTGTTCCTCGTCATCCACCACGTGTGGATCATGCCGATCTGGTTCATCCTGCCCCCGGGGCTCGCCATCGCCGGCGTCGGCGGGCTGGCGATCGGCTGGGCCTACGGCGAGCTGGAGCATCGTCTGCCCGCGCGCCCCTGGCGACACGTCGCGTGGGTGTGCCTCGTCGCGTTGACGCTGGCGCCGAGCGTCGCGCTGGCCGAGTTGCGCCCGGCACTGTTCGACGCAGACACCGGCGAGCTCCGGCCGGGCACCGATCTGATGACCGTGGCCACGCGCTTCGGAGCCGAGTTGCTGTTGCCGGCAGCGCTCGTCGGCGCGCTCGTCGGCTGGCGTCTCGCGGGCCGGCGGGCGGCCTGGATCACCGGCCTGGCGGGCTTCGTGCTGGCTCTTGGGCCCGGGCACAACATCCCGTTGTTGGGCGGCACCGCGGGCGCGGCGAAGGGGGCGATCCTGCTCGCGTCCATCGTCGTGGTCTCGACGTTCGTGCTCGTGGAGACCCACGCGCGGCTGTCGCGGCGGAGCTGATCACGCCCCGCCCCTGACCGGGCCGTGTTCGTCGCGCGTCTTCACTGGGGTAGGCCGCCCGGGTGTTCCTCTTCTTCTCCAGCCGTCTCGGCTGCCTCGGCTCGCTCCTCGTATCGGTGATCATCACCGTTGTGCTGCTGTTCCTCCTCGGCGTGCTCTGACCACCCCGCCGGTCGGGGGGAATGGCTCTATACCGTTGCCGCAAGCGCTTGCGGACGCGGTATTACGGAAGGGATGCTGAATCGAATCCTCTCCGCCCTGACCCGCCAGTTCCCCACCGCCCACGCCCCCGAGGCCGGGCACTTCCACGCCGGTCCGCGCGGCCCGTACCCCTGTTTCGACGCGAATTGCCGCCAGGCCGCCAAGTAGGCGCGGCCTCAGGCGGTCCGCCAAGCCGTCATGATCCCGGGCATGGTGGACTGGGGCGCGGGACGCTACGAGACGACAGCCGAAGAACTCGCCCCGGTGTCGGAGCGGGTGGTCGACCGTTCCGGCGTCGGCGCGGACACTGACGTGGTCGACGTTGCGTGCGGCACGGGCAACGCCGCGCTGCTCGCCGCCGCGCGCGGCGCACGCGTCATCGGCGTGGACGGCGCGCCGCGCCTGCTCGCGGTCGCGCGCGAACGCGCGGCGGCGCGCGGCCTGGAGGTCGACCTGCGCGAGGGCGACCTCGCCGCGCTTCCGGTCAACGACGGCGCCGCCGACGTGGTGCTGTCCGTCTTCGGCGTGATCTTCGCGACCGATCCCGCGGCCGCCTTGCGCGAGATCGCGCGCGTGCTGCGCCCCGACGGCCGCGCACTGGTGACGGCCTGGGTGCCCGCGGGCCCGATTGACGCGATGCTCGGCGCGGCGGGCCGCGTGATGGCGCGCGTGGCCCCAGGGCCTCCGCGCAAGCGCTTCGCGTGGTTCGACCCCGAGGCGCTCGCCCCCGTCGCACGCGAGTCCGGGCTGACCCTCGCCACGACGGAGCCGGCCGAGCTCGAGATCCGCGCCGCTTCGCCCGAAGCCTACGTGGACGCCGGCAGCGAGCACCCGATGGCGCTCGCGATGCGGCCGGCGCTCGAGCGGGCGGGCGCCGGCGAGGAGGCCCGCGCCGCGATGATCGACGTGCTGCGGGAGGCCAACGAGTCTCCGTCCGCGTTCCTCGTGCACAGCCCGTACGTTCTGCACGGGCTGCGCCGCACGAGCTGAAGGCGCCGCGTCCGGTCGCCAACGCGCTTGTCTCGCGCGCGAGACGAGCGCTTCCGTGCGGCGGGTCGCGGCGGTAGCGTTGCGCGCAATCGCGAGGCCGGTCGACGGCCTCCACGTCTGACAACTCGCCCAGGAGAGGGGGAGAGAGTGAGAAGGCTCACCGCGCTGTCGGTGACGACTTGTGCTGTCGTCATCGGTTCCGTCGCACCGGCCAACGCCGATCCGCGCGACGTCTCGTCGGAGAAGCTGCGCAAGTCCGTCACGCTTCAGGGGCTGCAGGAGCACCTGGAGGCGTTCCAGGCGATCGGCTCGGCGAACGGCAACACGCGCGCCACCGGGACGCCCGGATACGAGGCGTCCGTCGAGTACGTCGTCGCGACGCTCAAGAAGGCCGGATACCGCGTCACGACGCCGGAGTTCAACTATCCCGTCTGGCAGGAGAACACCCCGGCCAAGCTGACGTGGGGTTCCAGGTCGTTCACGTCCTCGCCGTCGTCGGCGTCCGGCACGCCCGTCGACATGATCACCTTCGGGTTCACGCCGTCGGAGACGCTGACCAACCTCCTCGTGGTGCCGACGAACGACATCGTCATCCACACCGGTTCCGACAACACGTCCACCAGCGGGTGCGAGGAGGAGGACTATCCGGCGGCGGCCGCCGGCAACATCGCGCTGATCCAGCGCGGAACCTGCCCGTTCGTGCAGAAGCTCGCCCTCGCGGAGGAGGCCGGGGCGGCCGGCGTGATCCTCTTCAACGAGGGCAACAGCCCCACGCGCGTGAACCCGCAGTTCATCGAAGGGCCGTTCGACCTCGGCATCCCGGCCGTCTACCTCAGCGCCACGCTCGGCAAGGAGCTCTACGCCGCGACCCAGCAGGGTCCCGTACGCGTCACGTTGACCACGAACACGACGACGACGCCGCGCTTCTTCCGCAACGTGATCGCCTACTCGTCCACGGGCGACCCGGACAACACGGTCATGCTCGGCGCGCACCTGGACTCGGTGCCGGCCGGCCCGGGCGTCAATGACAACGGCTCTGGCTCCTCGGCGCTGCTCGAGATCGCCGAGGGCATGGCGCAGCTGGCCAAGAACAAGAACAAGGGCAGCCTCACCAACCGGGTCGCGTTCGCGTTCTGGGGTGCCGAGGAGTCCGGGCTGATCGGCTCGACCTACTTCGTCGAGCACCTGTCCGACGCCGAGAAGGCCGACATCCTCGCGAATCTGAACTTCGACATGCTGGCCTCACCGAACTTCGCCCGCATGGTCTATGACGGCGACGGCAGCTCGTTCGGCACGGAGGGCCCGGCCGGCTCGGACATCATCGAGCACGTCTTCAACCAGTATTTCGAGTCCGTCGGGCTGACATACGAGGCGACGGCCTTCACCGGCCGCTCCGACTACGGCCCGTTCATCGCCGAGGGGATTCCGGCCGGCGGCCTGTTCACCGGCGCCGAGCAGCCGAAGACCGCGGCGCAGGTCGCCCGCTACGGCGGCGTGCAGGGCGCCTGGCTGGACCCCTGCTACCACCAGGCCTGCGACACGTTGAGCACCCTGCTCGGCTCACCGCCGCTCGACGCTCAGGGGTTCCTGCCGCTGCCGGTCGCCCAGTGGCCCGCCGCGGCCGCCGCGCTCGCCGGCAACGGCCTGGTCGGCTTCGACCAGATGGCCGACGCCGCCGCGCACGCCACCTGGTACCTCACGATGGCGGACGACCCGCTCTCGGGCGAGCCGACGCTCACCCTGCCCAAGCGCGCCGGCGGCCACTAGCCGCCGCGGGAGCGGCGCCACACGGCGCCGCTCCCCACCGCAGCGTTCGCGGTTCAGTGGAATACGCAGCGCCGGGCGGCGTCTTGTCCGAGCGATGACCCTCCCCAGAACCCTCCTCGCCGGCGGCGTGCTCGCCGCCGGTCTCTTCACCGTCATGACCGCGTCCGCGCAGGCCGCGGTCACGTCGAGCTTCAACAACGGGACGCTGAGCGTCAACGGCGACAGCCTCGACAACAACGTGACCATCAGCCGCAACGCCGCGGGTCAGATCCTCCTCAACGGCGGCGCGATCCCGGTGGCCAACGGCACGCCGACCGTCGCCAACACCAACCTGATCCAGGTGTTCGGCCTCGGCGGCAACGACGTCCTCACGCTGAGCGAGATCAACGGCGCGCTGCCGCGCACGAACCTGTTCGGCGGTAGCGGCAACGACACGCTGACCGCCGGGTCGGGCAACGATCAGCTGTTCGGACAGGCCGGCAACGACACGCTGCTCGGCAAGGGGGGCTTCGACTTCCTGTTCGGCGGCACCGAGAACGACACGCTCACCGGCGGCGACGCCGACGACCAGGTCTTCGGCGAGAGCGGCAACGACCGCATGGTCTGGAACCCGGGCGACGACACCGACCTCAACGAGGGCGGGGCCAACACGGACACCGTCGAGGTCAACGGCGGCGGCGGCGCCGAGCAGTTCACGACCACCGCCAACGGCACCCGCGTGCGCTTCGACCGCATCAACCCGGCGCCGTTCTCGATCGACATCGGAACGTCCGAGAACCTCGTGCTCAACGCCAACGGCGGCGACGACAGCGCCTCCGCGACGGGCAACCTCGCCGCGCTGATCAAGCTGACGACCGACGGCGGCACGGGCAACGACACCCTGCTCGGCTCCAACGGCGCCGACATCACCATCGCCGGTGACGGCAACGACTTCGTCGACGGCCAGCAGGGCAACGACGTCGCCTTCATGGGCGCCGGCGACGACACGTTCCAGTGGGACCCGGGTGACGGCAGCGACGTCATCGAGGGCCAGGACGGCGCGGACAACATGCTCTTCAACGGCTCCGCAGCCAACGAGAACATGGCGGTCTCGGCCAACGGCGGGCGCGTGCTGTTCACGCGTGACGTCGCGGCCATCGTGATGGACCTCGACGATGTCGAGACGATCACGCCGAAGCTGCTCGGTGGCACGGACCGGCTGACCGTCAACGACCTGTCCGGCACCGACGTCCAGAACGTCAACCCGGACCTCGCGCAGTTCGGCGGCGTCAACGACGCGGCGGCCGACAACGTCGTCGTCAACGCGACCAACGGCGACGACGTCGCGGTGGTCGCCGGCGCCGGCACCAACGCGCAGGTGCTGGGCCTGGCCACGCGCGTGAACATCGCCGGCGGCTTCGCGGCCAGCGACCGCGTGACGGTCAACGCGCTCGCGGGCGACGACGTCGTCGACGCCTCCGGGCTCGCCGCGTCCGCTCTGCTGCTGTCGGTGGACGGCGGCGACGGCGCCGACGTGATCGTCGGCGGCGCCGGCAACGACACGCTCAACGGCGGCGCGGGCGACGACGTCGTCCTCGGTGGCCCCGGCACCGACGTGATCGACGGCGGCCTGGGCGACAACGTCGTCCTCCAGCTCGTCAAGTCCGCTCGCACGGTCTCGGGCAAGACGGTGCTCTCGCTCGACGGCGAGCGGCGCGAGCTCCCGCGCGCGGACGTCAGCCAGCTCACGCGCTGAGTGCACGGGCGGGGCGGCTTCACGCCGCCCCGCCCGCGTGAACCGTCCTACGGCTGAGTGGTGCTCAGCGTGAAGGTGACGGTCTTGCTGTAGCTGCCCGTGCGCAGCGGGTCGGTGCTCTTGATCAGCTGCTTGAACGTGACGTCGACGTTCTCGTTGCTCGTCGGGCCGTTCCAGGTGGACTTGCTGAACTCGACCTTCAGCGGCTCGGCGAGGCTGAACGCGCCGTTGGTCAAGTGACCCGGCTCGCTGACGGCGAGCGTCGCGTCACCGGCGGTCGAGGTGACCGTCGCGCTCGTCGACGCGGTGTACTCCTTGGTCGGAGCGCCCGCGATGAACGGCTCGAACGTGGCGCCCGTGCCGAGCGTGAGCGCGAGCGTCGCCGGGACCGTGCCGCCGACCGTGCCCGGCTCGTCGCGGACCTTGCCGAACTTGATCGTGTTCATCAGGTTGAAGGCGACCTTCGACGAGTTGAACGGGTCCAGCGACAGGTCGTACTCCCAGTGGTAGTAGTCGACGTCGGCCGCGGCCTCGAAGATGCGCTTCCAGTCCGTGACGTCGTTCGGGCCGCCGGCGTCGGTGACACGCGACATGTCCGTGGACGGGATCGTCTGCGGGTTCTTGGTCGGGTCCGAGCCCTTCACGTGCAGCATCGAGATCCGCTTGGAGTGCTTGCGCAGGAACGCGACGGCCGCGTCCTGGTCGTACGACAGGCCCTCGAGCAGCCAGTGCACGTCGATCTCGAACGTGACCAGCGACGGGTCGGTGTTGAGGATCACGACCTCGAGCGCGGACACCGTCTCCTTGACGCCGTCACCGTTCGTGTCGTACTGGAGCTTGGTGGAGAGCTCCTTGTCGTGGTTGTGGCCGTAAACCCACAGGTCCTGCGCGCGGGCCTTGGCGCCCAGGCGGTTCATGACCGCGCCCATGTTGACGGCGCCCTCGACCGTGTCCATGTTCGTGCCCGCCGGCCAGCCGCCCGAGCCGACGTACTTGAGGCCCAGCGCCTTGGCCTGGGCCAGGCGCGCGTCCCAGCTGCCCTCGTCCACCGCGCCGTGGTCGGCGACCGCGTGCAGCCCATGCTCCTCGTACTTGGCCCGGTACTCGGCGGCCGTCCAGCCGAACGTGCCGTTGAAGTTCTCGAACGCCGTGAAGCCGTTGGCCGACATCTGCGCGAACACGTTCTGGACCGCGGCCTGCATCTGCGCCGGCGTGTTGGGCGTGCCGCCGGGCGGGAAGTAGTTGCCGCCGCCGAAGTCGATCGCCCCGAACACCGGGACGAGGAAGTTGTAGAGCTGGAAGGAGATCTTCTCCTTCGGGATCATGCCCGTCGGCTCCGTCTGGGCACCGGCGGACGGCGCGACGATGGCGGCCGCGGCCAGGCCCGCGACCGCGGCGGCCCCGAACCCCGAACGCACGCGACTGGCGATCGCGTTGCGGTTTGACCTCACGTGGACTCCTCCTCTGGGTTTGACGTCCATCAACCTACTGGCATGTAGGTCGTTCCGTCAAGTGTGCGCCGAAAGTGGTGCGAGAGGCGGTCGAAACCCGTCGTCAGTCCAGGCGCACCGCCCAGGCGCCGCGTGAGCCGCGGGCGAAGACGAGGCCCAGGAGTCGTCCGTGGCGGTCGAGGACCGGGGCGCCCGAGTCGCCGGGCCGGACGGCGGTCGCGAGCTCGAGCACGGGGCGATCGCGCACGTCCCCGATGGACGCGGTGGCGCGCCGGCGCACGCGCGTGGAGAGCGTGACGGCGCGTCCGTCGCGCAACACGCGGACGGTCGCGCCACCGTGCCCGCCGAGGCGCAGCGACGGCGCGACGAGGCCAGGCACGGCGAGCTCGGCGAGATCGAGCCGCCGGTCGATGCGCAGCACACGGGCGGGACGGGCGCCGACGTGCACGGTGCGCGCACCGTCGAGCACGTGCGCGACCGTGAGCACGCGGCCAGGGCCGGCCGGAACCGCGGTCGCGATCGCGCCGCCCGACACGGTCACCCGCAACGGCTCGGGCGGCGAGGGCGAGTCCCGCCACCCGGGGACGAGCGCGACGACGGCGAGGCCGGCGAGCGCCGCGGC
This sequence comes from Solirubrobacter deserti, assembly GCF_027587175.1. Taxonomy (GTDB): domain Bacteria; phylum Actinomycetota; class Thermoleophilia; order Solirubrobacterales; family Solirubrobacteraceae; genus Solirubrobacter; species Solirubrobacter deserti. Next base: position 29,030 of record NZ_JAPCID010000019.1, read on the forward strand.
GCGCCGGGACCGGGCGAGGCGCGCCGGCACACCGGGCGGCGGGGCGGGCGCGCGAGGGCCAGACCGGACGAGGCGCGCAGGCACACCGGGCGGCGGCGCGGGCTCGCGAGGGCCAGACCGGGCGAGGCGCACAGGCACACCGGGCGGCGGCGCGGGCTCGCGAGGGCCAGACCGGGTGGCGGGACCGGGGGTGCGGCAACGGGGCGCCACCTGTCGGCGGTCAGTTGACGCACCCTCCTCCCCGGGTCGCGATGGGCCCGTCGGCGTGTCGTGCGCCGCGCCCCGGCTCATCGGGGCGCCGGGCCGGTCGTCGCGCGCACCACCAGCGTCGGTTCGTGCACGCGCGTCACCTTCTCCGCGCGGCCCTCGGTGCGTTCCAGCAGCAGCGCGAAGGCCTCGGCGCCGATTTCGCGGCGCGGCTGGTTGATCGTGGTCAGCTGGATATGGGCGAGGCCGGCGACGAACGTGTTGTCGTAGCCGATCACCGAGACGTCCTGCGGGATGCGCAGGCCGTCCTGCTCCAGCCGGTCGATCAGACCCAGCGCGACGAGGTCGTTGGCGGCGATGACCGCGGTGGGCAGCGTGCGGGCGCGCAGCAGCCGGGCGGCGGCGTCGGCGCCCGCGCCCTCGGTGAACTCGCCCGCCACCACCCGGGCGGCACGGGCCAGGCCGGCGTCCTGCATCGCGCGCTCATAGCCGGCGCGGCGTGGGGCAGCGCCCGCGCCGTCGCCGCCGTCGACGTGCACGATCGACGAGTGACCGAGCTCCACGAGGTGCTCGACGGCGAGGTGCGCGCCGACCGACTCGTCCGTCAACACGCAGTCCAAGGTCGACGCGCGCACGCGGCGGCCCGTCACCACGCACGGCAACCCGCCGGTGGCGGCCGCGATCTGCGGACCGGGCAGGTGCGGGGAGACGAGGATGAGCCCGTCCGTGCGGTACTCGAGCAGCGCCTCGAGCATCGCCTGCTCGCGCTGCTTGCGCCGGCCTCCGGTGATGAACAGCAGCCGGTAGCCGGCGTCCGACGCACCGTCCTCGATGCCCTCCGCGATCTCGGCGAAGAACGGGTTGTGGAGGTCGTTCAGGAGGATGCCGACCGTGTTGGTGCGGTGCGAGGCGAGGTTGCGCGCGATCGCGTTCGGCCGGTAGCCGAGCCGCGCGGCGGCATCGCGCACGCGCTCACGGCGCTCTTGGCTGACCTTCGAGCTGCCGCGCATCACCAGCGACACGAGCGCGCGGGAGACGCCGGCCTCGCGCGCGACGTCGTCCATGGTCACGTACGACCCTCGCGTCATCTGGCGCTCAGTATCCCAGGTTGCGTTGGAGCGCTCTAATCCGTAGGCTTCCCGTTAGAGCGCTCTAACGGGCGCAACCGGCGGAGGAGAGAGCGTGGAGAGACAGATCGACTCGGGGTTGCCCGGGCGACTGGCGGCAGCCCCGATCTCGTGGGGCGTGTGCGAGGTGCCCGGCTGGGGCCGGCAGCTGGCGCCCGAGCGCGTGTTCGGGGAGATGGCGCAGCTCGGCATCACCGCGACCGAGCTGGGCCCGCTCGGCTGGCTGCCGCACGACAGTGCCGCGGCCAAGCGCATCCTCGATCGCCATGGTCTGCAACTGGTCGGCGGGTTCGTCCCGGTCGTCGTGCACGAGCCCGAGCTGGACACCGACTACGCGCGCCGCGCCGCCGCGCACCTGGCCGCGGCCGGAGGCGAGCTGTTCGTCGCCGCCGCCGTGCAGACGCTCGGCTGGGCCACGCCCGTCCCGCTCACCGACGAGCAGTGGCAACGGGCCGGCGACCACCTGGACACGCTCGCCCAGGTGGCCCGCGAAGAGGGCGTCGAGCTCGTCCTGCACCCCCACGTCGACACGCTCGTGGAGACGGCGCAGGACGTGACGCGCGCGCTCGAGCACACCCGCGTCCCCTGGTGCCTGGACACGGGCCACCTGCTGATCGGCGGCACCGACCCGGTCGCGTTCGCCACCGAATACGGCGACCGCATCGGCCACGTGCACTTCAAGGACGTCGACGCGCGGGTCGCCGCGCGCACGGACCTCACCCTGATGGAGGCCGTCCAGCACGGCCTGTTCCAACCCCTTGGACGCGGAGACGCGCGCATCGACGAGGTCGTCGCCGCGCTCCGCCGCTCGGGCTACAACCGCTGGCTCGTGCTCGAGCAGGACCTCGCCATCACCGGGTCGGAGCCCCCGGTCGGCACGGGTCCGGCGCAGGATGTCGCCACCAGCATCGCGTTCCTTTCCACGTTGGCTCCGAGCAAGGAGGAGGCGGTCAACCGATGAAGCGACTCACGATCTTCCTCGCGCTCGCGCTGACGTTCGCGGCGTGCGGGAACTCGGGCGACGACAGCACCAAAGAGGGCGGCGACGCGGTCGAGCTCACGCAGGGCTCGGGCCTGACGATCGCGATGGTCACGCACTCCGACGAGGGCTCGTTCTGGTCCGTCGTCAAGAAGGGCGCCGAGCAGGCCGCCAAGGACCAGGGCGTCGAGCTCGTCTGGAGCCCGTCCAACAACGACCCCGAGAAGGAGGCGCAGCTGATCGACGCCGCGGTCTCCCAGAAGGTCGACGGCATCGCGGTCAGCGTCCCGAACGCCGACGCCATCAAGGGCTCGCTGACCAAGGCCAAGGACGCCGGCATCCCGATCATCACGCTCAACTCCGGCGCCGACCAGTCGCAGGCGCTCGGCGCGATCACCCACGTCGGCCAGGACGAGGCGATCGCCGGCCAGGCCGCCGGCCAGCGCCTGAAGGAGGCGGGCGCCAAGAAGGTGTTGTGCATCATCCACGAGCAGGGCAACGTCGGCCTCAACCAGCGCTGCGACGGCGTCAAGCAGGGCTTCGGCGGCGCCGTGGAGAACCTGCAGGTCAAGGGCACGGCGGACGTCGCCACGACGCAGACCGAGATCAAGTCCAAGCTGCAGGCCGACAAGTCCTTCGACGCCGTGATGGCGCTCAACCCGGACATCGCCAACGCCGCCTCGACCGCCGTCAAGGGCGCGAGCAGCCAGGCCAAGCTCGCGACGTTCGACCTCAACCCGGACGTCACCAAGCGCATCAAGGACGGCTCGATCCAGTTCGCCGTCGACCAGCAGCAGTACCTGCAGGGCTATCTACCGATCGTCTTCCTCAAGCTCTTCAAGGCCAACGCCAACACGGTCGGCGGCGGCCAGCCCGTGCTCACCGGCCCGGGCTTCGTGGACCAGAGCAACGTGGACACCGTCGAGAAGCTGGCGGGCGAAGGCACGCGATGAGCGCGGTCGGGGCTCCGCCCAAGCCGGTCCCCGTCGCCGACGAGCGGCTGGCCAACATCAGCCTGACCGCGCGCCTGCTCCGGCGCCCGGAGATCGGCGCGCTGCTGGCCGCGATCGTCGTCGCGATCTTCTTCTGGACGCAGAGCAGCCTGTTCCTGCAGCTCGACGGGATCGCGAACTGGACCGACGTGGCGTCCACGATCGGCATCCCCGCGGTGATGGTCGCGCTGCTGATGATCGGCGGCGAGTTCGACCTCAGCGCGGGCGTGATGACCGGCACGGCGGGGCTCACGCTGGGCGTACTGGCGACCGAGGTCGGCCTGAACATCTGGTTGGCGATCGTGCTGACGCTGATCGGCGCGACCGCGATCGGGTTCGCCAACGGCTACATGGTGATGAAGACCAAGCTGCCGAGCTTCATCGTCACCCTGGCGACGTTCTTCATCCTGCAGGGCGTCAACCTCGGCGTGACGAAGCTGATCACCGACCAGGTGACGGTCAGCGGGATCGACCTCGCGGCGGGCTACTCGTCCGCGAACGCGATCTTCGGCGACAGCTTCACCAGCCACGGATTCCGGATCACGGTGCTGTGGTGGATCGCGATCACGCTGGTCGCCACCTGGGTGCTCACGCGCACGCGCACGGGCAACTGGATCTACGGCGTCGGCGGTGACGCGAACGCGGCGCGCAACGTCGGCGTCCCGGTCGCACGCGTGAAGATCGGCTTGTTCATGGCGACGAGCTTCGTGTGCGCACTCACCGGCATCATGGTCGCGCTGCGGCTGGCGTCCACGCAGGCCGGCCAGGGCGTCGGCGAGGAGTTCCAGTACATCATCGCCGCGGTCGTCGGCGGCTGCGTGCTCACCGGCGGCTTCGGCTCGGCCGTCGGCGCTGCGCTCGGCGCGACGATCATCGGCATGGCGTTCATCGGCATCCAGTTCAGCGGCTGGAACACCGACTGGCGCTTCCTGTTCCTGGGCGTGATCCTGCTCGTCGCGGTCCTGGTCAACAACTACATCCGCAAGCGCGCCGAGGGGGCCCGGCGATGAGCGCCACGCTGCTCGAGACGCGCGACGTCGCCAAGTACTTCGGGAACGTCGTCGCCCTCAAGGACATCTCCGTGGCGGTCGGCGCGGGCGAGGTGACGTGCGTGCTGGGCGACAACGGCGCGGGCAAGTCGACGTTCATCAAGATCCTGTCCGGCGTGCACCGGCACGACGAGGGCGAGTTGCTGGTGGAGGGCGAGGCGACGCACTTCTCCAACCCGCGCGACGCGAAGGAGCGCGGCATCGCCACCGTCTTCCAGGACCTCGCGACCGTCCCGCTGATGTCGATCTGGCGCAACTTCTTCCTCGGCTCGGAGCCGACGAAGGGCGCCGGGCCGCTGCGCCGCATCGACGTCAAGGGCGCGCAGGCCACGATGCGCGAGGAGCTGCGCAAGATGGGCATCGACGTGCGCGACGCCGACCAGCCCGTCGGCACCCTGAGCGGTGGCGAGCGGCAGGCGGTCGCGATCGCGCGCGCTGTGTACTTCGGCGCGAAGGTGCTGATCCTCGACGAGCCGACGTCCGCGCTCGGCGTCAAGCAGTCGGGCGTCGTCCTGCGCTACATCGCCCAGGCCCGCGACCGCGGGCTCGGCGTCATCTTCATCACCCACAACCCGCACCACGCGTACCCGGTCGGCGACCGCTTCGTCATCCTCAACCGTGGCCGGCTCGCAGGCACGTGGACCAAGGACGAGATCGGCCGCGACGAGCTCGTCAGGCAGATGTCGGGCGGAGCGGAGCTGGACGCGCTGGAGCACGAGCTGAGGCGGGCATGACTCGCGCTGCGCGCTCGCATGCTTCGGGAGGCCGGGGATGATCGGCGTCGGCGTGATCGGGTTCGGCTGGCTCGGCCAGGCGCACAGCCGGTCGCTGCTGCGGATTCCCACGCTGTTCCCCGAGCGCGCCGACACGAAGCTCGTCGCCTGCGCGGACCCGCTGCCCGAGCGGCGCGAAGACGCGGTGCGCTCGTTCGGCTTCGAGCGCGCCACCGACGACTGGCGCGTGGTGATGGACGCGCCCGACATCGACGCGGTATGGGTCGCCGCGCCCAACATGCTGCACGTCGAGCTCGTCGAAGCAGCGGCCGCGGCCGGCAAGCACGTGTTCTGCGAGAAGCCCGTCGGCGGCACGCCCGCGCAGACGCTGCGGGCGGAGGCGTCCGCGCGCGACGTGATCAGCGGCGTCGGTTACAACTACCGCTGGGCGCCGCTCGTGCGCTACGCGCGGCAGCTGATCGCCGACGGCGTGCTGGGCGAGATCACCAACTACCGCGGCCGCTTCTTCTCGATGTACGGCTCAGATCCGCTGGGCGTGCTGTCGTGGCGCTTCCTCGTCGACCAGGCCGGCCACGGCGTGACGACGGACCTGATGAGCCACTCCGTCGACCTCGCGCACATGCTGCTCGGGCCGATCACGCGCGTGGTGGGGACGACCGAGACGTTCATCGCCGAGCGCCCCCTCCCCACCGCCGCCGGCAGCCACTACGGGCGCGGAGCCGCCACCGACCCGAAGGGCGCCGTCACCAACGAGGACTACGCCGCGATGCTGTGCGAGTTCGCCAACGGCGCCCGCGGGACGTTCGAGGCCAGCCGCAGCATCATCGGCCCCGAGTCGCAGATGGCGTTCGAGGTCTACGGCACCAAGGGCGCGCTGAGCTGGAACCTCGAGAAGCTCAACGAGCTGCAGCTCTACCTCGTCGAGGACGAGCTGCACACGGGCTACCGCACCGTCTACGGCGGCGACCGCTTTCCCTACCACGGGCACTTCGTCCCCGGCAGCGCGAACGGGATCGGCTTCGAGGACCTGGTCGTGATCGAGGACTACGAGTTCTGCCGCGCCGTGGCGGACGAGCGCCCGTTCGAGCCCGGCTTCGAGCAGGCCGTGCAGTGGGTGCATGTACAGGACGCGCTGCTGCGCTCCGCCGAGTCCGGGCGCTGGGAGGACGTGGCGTGAGCGTGACCGCCACCAAGACGGTCCGGATCGGCGTGATCGGCGTCGGGCGCATCGGTTCGATGCACGCCGACCTGCTCGCGCGCCAGGTCCCGGGCGCGGAGGTCACGTGCGTCACGGACGCGCGGCCCGACAGCGCCCGCGCCGTCGGCGACCGGCTGCGCGTGCGCGCCTCGACGATCGACGGGCTGCTCGCGGCCGGCGACGTGGACGCCGTCGCGATCTGCACCTCCACCGACACGCACGCGGACCTGATCGTCGCGGCCGCCGAGGCGGGCAAGGCGATCTTCTGCGAGAAGCCGGTGTCGCTCGACCTGGCCGAGGTCGACCGCGCGCTCGCCGCCGTGGAGGCGGCCGGCGTGCTGTTCCAGATCGGGTTCAACCGGCGCTTCGATCCCGCGCACGCGGCGGTCGCCCGCGCGGTGGCCGAGGGCGAGGTCGGCGACGTGCAGATCCTGCGCATCACCTCGCGCGACCCGGCGCCGCCGCCGATCGAGTACGTGCGCACCTCCGGCGGGATCTTCCTCGACATGACGATCCACGACTTCGACATGGCGCGCTTCGTCGCGCAGAGCGAGGTCGTCGAGGTCTACGCGCGCGGCGCGATACGGATTGACGCGGACTTCGCCGCCGCCGACGACGTGGACACCGCGGTGATCGTGCTCGAGCACGCCAACGGCTGCCTGACGACGATCGACAACTCGCGCCAGGCCGTGTACGGCTACGACCAGCGCGTCGAGGTGTTCGGCTCGGCGGGGATGGCGGCGTCGGAGAACCCGCTCGCGCACTCGACCATCGTCCGCACCGCGACCGGCGTGCGCGCGGCGACGCTGCCGTACTTCTTCCTCGAGCGCTACATCCCGAGCTACCTGCGTGAGTGGGAGGCGTTCGTGACCGCGATCGCGACGGGCACCGCGCCGCCGGTCGGACCCGCGGACGCGCGGGCGCCGCTCGTGATCGGGCTCGCGGCCTGGCGGTCGCTGCGCGAAGGGCGGCCGGTCCGCCTATGAGGGTGCTGGTGACGGGCGCGTCGGGGTTCGTCGGCTCCAACCTCGTGCACCTGCTGCGCGAGCGCTGCGACGTGCTCGCGCCGTCCCACGCCGAGCTCGACCTCACGACGACCGTGCCGCCGAAGGTCGACGCGATCGTGCACGCAGCGATCTGGAACGCGCTCGACGGCCTGCTGGCGAACCGCAGGAAGGCCTGGGCGGGCTACGTCGAGGCCACCCGCAACTGCGTGCGTTCGGGCGCACGCGTCGTGCTCGTCTCCACGGACTGGGTGTTCGACGGCACGCAGGGCCCGGCGCGCGAGGACGAGCCGCCGAACCCGATCAACGCCTACGGGTTCCTGAAGGCCGCGTCCGAGCTGGTCGTGCTCGAGGCGGACGGGACGGTCGCGCGGATCGCCGGCGTGCAGGGCGTCCACCGGGCCAAGCCGGAGACGCCGCGCGCGCAGGACGCGGGCTTCGGCTACCTCGTCGCGTCGGTGGTCGACGCCCTCAGCGCGGGCCGCCCGTTCACGGTCTGGGACTCACCGGACATCAACCGGATCGCCACGCCCGTGCTGGCCACGGACGCGGCCGAGCTGATCTGGCGCGCGCTCGAACGGCGGGTCACGGGCATCCTGCACTGCGTCGGGAGCGAGCACGTCGACCGCGTCTCGCTCGCCCGCCGCGCGGTGGAGGCGTACGGTCTGGACATGGAGTTGCTCGAGGTCGGCGCGCCGCCGCCGCAGCGCGAGCGGATCCCGTACGACACGCGGCTGGACGCGACCGAGACGGCGCGGCGGCTGGACGTCGAGTTGCCGGACGTGAACCGCCTGCTGGAAGGGTTGGCATGGGCTTCGACGTGATCACGATGGGCCGGATCGGCGTGGACGTCTACCCGCACCAGGTCGGCGTGTCGCTGCGCGAAGTGACGTCGTTCGGCAAGTTCCTCGGCGGCTCCTCGACGAACGTCGCCGTCGCCGCGGCGCGGTTCGGACGCGACGTCGCGACCATCACGCGGACGGGCCGCGACCCGTTCGGCGAGTTCCTGCACGACGCGCTCGGAGGCTTCAACGTGGACGACCGCTGGGTCACGCCCGTGGACGGCCTCCCCACCCCGGTGACGTTCTGCGAGATCTTCCCGCCCGACCACTTCCCGCTGTACTTCTACCGCGAGCCCAAGGCGCCGGATCTCGAGATCCGGGCCGAGGAGCTCGACTTGGACGCGATCCGCGCGGCGCGCGTGTTCTGGGCCACCGTCACGGGGCTCTCACAGGAGCCGTCGCGCAGCGCCACGCTGGCCGCGCTGGAGGCGGCGCAGGGCATCACCGTGCTCGATCTCGACTGGCGCCCGATGTTTTGGCCCTCGCGCGCGGAGGGCCGCCGCTGGGTGCGCGAGGCGCTCCGGCATGCGGACGTGGCCGTCGGCAACGAGGACGAGTGGGAGACCGCGGGCGAGGCCGACGTGGCGCTGCGGATCGTCAAGCGCGGTCCGCGCGGCGTGTTCGCGCAGCGGGGCGACGAGACCGTCGAGGTGCCGCCGGCCCCGGTCGAGGTCGTCAACGGGCTCGGCGCCGGCGACGCGTTCGGCGGCGCCCTCTGCCACGGCCTGCTCGCCGACTGGCCGCTGGAGCGGATGATGCGCTTCTGCAACGCGGCGGGCGCGATCGTCGCGGGCCGGCTCGCGTGCGCGGACGCCATGCCCACCGCCGAAGAGGTCGAGGACAAACTGCGAGAGGCTGTCAATGCTTGAGTACGCGAAGCTGCGGATCGTCACCGACGCGGACACGTTCAACACCGGTGGCGACGAGGTGATCGTGCTGCCGCTGGCGGGCTCGTGCGCGGTGACGATCGACGGCGAGCGCTTCGAGCTCGAAGGCCGCGAGAGCGTGTTCTCGGCGGTCACGGACTTCGTGTACGCGCCGATCGGGTCGCACGTGGTGATCGACGGCGAAGGCCGCTTCGCGCTGCCCGCCGCGCCCGCCTCCCGCCGGCTGCCCGCGCGCTACGGGCCCGCGGAGGACGTGCCCGTCGAGCTGCGCGGCGCGGGCAACGCCTCCCGCCAGGTGAACAACTTCGCGTCCGTCGAGGCCTTCGAGTGCGACACGCTGATCGCCGTCGAGGTGCTCACGCCCAACGGCAACTGGAGCTCCTATCCCCCGCACCGCCACGACGACCTCGAGGAGATCTACTACTACGAGGTCAGCGGCGGCGGATTCGCCTATCAGCGCGTGTACGACGGGATGGAGCTGCTGGCCGAGGTGCGCAGCGGCGATCGCATCAACCTGCCGCTCGGCTACCACGGCCCGTCGATGGCCGCGCCCGGCTACGACCTCTACTACCTGAACGTGATGGCCGGCCCGGTCCGCGAGTGGAACTTCGTGGACGACCCCGACCACGCGTGGATCCGTGACACGTGGGCCGAGCAGGAGCTGGACCCGCGGCTTCCGATGACGAAGGCGAGGACCAAGTGAGACTCACGGTGGCGCAGGCGCTCGTCCGCTTCCTGAGCGTCCAGCACAGTGAGCGTGACGGCGTCCGGCAGCGGCTGATCGCGGGCTGCTTCGGCATCTTCGGCCACGGCAACGTGGCGGGCGTCGGCCAGGCGCTGCTCGAGGCCCAGGACACGATGCCCTTCTACCACGCCCGCAACGAGCAGGCGATGGTGCACACCGCCGCGGCGTTCGCGCGCCAGAAGAACCGGCTCTCGACGCTCGCGTGCACGAGCAGCATCGGCCCGGGCGCGACGAACATGGTCACCGGCGCCGCGCTCGCGACGATCAACCGCCTGCCCGTGCTGCTGCTCCCCGGCGACGTGTTCGCGACGCGCGCGCCCGGCACCGTGCTCCAGCAGCTCGAGGACGACCGCACGTTCGCGAACACCGTCAACGACACGCTCCGGCCGGTCTCGAAGTTCTGGGACCGGATCGAGCGGCCCGAGCAGCTCGCGCCCGCGTTGCTCGCGGCGATGCGCGTGTTGAGCGACCCCGCGGAGACCGGCGCGGTCACGCTCGCGCTGCCGCAGGACGTGCAGGCGGAGGCGTACGACTTCCCCGACGAGCTGTTCGAGCCGCGCGTGTGGCGGATCCGCCGCCCGCTGCCGGAGCCGGACGTGCTCGAGGAGGCGGTCGCCCTCCTGCGCGGCGCGCAACACCCCTTGATCGTCAGCGGCGGCGGCACGATCTACGCCGAGGCCACGGAGGCCTTGCGCGAGCTCGCGGAGGCGACCGGCATCGGCGTCGGTGAGACGCAGGCCGGCAAGGGCTCGCTCCCGTACGACCATCCGCAGGCGCTGGGCGCGATCGGGGCCACCGGCACCACGGCGGCCAACGCCGCCGCGCGCGCCGCCGACGTGATCCTCGGTGTCGGCACCCGCTGGAGCGACTTCACCACCGCGTCGCGCTCGCTGTTCGCCGCCGACGCCACGTTCATCAACCTCAACGTCGCGTCCGTGGACGCGTTCAAGCACGCGGGGATGCCGCTCGTCGCCGACGCGCGGCTCGGGCTCGAGGCGCTCAACGAGGCGCTGAACGTCACGTTCGACACGCCGGCCAACGACTGGGACGCCGTCGTCGAGCGCGCGTACACCGAGCGCCACGACTCACCTTCGCAGGCCGAGGTGATCGGCGTCGTCAACCGGGTCAGCGGCCCGCGGGACGTCGTCGTGTGCGCGGCGGGCTCGATGCCCGGCGACCTGCACAAGCTGTGGCGCACGCGCGACCCGAAGGGCTACCACGTCGAGTACGGCTACTCGACGATGGGCTACGAGATCGCCGGCGGGCTCGGCGTCAAGCTCGCGGCGCCCGACCGCGAGGTGTTCGTCATGGTCGGCGACGGCTCCTATCTGATGATGGCCTCGGAGATCGCGACCGCCGTGGCCGAGGGCATCAAGCTCACGATCGTGCTCGTGCAGAACCACGGCTACCAGTCGATCGGCGCCCTCAGCGAGTCCGTCGGCTCCCAGCGCTTCGGCACGGCCTACCGCTTCCGCGGCACGGACGCCAAGCTGCCGATCGACCTCGCCGCGAACGCGGCCTCGCTCGGCGCCCGTGCCATCGACACGCACACGATCGACGAGTTCGAGGCCGCACTGCGCGAGGCGGCCGCGAGCGAGACGACCACCGTGGTCCAGATCCACACCGACCCGATGGTCGGCGCGCCCGACTCGGAGGCGTGGTGGGACGTGCCCGTGGCCGAGGTCGCCGCGCTCGCCTCCACCCGCGACGCGCGGGCGCAGTACGAGCGCGACAAGGCGACCCAGCGGACCTACCTAGGTGCGGGCGAGCGCCGCGCCCTCGATGTCGAGGTTGGGGATCACGCGTTGTAGCGGGCGCGGAAGCCACCAGGCCCGGGCGCCCAGCAGCGTCATCAGCGCCGGGATCAGCGTCATGCGGATCAGGAACGCGTCGATCGCGATGCCGACCGCGAACGCGAACCCGATCGACTTGATGATCGGGTCGTCCGGGATGACGAAGCCCGCGAACACGCTGATCATGATCAGCGCGGCGGCGGTGACGACGCGCGCCGAGTGCCGGAACCCGTCGGCCACGGCCTCACGCGCCGTCGAGCCGTGCGCGTACTCCTCGTGCATTCGGGACACGAGGAACACCTGGTAGTCCATCGCGAGGCCGAAGATCACGCCGATGATCAGGATCGGCAGCAGCGAGATCAGCGGGCCGGTCTGCGTGACGCCGATCAGGTCCGCGCCGAAGCCCTCCTGGAAGACGAGCACGACGGCGCCGAAGCTCGCGGCGATGGTGAGCAGGAAGCCGCCGATCGCAGTCAGCGGGACGAGGATCGAGCGGAACGCGATCATCAGCAGGATCACGGCCAGACCGACGACCACCGCGAGGTACGGGATCAGGCTGTCGGACATCTTCTGCGAGACGTCGATGTTGGTCGCGGTCTGGCCCGTCACAAGCACTTCGGCGCTGAAGCGCGTGTCACGGATGCGCTCCACCAGCGCCTCGGTGGCCGCGCTCGACGGTCCGCTGGCCGGCGTGACGGAGATGAGCGCGAGCTCGCCGACCGGCTGCGGCGGGGCGACGGCGGCGACGTCCGGCAGGGTCGCGAGCGTCTTCGCCGTCGCCGCGGGGTCGCCGCCGCGGGCGACGATCGTCAGCTGGCCGTTCGCGCCGACGCCGAAGCCCTTCGCGACGAGGTCGTAGGCCTGACGCTCGGTCGTCTCCGGGCCGGAGGTGCCATCGTTGGGCAGGCCGAGGCGGACGTCGAGCGCCGGGATGGCGAGCGCGCCGAGCGCGACGATCACCGCGCCGGCGGCGATCAGCGGGCGGCGCATGACCAGCGCCACCCAGCGCGCGCCCAGCGTGTGCGTGTCCGACTTGGCGCCGCCGAAGACCTTGCCGCGCACGAGCCGCTCGCCGCCGAACGCGAGCAGCGCCGGCACGAGCGTGATGCTGGCGAACACGGCGATGGCGATCGTCGCGGCGGCCGCGATGCCCATCTGCGCGAGAAACGGCGTGCCGGTCATCAGCAGCGCGACGAGCGCGATCATCACGGTTGCGCCGGCGAACACGACGGCGCTGCCCGCGGTGCCGACCGCGAGCGCGATCGAGTCCGGGATGCCCATGCCGTCGCGGACCTGCGTCCGGTGGCGCGAGAGGATCAACAGCGCGTAGTCGATGCCGACCGCGAGCCCGAGCATCGCGGCCAGCGTGATCGACGTCGACGTGAGGTCGGTCAGGCCGCTGGCGAGCTGGATGCCGAGCATCCCGAAGCCGACGCCGATCAGCGCGGTCAGCAGCGGCAGCCCGGCCGCCAGCAGCGAGCCGAACGTGACCGCGAGCACGAGCATCGCCACCAGCACGCCGACCGCCTCGCCGATCGGCAGCTCGCTGTGCGCGGGCGCGGCTGCGCCGCCGAACTCGACCTGGGGCGCCGCGTCCTCCGCGGCCTGCGCGATCGCGTCGGTCTGCGCCGCGGTCACCTCCATCTCGGGCACCGCGAACTGCAGATCGGTGTACGCGACCCGGCCGTCCTGGGAGACGACCGGCGGCGTCGCCGACGCGATGTCGGGCACGCCGCCGAGCCGTTGCACCGCGGCGCCGAGCGCCTCCCGGTCGAGCGCCTCGTCGGACGCAAACACCACGCGGCCGGTCGCGCCGTCCGCTCTGGCCTGCGGGACGGCGCGCTCGATCAGCTCGACCGCCGCCTGGGACTCGGTGCCCGGAACCTTGAACTCGTCCGAGAACGAGCCGCGGAACGCGAGCGCGAGGCCGGCGAGGACGATCAGGCCGAGGAGCCAACCGGTGAGGACGAGCCGTCGGCGACGCGCCGAGAAGGCGCCGAGGCGGTGCAGAAGTCGAGCCATGGACCACGAGAATACATCGTGATGCATAATTGCCATCTAAGGCATCGTTGCTACCGTTGATCGCATGGACGTCGAGCTCGACCGTCGTGCACGCAAGACGCTGCGGACCCGGCGCGAGATCGTGCGGGCCGCGACCGAGCTGGTGCTCGAGGAGGGCTACGAGCGCGCGACGATCACCCGCATCGCCGAGCGCGCCGACCTCGCGACCCGCACCGTGACGACCCGCTTCCCCTCCAAGGAGGCGATCTTCTTCGAGGGCTTCGACGTCGTGCTGGGCCCGCTCCAGCGCCACCTTCAGGCGTCCGAGGGCGACGTGGTGGATCGTCTGCAGGCCTGGATCGCCGAGCTCGCGGGGACGCCGGACGTCGAGGACCCGGAGATGCGCCGGCTGCGTAGCCGCGCGATCGCGGTCGATCCGGACCTGCGCGCGATGCGCGTGCAGCACTTCGACCGCGCCCACGAGCTGATCGCCGCCGCGGTGGCGGCCGACACCGGCACGGCGCCCGACAGTGCCGGCCCGCAGATGTTCGCCGCGGCCACCGTGGCGCTGTTCGGCGTGGTCGAGCCGATCGCGGCCGTGGACGGTGACCTGGCGCTGCCGGAGCTCGAGCGCGGCTTCGGCGTCCTGCGCGGGACGCTCGCCGCGCTCAAGCCCTGAGCCTGGCGTTCCCGGCCGCCGCGCCGACGAGCACGCCGAGCGCGATCGCCAGGCCGGCCGCCACCGCGCCGGTCGCGGTGGCGAACCCCTCGCCGCCCTCCGTCGCGACCTGCGTGGCGGTGACGACGCCGAGGCTGCCCGGCACGAGCAGCCAGAACGACGGCAGGAACACGCTCAGCGAAGGCGGGCCGTGCGGCAGCCGGTGCACGAGCGCGGCGACCAGCGCCGCGGTCACGCCGCCGGCGAAGCCGCCCAGCGCCGCGCCGCCGACGTGCTGGCCGAGCGCCTGCACCACGGCGGTCGTGAGCAGGCCGAGCAGCATCCACGGGAGCACGCCGGGCGGCGCGCTCAGGTGCACATAGACGCCGACGCCGACCAGGACGACGCCGACGAGGATCGCGGCCGGCCCGAGGTCGTCGAGCCGCACGTTGGTGAGCGTGTCCGGGTGCAGGCCGACGACGTGCGCGGCCAGGAAGACGCCGAACGTGATCAGCAGCAGCTGCACCGTGCCGTACGTGAGCCGCGCCGTGCCGGCGACCATCGCGCCCTGCGCGAGCTCCGACATGCCCGTGACGATCAGCGCGCCCGGCAGCAGCACGGCGACCGGCGCGAGCGCGGTGCGCAGCGGCGCTTCCAGCAGGTCGAGCTCGGCCGCCAGGAACACGACGCAGCCCGCGCCGAACGCGGCCACGACCGGCAGCAGCGTGCGCAGCAGCTGCGAGCGGTCGGCGAGCAGGTCCAGCGCCGCGACCACGAACGCGGCCACCATCGCCGTCAGCGCGCTCGCGACGGTCGGCTGGAGCACGAGCGCGACCCCCGTCGCCTGCGGCACGTGCGCGAGCGCGACGATCGGCCGGGACACGCGCGGCGACTCGTACTTGATGTCCTGGACGGCGTCCAGCGCTTCCTGGGGCTCGACGCGCTTGCCGAGCAGTGCGGTCGTGATCTGCTCCACCTTGGCGGCCTGGTCGAAGCGCAGCGGCGGGCCGACCGCGGCGAACCCCGCGGAGGCGTCCGGGGCCAGGCTCACGAACATGCCGGTCGGGGTGGCGGCCACGCGCGTCTCCGGATAGCCGAGCGCGTTCGCGACGCGGCGCACCTCGCCCTCGACCTCGTGCACCGGCCGGCCGGCCGCGAGCGCGGCGACGCCGAGCTCGAGCAGCAGTTCGCGCGGGGCGGTCACGGCGCGGCCACGATAGCCGCGCCGTGACCGCAGCCCCGTTACGGGGCCGTCGTCGACAGCGTGAACGTCAGCGTCTTCGAGTAGGTCCCGGTGCGCAGCGCGTCCGTCGCGCCGATGGCCTGCTTGAACACCACGTCGGACGTCCCGTTGGACACGGGCCCGTCCCACCCGGACGGCGTGAGCTCGACCCGCAGCGGCTGCGGGAGCGAGAACGCGCCGTTGGTCATGTGCCCGGGCTCAGAGACGCTCAGCGCCGCATTGCCCGCGGTGCTGATGATCGTCGCCTTCGTGGTCGCCGTGTATTCCTTCGGCACGCCCGGCAGGAACGGGTCGAACGTCGGCGCCGCGCCCAGCGAGAGCGAGAGCGTCGCCGGCACCGTCCCGCCGACCGTGCCCGGGACGTTCGTGCCGACCGTGACCACGACCCGCTGGTAGCGGGTGAGCGCCGGGGTCCCAGCGTCCTTGACCTCGAGGATCGCGTGGATGGTGTCGCCGGGCTTCGCGTCGGCGGGGACGACGAAGCTCGCGTTGCGCGTGTCGGCACCGTCCATCGCGATCCGGCCCGCGTAGGTGTCGGCCTCGTAGTACTGCCACCACTTGAACGTCACCGCGTCGCCGTCCGGGTCGACCGCCGCGCCGTTCAGCCCGACGCGCTGGCCGGGGGCGAAGACCATGTCGGGATGCGGCGTGGTCACGGTCGGCGGGTGGTTGGCGTCCTCGTAGGACTTGACCATCCAGTCGGCGCGCGCGGCCCAGTCGTTCTGGATCACGTCGACCCAGCGGGTCTGCGGGTACGTCGTGTTCCAGTGGCTGGAGATGGTCGTGCCGGCCGGGACCGCCTCGCTCAGCGGCTCGGTCAGCGTCACGCCCGAGCCGGCGCCGCGCACGCCGGTGTTCATCGGGTGCGCCGCGGTCAGCGCGGGCGCGAACGTGATCCCCGTACCCGGCTTGCTCTGGTCGCGCACCGGAGCGTTGTTGGCGTGCGCCAGCGCGAGCGCCGGCGTCACGTCCACGCCGGTGCCGGTCGCGCCCGGCGTGCCGACGGCGGAGATCGTGACCGTCTCGGCGTTGCCGCCGCTGTCGACCGTCAGCGTGTCACCGGCGGCGAGGTTGTTCACCGACGCCACCTTGAGGTTGGTCGCCCCCGCCACGTGCGCGCCGGCCAGTGCCGTCGCGACCCCGGCGGTGCCGACCTCGGTCACCGTCGGCGTCTCTTGGCCCGCGCCCGTGTTCAGCAGCAGCTTCTGGCCGACGACGAACCCGGCGACGCTCGGAACCTTGATGTTCGTCGCCCCGGCCGCGGCGCCCGTGAGCAGGGTCGTGTTCGCTCCCTGCGCCGTGCCAACCGTGGCCACCGTCCGCGTCTGCGTCCCGATCGTGATCGGCAGGCCGGCACCGATCGGGTTCGTGCTGGCGACGTGCACGGTCGTCGCCCCCGCCGCGGCGGGCAGCACGGCGGTCGTCGTGGCCGCGGCGTACGGGTTGTAGTCGCGCGTGTTGGGCAGGTCCTCGACCCGGTACGGGTTGGTCGGGCTCTGGGTGAAGCGCCCGCCCCAGCCGCCCCAGGTCGGGTGGTCGAGGTTGCGCAGGCCCGTGTCCATCAGGTGCAGATAGGCCGGCGTGTCGCCTTCGGAGATGAAGTCGTTGAGCTGCGCCGGGTTGGGGTTGAGCCCCTGGTTGTGCTCGGGGTCACCCGGGATCTGCCGCCCGTCGCCCCACGTGTAGTACTGCGCCATCAACGGCCCGTGGCCGGTGAGGATGTTCTCGCGCATCCACGGGCCCTGCAGGTACGGCCGCAGCTCGGCCGGCACGCGCGTGCGCCACTGGTAGGCGAAGCTCCAGAACTGGTCGGCGTTGTAGATCACGCGGATCTTCGGCCAGTTCGGCAGCACGTAGGCGTTGTAGGTGATGTCCTGGTCGAGCACCGTGTAGATCACGGCCTTGCGTGAGACCTTCTCGTAGATCGCGTCCCACGCCGGCGTGTGCTTGTACTGGTCCTCGATCGACTTCAGCGCCCGCGCGACCGTGTTCGTCCCGCCCCAGATCTGCAGGTAGACCGGCGACGGGTCCTCGTCGAGCAGCACCTGCTTGATCAGGTCCGAGCCGGGCGTGTCCTTGGCCATCTCGCCCTCGAACTCGATGTTGCCGATCCGCACCAGGCTCTTCAGGTGCTCCGGGGTGGGATAGCCGGGGGCGTGGGTCTTGAGCGTGTCGTAGCTCTCCGCGTACTTGTCGATCAGCTCCTGGATCCAGGTCTCGTCCGGGTTCGTGTTCCCGGGGATCAGGCTCTTGACCCAGCGCAGGTCAGTGCGCGTCCCGTAGCGCGGGTTGGTCGGCGAGGTGAACAGCGTGCCTTTGCCGTCCCCCTTCCAGTGCCACTGCGAGCTGGAGTAGACGAGGCCGACGGGTTCCATCTCGTTCGCGTACAGGAACCAGCGGATCATCGTGTCGATGTCGTCGACCTCACCGTCCGTCGTGAGGATCGTGCGCGGCTTGGCGGCCTGCGCCGGCGCGGCGAACAGCAGCGCGGCGAACAGCACCAACAGGAGTCGTCTCATGGTGTGGTGGTGGAGAGGGTGAACGTGAGCGCCTTCGAGTACGACCCCGTCCGCAGCGTGTCCGTCGCCAGCAGGTTCTGCGTGTAGGTGAGCGTGGTCGCGTCCGCGGTCACCGGCCCGCTGTAGGTCTTCAGCGCCAGCGGCGTGGTGGCGAGGTCGCCGCCGTTGACCTGCAGCGGCGCCGTCAAAGCGTGCGCCCCGTTCACCAGCCGCCCAGCGTTCACCGGCGCCAGATCCTGCACGCTCAGCGTCGCCTCCCCCGCCGTCGAGGTCACCGTCGCCGTGCTCGTACCCGTGTAGGCCCGAGCCGTGCCCGGCACCAGCGCACCCAGGTTCGGCGCCGTACCGAGCGACAGCGACAACACCGGCGCGACCGTGGCGGTCGGGTACTGCGTGGCCCGCGCGCTCACGGTCACGATCACGCGCTGGTAGGCCTTCAGCGCCGGCGCGCCGTCGTCGGTGACCTCGAGGATCAGATGGATGGTCTGGCCCGGCACCGCGTTGGGCGGCACGACCGAGTTGGCCGGCACCTCGAAGCTCGTCGACAGCGTCTCCGGCGTCGTCAGCGCCACCGCGCCGGTGTACGTGTCGGCGTCGGTGTACTGCCACCACCGGTAGGTGAGCGCGTCACCGTCCGGGTCGCTCGCGGTCCCCGACAGGCGCACGGTCTCGCCGGGTGCGGCCGTGACGTTCAGCGGCCCGTTGACGCTCACGACCGGCCGGTGATTGGCGTCCGCGTAGCTGGCCTTGACCGTCCATTGCATGCGGGCGGCGAAATCCTGCTGGGCGGCGTTGAACCAGCGCGCCGCGGCGTACGCGTTGGTGGGCGCCCCCGTCGCCGGGTTGACGTCCTGCGCGTTGCGGCCGCCCCAGCCGCCGTAGGAGTGGTCCTCGTCGGCGCGCAGGCCGTTGTCGAGGTTGTTCATGAAGATCGGCGTGTCGCCCTCGGAGATCCAGGCGTCCGGCGCCTGCGGGGGCGTCCAGACGGCGTAGCCCTTCGCCGTCAGCTCGGCCGCGGTGAGCCCACGCTCGCCGAAATAGTCGAAGATGTCGCCCGCAACCATCTGCTTGCCGTCGCCCCACACGCGGTAGAAGGGCCCGAACGGGCCGACCTTGGACACCCAGTTCTGCATCCAGGCCGGCTCGAGCAGGTAGCGGTCGGCGGGCAGGATCGAGTTGCGCGCGCCGTAGCCCCACACGCCGGCCGACATGTTGCGGTAGAAGATCTCCGGGAAGTTCGGCCGGATGTACGTCGCGTACGTGTTGTCCTGGTCGCCCCAGGACTGGATCTTGGCCTTGCGCGAGACCTTCGTGTAGATCGCGGGCCATTCCGGCGTGCCCTCGTACTGCTGCTTGATCGACTTCAGCGCGCGGGCGATGGAGCTGTGGCCGGCGCCGGTCAGGAGATACAGCGGGCCCGGCACGTCGTCGAGCAGCAGCTCCTTGATCTTGTTCGAGCCCGGCGTGTCCTTGGAGATGTCCGTGTCGAACTCGATGTTGCCGTTGAGGATCTTCGACCGCAGCGACGCGGGCGTCGGGTAGTCCGGGTGATGGACGCGCAGGTTCGGATAGACCTGCTCGTAGATGTCGACGGCTTCCTCGATGAAGCGCTCGCCCTGCTTCCAGCGCCAGGACGTGCAGGGGCACAGGTTGCGGCTCGCGTACTCACGGCCCGGGACCGCCCACAGCGTGCCCTTGCCGTCGCCCGCCCAGTGCACGCCGCTGCTCTGGTAGAGGATGCCCTGCGTGTCGAAGTCGGTGGCGTAGAGCAGGTACCGGATCAGCGTGTTCTGATCGTCGAGCTCCGGGTCGAGCAGGATCACCGCTCGTGGCTTGGCGTCGGCCGCGCCGGCCGTCCCCACGAGGACGAGCGCCAGCGCCAGCATGAGGACCTTCGCGAGCTTGCTCATGACTTCTTGGCGAACACGCCGTAGTCGTCGGCGTTCTCGGCCGTGATCAGCTCGCAGTCGATCGACTGCTTCTCCGGCTGGCCGGTCTTGCCGGTCTTGATGAACTGGTCGGCCTGCTCGACCGCCATCTCGGCGATCAGGGCGGCCGGCTGGAGCACCGTGGCCTGCATCTCGCCCGCCTTGATGGCGGCGATCGCGTCCGGGGACCCGTCGAAGCCGACGATCTTGATCTTGTCGGTCAACCCCGCGGCCTTGACCGCGGCCACCGCTCCGAGCGCCATCGTGTCGTTGCCGGCGATGATCCCGTCGATGTCCTTGGTCCGCTGCAGGATCGTCTCGACCTTGGTGAACGCCTCCTGCTGATCCCAGTTGGCCGATTGCTTGTCGACCTCTTCCAGGTCCGGGACCTGCCCGATGACGTCCGCGTAGCCGCCGCTGCGCACGCCGGCGTTGGTGTCGGTCTCCTTGCCGACGAGCTCGACGTACTTGCCCTTGCCGCCGAGCGCCTTGACGAACTCCTGGGCGCCGAGCTGCGCGCCCTGCGCGTTGTTGGACACGATCTGCGCCGCCGCGATGCCGGTCTCGTTGATCTCACGATCGATCAGGAACACCGGGATGCCCGCGTCCTTGGCCTTCTTGACCGCGCCGATCGACGCGTCGGCGCCCGCGTTGTCGAGGATGATCGCCTTCGCCTTGCGCGAGATCGCGGTGTCGATCAGCTGCGACTGCTTGTTCGGGTCATCGTCGTGGGACGCGACCGACGTCTCGTAGCCGAGCTCCTTGGCCTTCGCGTCCGCCGCGTCGGCCTCGGCCTTGAAGAACGGGTTGTCGCTCGCGGGCGTGATGATCGCGATCAGGCCGCCCGCCTCGGCCTCCTTGGACGCACCACCCGCAGGCGTCGCGGCCGGTTCCTCCTCCGAGCCGCAGGCGACCGCCAGCGCGCTGCAGGCCACGACTCCCAGAATCGCGAGGCGACCTCGCATCCGGCTCAACATGGGCTCTCTCCTCCTCTGTGGGTTTACGCGCGAGCGGCCGCGGGCCGCTCGGTTGCCGCGGCCGCCGCGATCGCGGCACCCCGGCGCTGGATCTTCTGCTGGCTCTGGTCGAGAATCACCGCGAGCACGATCACCGCGCCCTTGATGACGATCTGCCAGAACGTGGATACGCCGAGGATCACGAGGCCATCCGCCAAGAAGCCGATGACGAACGCGCCGATCAGCGCGCCCCGCACCGCCCCGCGACCGCCGCTCAACGACGCGCCGCCGATGACCACCGCGGCGATCGCGTTGAGCTCGAACGTCTCACCCGCCTGCGGAGCCGCCGACGTCAGCTCCGAGGCGATGATCAACCCGGCCATCGCGGCGCACAGGCCGGAGATCATGTACACGCGCATCGTGACCCGCCGGACCGGCACGCCGGAGAGCTCGGCTGCGCGCGCGTTGCCACCGAGGGCGTAGACCCAGCGCCCGAACGGTGTCCTGCGGGTGAGGAAGACGGCCGCGATCCCGAACGCGACCATCAACCAGATCGAGACCGGGATGCCGGCGAGCTTGCCGGTCCCCAGCACGTCGAAGCCGGTGTTGCCGAGCGCCGGCGACCCGCCCAGGTTCGGGTAGGTCTCCCCGCCTGAGATCAACAGCGCGACGCCGCGCGCCATGTACAGCGTCCCGAGCGTGGCGATGAACGGCGCCACGTTGAAGCGCGTGACCAGCGCGCCGTTGACGGCGCCGACGCCGGTGCCGACCGCGAGCGCGCACAAGATCACGCCCCACACCGGCAGATACAGCACGCTGCCGCCGATCGTCAGCCCTTCCAACAACACGCCCGCGACGATCCCCGCGAGCCCGACGATCGACCCGACCGACAGGTCGATCCCGCCGGTCAGGATCACCATCAGCATCCCGATGGCCAAGATCGCGTTGATCGCGACGTGCTTGGTCATCGTGACCAGGTTGTCCCAGGTCAGATACGCGTCGGACATCAACCCGAACACGACGATGATCACGATCAACGCGATGAACGCCCGCAGCTCCAGCACCAAGTTGAACGCCTTCAGCCGCCGGCCGGCGCCCTGCGACGGAGCGTCGGCGACGCTCATGGGCGGGGCGACCGTCATCGCTCGCCCCCTTCCGATGCGACCATGATCTCCTCCCGGCTCGCGACGCCCCGGCGGACCTCGCGCACCACCTTGCCCTTCGCCATCACCAGCAGCCGGTCGGGCACGTGCAGCGCCTCCTCGAGCTCTGAGGTGGCGAACAGCACCGCCACCCCGCGGCCCGCCAGCTCGGTCGTCAGCCCGAAGATGTCGGCCTTGGCGCCGACGTCGATGCCGCGCGTAGGCTCGTCGAGCAACAACACGCGCGGCTGCGTGAGCAGGGCCTT
Source organism: Solirubrobacter deserti (assembly GCF_027587175.1). Classification (GTDB taxonomy): domain Bacteria; phylum Actinomycetota; class Thermoleophilia; order Solirubrobacterales; family Solirubrobacteraceae; genus Solirubrobacter; species Solirubrobacter deserti. Next base: position 51,300 of record NZ_JAPCID010000019.1, read on the forward strand.
GCCCAGCACGACCTTCTGCTGGTTGCCACCGCTCAGCGAGGTGATCGGCGCGTCCGGCCCGGCGGCTTTGACCGTGACGTCGCGCATCGTCGCCGCGACCGCCGCGCGCTCGCGCTGGGCCGACACGAGCGGCCCGCGGATGAAGCGCCGCAGCCCCGCCAGGGACAGGTTCGCGCCCACCGACATCGATTGCACGAGCCCGTCGCGCTGGCGGTCCTCGGGTACGAGCGTGAGCCCGCGCGCGATCCGCGCCGCCACCGGGCCCTCGATCAGCTCGCCGTCGATCTCGACCTCGCCGGACACCGCCTTCAGCCGCCCCGCCAGCGCTTCCAGCAGCTCCGTGCGCCCCGCGCCCATCAATCCGTAGAGCCCGACGATCTCGCCCGCCCGGACGCTCAGGCTCACGCCGTCGACCGACAGCCGGCCCGGGTTGCGCGGGTCGGGGACGCTCAGCTCGCTCACGCGCAGCAGCTCGCCGCCGGACTCGACGTGCTCCTCAGGGAACAGCTCGTCCTGGCTGCGGCCGACCATGTGCTCCACGATCCAGGCGAGGTCGACGTCGGCGGCCTCGGCCTCGGCCACGAGCCCGCCGTCGCGCAGGACGACGACATGGTCGGCGATCTCCAGCGCCTCCTCGAGGTGGTGGGAGATGTAGACGATCGCGACGCCGTCCGCGGTCAGCTCGCGGATGATCCGGAACAGCACCTCGACCTCGGCCGCGCTGAGCGCCGACGTCGGCTCGTCCATGATCAGCACGCGCGCGTCCTGGGCCAGCGCCCGCGCGATCTCGACGATCTGCTGCTGGCCCAGCCGCAGCTCGCTCACGTCCGTGCGCGGGTCGATCGGCTCCTCGAGCCGCGTCAGCAGCGCGGTCGCCGTCTGGCGCTGCGCGCGGTCGTCGACCATCCCGTGCCGCACCCGCTCGCGCGCCATGAAGACGTTGTCCGCGACGCTCAGGTTCGGGAACAGGCTGAGCTCCTGGTGGATGATCACCACGCCGCGGTCGGCCGCGGCGCGCGGCGAGGCGAACGTGACCGGCTCGCCGTCGAGCTCGAGCTCGCCCGTGGTGGGCTGCTCGATCCCGGCCAGGATCTTCATCAGCGTGGATTTGCCCGCACCGTTCTCGCCGAACAACGCGGTGACACGGCCGGCCTCGACCGCGAAGTCCACGCCCTTGAGCGCGTGCGTGGCGCCGAAGACCTTCGTCACGGCGCGGGCCTCCATGATCATCCGGACACCTCGAGCTGCGCCGGGGTGATCGTGATGGCGGTCGGGGCCAGGAAGGTGAACGCGCCCATGAACGTGACGGCCTTGCCCTCGAGCGACTCGCGGTCGAGGTCCTGCAGCACCGTGGCCTTGACCTCGTTGTTGAGCGCCGTGCCGGCGGCGGCGTAGTCGACCTGGTTGAGGAAGTCGTTGAAGCCCCACAGGCCGGTGGCGTCGCGCAGCGCGCTGCCGTTGATCGCCGGGCCGATCTGCAGCGACACCGTCACGTCGGACGGCACGCCCTCGACGTCGACCTCCACGACGTTCCCGTCCGGCGCCTTCGCCGTGCCGGTGCCGCGGACCGCGAAGGTGTACGGCGAGGAGCCGTGCCGCACGCCGAAGCGCTCCCCCGCCGCGTCGGCGTCCTGCTCGAGCGCGGGCACGAGCTCGGTCAGCTCGACCGCCCGCCGCTCCAGCTCCGGCACGACCTTGGGCGCGAAGTTCTCGCGCCCGAAGGCCTCGGCGTCGAACGCCTCGCGGCCGTTGGTGGCCGCGCGCGGCTCGTCGGCGGAGCGCCAGCTGGCGTCCAGCAGCATCAGGCCGAGAACGACCACCACGATCCCCGCGCCGATCGCGCGCGCCTTCACGCGCTGACCTCTTCCGGCACGGAGCTCCAGTCGCCCGCGAGCCGCTCGGCCGTGAAGCGATCCGTGATCAGCACGTTCACGAAGCGCCCGCGCAGCGCGCCCTGGATGGCGGAGAACTTGCGCGGGCCGCCGGCCAGCGCGAGCGTGCGCCGCGGGCGCTTGATCTGCTCGAGGTCGAGGCCGATGACGCGCTCGTCGAGCGTCGACGCGACCGGCACGCCGTCGGCGTCGAAGAAGCGCAGGCAGATGTCGCCGACCGCGCCCAGCTCGTCAAGCTCGTGCAGCTCCTCGGCCGTGAACACGTTGCCGGAGGCGGCGAGCAGCTTGGAGGGCGTGAGCGCGCCGATGCCGACGATCGCCAGCGTGATCTCCTCCATCCAGCGCATCGCGGCGGCGACGAACGGGTCGTCCAGCAGCGCGCGGGCGCTCTCGCGCGAGCCGACGACGCCCGGCGCCGGCAGGAAGCGCGCCTCGCCGCCGACCAGCTGCGCGAGCCGGCTCGTGAGCCGCGTCGCGTGCCCCTCGGCCGCTGGGTTCCCGGAGCCGCCGAGGATCTGCACGACCGCCTCGGCCCCGGGCTGCGCGGACGGGTGCATGTTGTCGAGCATCGCCAGCAACGTCTCGCTCCAGCTCGAGATGCCGAGGATCTCGCCGGACGTCAGCGTCGTCTCCAGGTACGCCGCCGCGGCCGCGCCGATCGCCCGCAAGGCCTCCTGGTCGTCGTCGTGCTCGCAGTCCACGACCACCGCCTCGCGCAGCCCGTACAGCACCTGCAGGCGGTCCTCGAGCTCGGCGTGGAAGCCCTGCGGCACCGCGACCGTGATCCGCACGATGCCCTCCTTCTCGGCCTGCTTGAGCAGGCGCGAGACGCGCGACTGGCTGAGGTCGAGCTGCGCCGCGATCTCGGCCTGGCGCATGCCCTGCTCGTAGTACAGGCGCGCGACCTTCGTCATCAGCCGCAGCAACGGGGTCGGGGTCATCGCAGGCTTCCTTCCAACTCTGGGGACGCCATCCGGGAGCGGCGGACGGCCGCGTGCCACGCCTCGCGGCGCGCGTGCCGCTCGTCGTCGGAGATGGCGGGGACGAACGTGCGCGTCGGCCGCTCGCGCCGGCCGCCGGCGGCGAGGTCGGCGACGCCGAGCGCGGACATCTCGGGCGAGGTGCTCACGTGCACCGGGACGCCGGCGAGATCGGCCTGCAGCTGCATCAGCAGCTCGCTGGCGGTCGCGCCGCCGTCGGCGTGCAGGGCGTCGAGCTCGACCCGATCGACGATGTCGCAGATCTGGTGGGCGACGGACTCGAACGCTGCGCGCGCGAGCTGGGCGGGCGTGGTGCCGAGCGTGAGGCCGGCGATTACGCCGCTCGCGTCACGGTCCCAGTGCGGCGCGCCGAGGCCGCCGAAGGCCGGGACGAGGTGGACGCCGTCGGTGGTCGGCGCCTGCCGCGCGAGCGGCTCGAGGTGCTCGACGCCGAGCGTGCGCGCCATCCAGTCCAGCGCGGCGGCGGACGCGAGGATGTTGCCCTCCACCGCGTACACGGCCGAGTCGGTGCGCCACGCGAGCGTGTGCGCGAGGCCGTCGACGGCGCTGTCGGAAGGGACCATCACGGAGCTGCCGGTCCCGTAGGTCGCCTTGGCCGCGCCGTGCGCGTAGAGCGCCGCGTGGCTGTCGGCGAGCACGGCCGCGACAGGGACGCCGCGGTGGGAACCGAACCCGGCGTCGGAGCGCCGGATCTCCGGCAGCGTGTGCAGCGGGACGCCGAACAGCTCGCACAGCTCCGGGTCCCACTCGAGCGTCTCGAGGTTCAGCAGCAGCGTGCGCGAGGCGTTGCCGGCCTCGGTCGCGAACTCGCCCGTCAGGCGGTGGACGAGGAAGGCGTCGATCGTGCCCGCGCGCCGGTCGTCGCGCCCGCCCAGCAGCCGGTGCAGCTTGGTGGCGCTGAACATCGGGTCCAGCGCCAGACCGGTGCGGGCGCGCACGAACGGCTCGTGCTCGCGCAGGCGGTCGCAGTCGGGCGCGGTGCGCGCGTCCTGCCAGCCGATCACCGGGCTGACCGACGTGTCGTCCCACACCACGGCGGACTCGCGCTGGTTGGAGAGCGCGATCGCGTCCGGCGCCGGCAGCTGGTCGATGACCGCGAGCACGCTCTGCCAGATCTCCTCCGCGTCCTGCTCGACCCAGCCCGGGTGCGGATAGCAGCACTTGACGGGGACGCTCGCGCGGGCGAGGACGGCCCCGTCGTCGCCGACGAGCACGCCTTTGGTGGACGAGGTGCCCTGGTCGATCGCGAGCACGGTCACGCCGCGGCCCTCCGGAGCAGCAGCGCCGACTCGGCGATGCCGGCCGCGGTCAGCCCGAAGCGCCGGAACAGGGCGAGGGCCGAGCCGGTCGGCGCGAACACGCCCGGGACGCCCATCAGCCGCATCGGCACGGGCGCCTCGGTGGCCACGACCTCGGCGATCGCGCCGCCCAATCCGCCGTGGATCGTGTGCTCCTCGACGGTGACGATCGCTCCGGTCTCGACCGCGGCCCGGACCACGGCTTCACGGTCGAGCGGCCGGACCGTCGGCATGTTCAGCACGCGCGCCTCGACGCCGCGGGCAGCGAGGAAGGTCGCGGCCTCGAGCGCGCGCTCGACCATCGTCCCGCACGCGATGATCGCGATGTCCGCGCCATCGCGCAGCGTGGTGGCGCGGCCGAGCGCGAACGTATACCCCGGCTCGTTGACGTTCGGGACCGGCACGCGGCCGATGCGGATGAACACCGGGCCCTCGGTCGCCGCCGCCCAGCGGATCACGGCCTCCGTCTCGATCGGGTCGACCGGCACGATCACGGGCAGGTTCGCGATCGCGCGCAGCCACGCCAGGTCCTCGATCGAGTGATGCGTCGGGCCGAGCTCGCCGTAGGCCATCCCGGGCGACTGACCGCACAGCTTCACGTTCGTGTTCGAGTACGCGACGTCGGCCTTGATCTGCTCCAGCGCACGGCCGGTCAGGAACGGCGCCGCGCCGGAGACGAACGGGATCCGGCCGCCGTTGGCCAGCCCCGCGCCGACGCCGACCATGTTCTGCTCGGCGATCCCGACGTTGATCAGCCGGTCCGGGAAGGCCTGCTCGAAGGCGCCGAGCTTGGAGGAGCCGACGCTGTCGTTGACCACGGCCACGATCCGCTCATCACGCGTGGCGAGGTCGACCAGCGTGCGCTGGAACGCCTCGCGGCAGTCGTAGCGCTCGCTCACGACAGCTCCTCCAACGCCTGCTCGGTCTGCTCGGCGGAGGGCACCTTGTGGTGCCACTCGACCCGGTCCTCGATGAACGACACGCCCTGGCCCTTGGTCGTCTTGGCGATCACGCACGTCGGGCGCCCGCGCTCGAACGGGACCGCGCGGAACGCGGCCAGCAGCGCTTCCACGTCGTGCCCGTCGACGGTGCGCACGGCCCAGCCGAACGCGGCGAACTTCGCGTCCAGCGGGTCCAGCGCGTTGGTGGCCTCGGTGCGCGCGCCCTGCTGGAGCCCGTTGCGGTCGACGATCGCGACCAGGTTGTCCAGGCCGCGGTGGCCCGCGGCCATGATCGCCTCCCAGTTGGAGCCCTCCTGCAGCTCGCCGTCACCGACGAGCACGAACGTGCGCCGCGGAGAGTGGTCGAGCTTGGCGGCGATCGCCGTGCCCACCGCCACCGGCAGCCCGTGCCCGAGCGGCCCGGTGTTGGTCTCCACCCCGGGCACCTTGTTGCGGTCCGGGTGCCCGTTGAGCGCCGACCCGTCGGCCATGTAGGTGTCCAGCAGGCTGTCGGGGATGAAGCCGGCGGCGGCGAGCGTCGTATACAGCACACCGGACGCGTGCCCCTTGCTCTGGATGTAGCGGTCGCGCTCGGGGTCGTCCGGATGCTCCGGATCGACGTTCAGGACCGCGAAGTACAGCGTGGCCAGGATGTCGGCCGCCGACAGATCGCCGCCGATGTGCCCCAGCCCCGCCGCGCGGATGATCTCGACGTTGCGCCGGCGGATCGCCCGCGCCTTCTCGCGCACCTCCTCGGCGGTCGCCTGAACGTGCAGTTGGCTCATGCGACCGGCGCCTGCCCGAGCAGCAGCTCGGTGACCAGCCGGTGGGCGGCGAGCGGGTCCTGGCGCGCGTGGATCTCGGCCAGCTCGTCCATGTCGATGCGGTCGATCGCGGCGTCGATCGCCTTCATCGTGTTGATGCTCGACCGCGCCGCCTCGACCGGGTCCTCACGGAACGGGAACTGGTCGAGCAGGATCGGCTGGTCCCACTCGATCTGGCGCAGCGCCACGAAGAACTCGAGCGTCTCGACCAGGTGGATCGCACCGACCGGCTGGTCGTCGTCCCACTCGCGCCAGTTGTCGTTGACCTCGACCGTGAACAGCCGGCCATGGTCGTTGATCAGGTGCAGGACGTCGGCGGGCGCCTCCTTGGCGAAGAGGGAATGGCCGAGATCGACGACGATGCCGATGTCCTCGCGGCCCATCTGCTGGATGCCGACCAGCGTGCGCGCCGCGGTCGACCAGCTCATGTGCATCCGCGGCTCTTTGGTCTTGTACTCGATCGCCACCCGGACCTCGTCGTCCATCGCGGCGACCGCCGAGACGCCCTCCAAGCCGAGCCGCCAGACCTCGCGGTAGTCGACCTGCAACGGCAGGTCGAACCCGTCCTGGCCCGGCCACAGCTTCACCGTCGGCGCACCCAGCGCCTTCGCGACGCCGACCGCCTCCTCGCACAGCGCGAGCGCCTGCGCGCGGACCTTCGGGTCAGGGTTGCTGAACGCGCCGGCCCGGAAGTCCCGCGTGTAGATGTGCGGCGTGATGCACCACGCGTCGATGCCGTTCGCGCTCAGCGCGTGACGCACCTCGTCCACCGTCACGCCCTCGGTGAACGGGAAGTTGATGTCGAGCACCTCGATGTCGCCGACCCGGCCGGCGGCCTCGATCGCCTCGAGCGTACCTACAGCCGGCCCGTACGCGTCGGTCGCGTACCGGTCCACGAACTGCCCGAACAGCCAGATGCCCGCTCCGAACCGCATGGTCTCTCCTCCTGCGCTGCATAGATATTCAAGTACGAATGCAGCGTCCACGCATTTATATGCGGCAGTGGCGGGTGTGTCAAATACCAGGCCCGGTCACTCACGGGGCCCGGTCCGATCGCCTACCGCTGATCCATCCCCAGACCGCGGCGGCCCGTGGCGTTGAGGCGCTCGGGCCGGAAGCGGTCCGGCCACGTGCGCTCGTAGTGCTCCTCGGGGAAGTCGCTCGGGCTCTCCCCGGCCAGGAAGGCCTCACGGACCTTCGCTGCGTACCGCTCGTTGCGAGGGCACCACGGCGCCGCCGGGATGTACATGACGTTGCCCCAGCCCTGCTGGTCGGTGACCGGCGCGACGCTGTGGATCATGTCGCAGTGCCACCACACCGAGTCGCCGGCCTGCACGTCGGGGATGCCGACGAGCGCGCGCATCAGCAGCGGATGCCACCGCTCGATCGCCGGGAAGACCTGGTTGACGGTCGTCCCGCACATGTCGTCGTCGGCGACGTCGTCCAGCAACGGGCGCAGCATCAGGTAGGCCATCGCCTCCGGGATCGGGACGGTGTGCAGCACGCCCTGGTCACGCGCCATGTCCGACAGCGCCGTCCACCCCTGAAACGTGCGGAAGACCGAGCACATCGTCGTGCCCGGGTACTGCGGGCCCGCCGTGCGATAGGACGCGTCCCAGGGGTCGTACTGCTCGACGGAGCCGTCGAACAGGTGCCGGAACGCCTGCTGGTAGGCCTCCGTCATCCAGAGGTCGAGCGTGCCCGGATCGAGGTGGGCGCCGAGACCGCCCGAGTTCGCGCCGGGCGGACGGCGGCGGATGCGGTCCGGGTAGAGGCTGTCGCGGTCGGGGTCGAACCACTGCACGCCCTCGGACGCGTAGGTCCACAGGTGGTTGAGGAACGACTGCACGTTCGCCATCCGGTCGCTCTGACGCGCCTGCATCTGCGCGGATGACCAGTAGACGGGGAAGATCTCAGGCTTGGAGCCGACGCTGCCGAAGAAGTCGTCGCCCGGGCCGCGGTAGTGCTCGAAGAACCGGTTGCGCTCGACATAGTCGACGATGTCCTGATCCCACCGCAGCGCCTGCTCGCGGGGGAAGTGACCGCGGACGACGAGGCAGCCGCGCTGCTTGAGGTACGCGAGCTGCTCCGGCGTGACCGTGCCGTTCGCGATGTCGGCGTACTCGATCACCGGCCACACGTTCTCGCCGCGCGCGGTGGCCGCCTCGATCCCCTCGACGGCGACGGTGAGCCGCGCCGTGACCGCGTCCCAGACCGCTTCGACCGTCCTGCCGGACGCCTCGATGCGAGCGCGGATCGCCGCCTTGACCTCGCGCGTGGCCGCCTTCAGGTCGTCGGGCGGGGACTCCCAGTGGGGGGGCGATTGGACGGTCGCGGACACTTGTCTCTCCTTTGGAAAGGACTACTTACTAGAACTGCAAGGTAGCATCGTCGAAGCATTTAGGCAAGAGTCCTTCCTAGAATGGGGGTCGTGGAGACGACGAAACCGTCCCTGGAGCTGCTGCGGTCGCTGTCGGACGAGCACGTCCTGCGCACGCTGATGCGCGAGCGGCGGGCGACGAGGGCGGAGATCGCCGCCGCCACCGGGCTGTCGAAACCGACGATCTCCGAGAGCGTGAAGCGACTGAGCGCGTCCGGCGCGGTGGTCGACACGGGCGAGCGCACGACGGGGCGCGGCCGCGTCGGGACCTACTACGCGCTGCCCGCGTCGGGCCGGGCGCTGGTCGCGAGCCTCGCGTCGACGGGCGTCGTGGCGGAAGCGGTTGACGTGTACGGCGAGATCGTCGCCCGCGCCACCGCGCCGGGCGCGGACGAGCTGCACGGCGCCGCGCAGGAGGTCGCCGACGGGCCGTTCCGGCTCGCCGTCGTGAGCGCCGCCGATCCGGTCGACCGCCACACGGGCCGGCTGGTCGCGCTGCCCGACGCCCCGCTGGAGCTCGGAGCGCTCGACGTGCCGGCCGCACTCGCGCCGCTGGTCGACGGGCCGATCACCGTCGACAACGACGTCAATTGGGCGGCCCGGGCCGAGCCGCTGCGCGACTTCGCCTACCTGTTCCTCGGCGAGGGCCTCGGCTGCGCCGTGGTCAGCGACGGCGAGGTGCGGCGCGGGCACACCGGGGTGGCAGGCGAGATCGCGCACGTGGTCACCGTCGGACCGGACGGCGCCGCGATGCGGTTCACCGACGTGTTCGGCGCGCTCGGCCTGCGGCGCGCGCGATCCACCGCCATCGACGTGCCGAAGCTGCTCGCGTCCGACGCACACGAGACGCTGGCCGGTGCCGTCGCGGGCGTGCTGTCGGCGATCGTCGCGCTCGCCGACCCCGAAGTCGTGGTCGTCGGCGGGCCGTGGGGACGCGCATGGCTCGAGCCGATCGCCCACGCGTTCGCGCAGGCGCCACGCCACGTGCCGTTGCGCCCCGCCACGGTCGGCGACGAGCTGGTCGCCGCGCGCGCGACCGCGCTCGAGCAGCTCCGGGACGCGGTGGTCTCAGCTGCGACGCAGCGCTGAGACGTCGAAGCCCTCCGGCAGCTCGAGGTCGTGCGCGGCGAGCAGCTCGACGTCCGCGAGCAGGTCCAGGCACGGGCCGTCGGCGACGATCCGGCCGGCGGAGAGGATCACCGCGCGCGGGCACAGGCGGGCGGCGAGCGGAAGGTCGTGGGTGACGATCACCAGCGTTCGGTCGAGCTCCTGGAGCAGCTCCATCAGCTCGCGACGGGTGCGGGGATCGAGGTTCGCGGAGGGCTCGTCGAGCACGAGCACGCTCGGGTCCATGGCCAGGACGGTCGCGATCGCCACCCGGCGCTTCTGACCGAGGCTGAGCTGGTGCGGCGCGCGATCGGCGACGTCGCGCATGCGCACGGCGGCGAGGGCGGCGTCGACGCGGTCGTGCACGTCCGGCAGCTTGAGGTTGAGCGGGCCGAAGGCGACGTCCTCACGCACGGTCGGCATGAACAGCTGATCGTCCGGGTCCTGGAAGACGAGCCCCACGGCGCGGCGCAGCGAGTCCGCGCCGTCCACCGTGACCTCGCCGCCGCCGCCGCGCAGCAGCCCGTTGAGGTGGAGCATCAGCGTCGTCTTGCCGGCGCCGTTGGGACCGAGCACGGCGAGCCGTTCCCCGGCCGCGACGTCAAGGGTCACGCCGTCGAGCCCGACGACGCCATTCGGGTAGGTGAAGCGCAGGTCGCGGGCGCGGATCACGCCAGCAGCCGGACTGCGAGCAGGGGCACCAGCGCGCACGCGAACAGCGCGTCGGCCCGCGTGAAGGCCAGCGCTCCCAGGCGGGGCATCCGCTGCTCGAACCCGCGCGCGAGCATCGCCAGGTGCACGCGCTCACCGCGCTCGTAAGAGCGCAGGAACAGCGAGGTGGCGACGCGCCCCAGCGCCGCCGCCTGAAGCGCGTGGCGCGGCGCGTAGCCGCGGGCGAGCAGCGCGGCGCGCATGCGCCTCACCTCGCCCACGATCACGAACAGGTAGCGGTACATGAACGCGGCGATCAGGATCAGCACGCGCGGCACGCGCAATCGCTCGAGCGCGTGCAGCACGTCCGGGAAGCTCGTGGTGGCGCCGAGCAGCACCGCGGACACCGTGCCGAGCACGGCCTTCACGCCCGCGCTGGGCGTGAACAGCGCCACGAGCGCCACCGGCACGACGACGATCAACGCGCGCCGAGCGACCACGCCCGGCGGGACGCGGGCGACCACGGCGACGAGCAGGAGCGCCACCGCGCAGGCGGCCCACGCCGGCCAGGTCCGCGCCGTCACCGCGACGAGCGTGATCAGCGCGAAGCCGAGGACCTTCGTGCGCGGGTCCAGGCGGTGGATCGGGCTGCGCGCGTCCCCGGCGACGCTCGCCGCGTCCAGCGGGCGCTTCACGCCACCGCGCGCCGGCGCGCGAGCCGCGCGACCCCGTACCCGGCGCCGAACACGAGCAGCGTGCCGGTGAAGCCGGCCAAGCCGGTCGCGATCCGCTCGTCGGAGACCTCCGGGAACGCGTAGTCCGGGATCGGCGCGTCCTGTTGGATCGCGGCGAGCCGGCCGTCTTCGATGAACCCCTCATCCTGCGCGACCCGCTCGAGCCCGTCGGGGTGGCTGGACGCGAACGGGGACGCGGCCGTCGCCAGGCCGACGGCCACGGCGAGGGCGAGGACGGCGAACGCGCGCCGCAGCGCGATCGGGCGCAGACCGGGAGCCGCCGCGATCAGGTCCGGGCGCGTGGTCAGCACGGCGCTCACCGCGGCGACGGTCACCACCGCCTCCCCCACGCCGATCAGCGTGTGCACGCCGAGCATCGCCGGCATGACGGTGCCGAGCGGGACCGTGCCCGAGAGCGCGAGCTGCGCGGCCGTCGCCGCCGCGCCGGCCATCACGGCCAGCCACGCGCCGGCGCCGCTCACGGCCAGCAGCGTCGTCCGCCCTTCGCCGAACAGCCGGCGGGCGCCGTGCATCAGGCCGCCGACGAGCAGCGCGCCGATCACGCCCATGTTGAGCGCGTTCGCGCCGAGCGCGGTGATCCCCCCGTCGGCGAACAGCAGCGCCTGCACGCCCAGGACGACCGCCAGCACGAGGCAGGCGAGCCACGGGCCGAGCAGGATCGCCGCGAGCGCGGCGCCCATGAAGTGCCCGCTGGTCCCGCCCGCGACCGGGAAGTTGAGCATCTGCGCGGCGAACACGAACGCGGCGGTGACGCCGAGCAGCGGGACGCGGCGCTCCTCGAGGTCGGCGTCGGCGCGCCTGAGGGCCACGCCGACCGCGGCCGCCCCGGGCAGCGCGCACGCGACGGCGACCTCCGTGGTGAGAAAGCCGTCAGGGATGTGCACGACGCCCCGATCTCCAGCTACTGAGAGTGACTTGCAAGAGCGGGATTCTTGCAGCACTCGTACGATGGGCGCGTGACCCTCGCACCGCCCAGCGAGCCACTGCCGTTCCGCGACCTCGAGGACGTCGCCGCCGCGCTCCGGCGCGCGGGCAGCCGCCTCACCACGCCGCGCCGGATGGTGCTCGAGGCGCTGTTCGCCGCCGACGAGCTGCTCACCGCCGAGCAGATCGCCGACGGCAAGCTCGACCTCACCTCGGTCTACCGCAACCTCGAGAAGCTCGAGGAGCTCGGCGTCGTCCGCCACGTGCACATCGGGCACGGCCCGAGCGTGTACGGCCTGCTCGGCGACGGCGAGCGCGAGTTCCTCGTCTGCGAGCGCTGCGGCAAGGTGGTGGTGGCCGGCACGGACCAGCTGGACCGCGTCCGCGCCGTGATCCGGGAGCAGTTCGGCTACGAGGCGCGCTTCACGCACTTCCCCCTACACGGCCGCTGCCCCGACTGCATCAGGCGTTGAGCAGCTTGCGGGCCGCCTCGGCGTCGTCGACGAGCGGCAGGAATTCGCTCGCTCCCGCGAGCTCGAAGGCACGGCACACGCCCTTCTTGGACGGGCGCAGCATGATCAATCGGGTCTGCGCCACGCGCGCCTCCTGAGCGACGCCCGCGAGGGCGCGCAGGCCGGTGGAATCGCAGAACTGCAGCGGGGCGAGGTCGACGACGACCCCCTGATTGCACGCCTCGAGGCACTCCTCGATGCGGGAACAAAGCTCTGGGGCCGTCCACAGATCCAGCTCACCACCGACCTCGAGCACGGGGACCTCCCCGAGCTGGTGACGGGTGATCGCCACGCGGGTGGCGACCAGATGGTTCGACGTTGCGGACATGGGGTTCGCGTACCCGACCCACCGCCCGCGGATTGCGGCGCGTCAGCGCTCATACGAACCGTCGACCCAAGGTGACACCCCGCGGTCGCTTCCGGGGGTTCCCCCATGGTTGGCGGGCGCTCGCTCCAGGACCGTGCGCGGTGAGACCTCTCTCCCCCATCACACCGGAGGTGTGGCATGCAGCATCGCATCGTTCTCGCGGCCCTCGTGACGTCACTGTCGCTGGCCGTCGCCGTGCCCGCACAGGCCCAGGCCCAGGAGTTGCCCGAGTGGCCGCCGTGTGGCCCCGTCCAGGTCGTGATCAACGGCGACGGCCTGCCCAACAGCATCCCCGGCTTCGGGTCCAACGACCTGATCAACGGCTGGGACAACGACGACGAGCTGTGGGGCGCCGGCGGCAACGACATCCTCAACGGCGGGCGCGGCGACGACCTCCTCCACGGCAACGCCGACAACGACTGCCTCAACGGCGAGGAGGGCCACGACAAGCTCGAGGGCGGCGAGGGCCACGACCGGCTCAACGGCGGCGTCGGCAGCGACTCGCTGTCCGGCGGCAACGGCAACGACCGGCTCGCGGGCGGGCCGGGCGCCGACTTCATCGACGGCGGCCCGGGCTTCGACGTCTGCGACGTGGACGCCGCCGACGTCTGGGTCAACTGCGAAGTGCTGATCTAGCCGTACGCCGGCGCCGCGCGCGCTCGGGCGGTCGTGCTCCCGCGAGCCGCCCGAGCCGCGCGGCGCTCTGCGAGCCCGGCTCGGGGTGGAAGACCACGAGCGTCAGGCCGTCGGCGCCGTCGATCTCCAGCTTGGAGACGCCGAGGGTGAGCTCGCCGACCCGCGGATGGTCGATGCGGACGGGCTCGCTGCGCGGCGGGCGCACGTCGTGACGCGCCCACGCCGCGCGGAAGGCCTCGCTGGCACTCGAGAGCTCATCGACGAGCTCGGCGGCACGGGGATCGTCGACGAACCGGTCACGCAGCGCGGCGACGCAGTCATCCGTCCAGCGCGTCCAGTCGGGATGCAACGCCTGGTCGGCGGGATCGAGGAAGATCGACCGCAGCCGGTTCTCCCCCACCCGGACGGTCGGGATCAGCGCGGTCACGAGCGCGTTGACGGCGAGCACGTCGAGGCAGCGACCGGCGACGAACGCGGGCAGCCCGATCGTCTCGAGCAGCTGGAGCGTCGCGGGGGGGACCGCCTCGGGCGACGGCGGACGCCGGCGTCGCGGCTGCGGCCGGGCCAGCCGGTGCAGGTAGGCCGTGGCCGTGTCGTCGAGCTGTAGCACGCGGGCCAGCGAGTCCAGCACCGGCGGCGACGGGTTGCGATCGCGGCCCTGCTCGAGCCGCAGGTAGTAGTTCGCGCTGACTCCGGCGAGCAGCGCCACCTCTTCGCGACGCAGCCCAGGCACGCGCCGCCGCCCGCCGGCCGGCAGGCCGACGACCTCGGGTTGCACCACCTGCCGGCGCGCTCGCAGGTACTCGCCGAGCCGGTTGCCGTCGTCCATCCCCCGAGCGTAGAGGGCGCCGGGCCGCCGTCGGTGACCCTGTCACTCCCACCCTGCGCACGGTCCTTGAGGGCCGGCCGCGGGCGGCCCACGGTGCGGGCATGACGAACCTTGCAGGCGGCACCTGGACCATGGGCGATCTGACGGTCACGCGCTTCGGGTACGGCGCGATGCAGCTGGCCGGGCCGGGCGTGATGGGCCCGCCGGCCGACCGGGAGGAGGCGATCGCCGTGCTGCGCGAGGCGGTCGCGCTCGGCATCACCCACATCGACACCGCGGACGCGTACGGGCCCGAGCTCACCAACCGGCTCATCCGCGAGGCGCTCTCGCCCTACCCCGACGCGCTGCACATCGTGACCAAGGTCGGCGCGCACCGCGACGCGCAGGGCGGCTGGCCGCCCGCCCGCGAGCCGGCGCAGCTGCGCGCGGCCGTCGAGGCCAACCTCGCGCACCTCGGCCTCGACGTCCTCGACGTCGTCAACCTCCGGCTCGGCGACGCGTCCGGGCCGCAGCCGGGGTCGCTCGCGCGGGCGTTCGAGACGCTGGCGGAGCTCCAGCAGCAGGGCCTGATCCGGCACCTCGGCGTGAGCAACGCGACGCCCGAGCAGGTCGCCGAGGCGCAGTCGATCGCGCCGATCGTGTGCGTGCAGAACCGCTACAACCTCGCCTACCGTCACGACGACGACCTGATCGACGCGCTCGCCGGGCAGGGGCTCGCGTACGTCCCCTTCTTCCCGCTCGGCGGCTTCACCCCGCTGCAGTCCGAGACGCTGGCCGCGGTCGCCGCCCGCCTGGACGCGACGCCGCGGGCGGTCGCCCTCGCGTGGCTGCTGCGGCGGTCGCCGAACGTCCTGCTGATCCCCGGGACGGCGTCGGTCGCCCACCTGCGCGAGAACGTCGCCGGCGCCGGGCTCGTCCTCTCTGACGCCGACCTCGCCGAACTCGACTCGATCACCGGTGTCAGTGCCTAAGCTGGTGAGGTGGCCACTGAAGATCCGCGCCCGCTGACCGGCGAACCGCTTCCGCTCGACCTGCTCAACACGACCTGGATGACCGGCGACGGCCTGCGCGACCTGCTGGCCGAAGAGGCCGGCACGCGGCTCTGGCTCGACGGCCACGGCTTCACGGACGCGCCGGCCGACGCCGGCCCGCTGCGCGAGACGCGCGAGGCGCTGCGCGCGCTGCTGCTCGACCGGGGCGCGGTCGCCGGCGTGAACGCGGTGCTCGCGCGCGGTGGCGAGCGGCCGGTGCTGCGCGCGGGCGGCGCGGTCGAGCGCGCCGTCGACGCCGCGCCGGAGTGGCGCGTGCCGTGGGCGTGCGCGGCGCAGCTGGTCGGGCTGCTCGAGTCGCACGGGAGCCGCGTGCGGCCCTGCGCGAACGACGAGTGCGTGCTGTGGTTCCTCGACACCTCGCGCCCGGGCACCCGCCGCTGGTGCTCGATGGCGGCGTGCGGCAACCGGGACAAGGCGATGCGCCACGGGCGCGTTCGTCACCGTTAATTCGGGTGATACCGGTTAATTCGTGTATGGTGGTGAGCATGACCGCTCTCGCCACCACGTTCGCCACCGGCCACGTCGGCCTCAACGTCACCGACCTCGACCGCAGCGTCGGCTTCTACCGCCGCGTGTTCGGCTGGACCGAACGCGGGCGCGGCGACGGGTACGCCTTCCTCGGCGACGACGCGCGGCTGATCGTCACGCTCTGGCAGCAGTCGGCGGGCGAGTTCTCGGCGGCCGCGCCCGGGCTGCACCATCTGTCCTTCCAGGTCGACTCGGTCGAGGACGTGCAGGCCGTCGAGGCGCGGGTGCGCGAGGCCGGGCTGCACCTCTACCACGACGGGATCGTCCCGCACGCCGAGGGCGCGTCCAGCGGCGGCATCTTCTTCGAGGACCCCGACGGGATCCGCCTGGAGGTCTTCACCGGCGCCGGCGTGCACGGCGAAGCGCCGGCCGGCGAAGCGCCGACCTGCGGCTTCTTCTAGGCCGTGGGCTACCACGCCGGGGAGCTCGCCGTCCAGGCGCGCGCCGGGGTGATCGACCGGCCCTTCGGCGCCGAGCCGGCGATGCCGGAGGTCGCGCGCACGTTCCTGTCCGCCCAGCCGTGGATCGCGCTGGGCGCCGAGGACGCCGGCGGGCGCGTGTGGGCGAGCCTGCTCTACGGCGCGCCGGGTTTCGTCACCTCGCCCACGCCGGACGTCGTCCACGTGGCCGCGACGCCGCTCGCCGGCGACCCGCTCGCCGGGGCGCTGGACGGACCGGTCGGCGGGCTGGCGCTGGAGCCGAGCACGCGGCGCCGGATGCGCCTCAACGGCGAGGCTTCGAGCAGCGCCGACGGGACGACGATCCGGCTCGAGCAGGTCTACTCGAACTGCCCGAAGTACATCGCCACGCGCGAGGTCGAGGCGATCGTGCCCAACGCGGCGCCGGCCCGGGCCGCGAGCACCGCGCTCGACGCGCGCGCCACCGCGCGGCTCGCGGCCGCGGATACGGCGTTCGTGGCCACGCGCGGCCCGGACGGGTTCGACGTCTCCCACCGGGGCGGCCGCCCCGGCTTCCTGGCGGTGGATGACGAGCGCACGGTCAGTTGGCCCGACTATCAGGGCAACCGCATGTTCAACACGCTCGGCAACATCGCGGCCGACGGCGCCTGCGGCCTGACCGTCGTCGATCCGGAGGACGGGACGACGCTGTACGTGAGCGGGCACGCCGAGATCCTGTGGGAGCGGGCGCGAACCGTCCGGCTGACGGTCGCCGCCGTGGTCCGGCTCGAGCATGCGGCGCCGCTGCGCTGGCGGCTCGAGCGCCCCGCGCGCAATCCTCCGGTCGGCGCGGCATAGACCTCGGTCGGGGTGCGGCGGCCGGGGCGCGTGCTTCCCTGGCCGCCGTGCCCGCGACCGCCCTCGAAGACCGCGCGCTCGGCCCCGACCTCGCGCGCGGGCTGATGCTGTGGTGCATCGCGCTCGCGAACGCGCACCACTTCCTCGACGCGCCGCGCGTACTCGGCGGCTACCCGGTGCGCAAGAGCCCGGTCGACGAGGCGGTCACGTGGGTCATCGCGACGTTCGTGGACGGGCGCGCGTTCCCGCTGTTCGGGCTGCTGTTCGGCTACGGCGTCGCGCAGGTCGTGCGGCGCCACCCGCTGCGCGCGCGCAACGTGCTGTTCCGGCGCGCGCTGACGCTGATCGCGATCGGCTTCGCGCACGCAATCCTGCTCTACATCGGCGACATCGTCGCGGCCTACGGAATGCTGCTGGCGTTCGGCGCGTGGGTCGTGTTCTGGCGCGACCGCTGGCTGCTGCTGTGGGCGGCGGTCTTCTTCGTGCTCACGGCGCTGCCGGCCGGCGGCGCGCTCGAGTCCGCGCTGGAGGGACCGTCGGCCGCCGAGCTCCCGCCCGACGTCCCGACGCTGCTCGTCGAGCGCCTCCCCGCCCAGCTGGTGATCATGTTCCTCGGCCCGATCGGGTTCGCGTGCCCGTTCCTGATCGGCCTGTGGGCCGGCCGCCGGCGGTGGCTCGAGCGGCCGCCGCGCGCGCTCTGGGTCGTCGCGCTGGTCGGAATCGCCGCGGGTGTCCTCGGCGCGCAGCCGCTGGCGCTCGTCCTCGCCGGGTTCGAGCCAGTTCCGTCCGCGGGCGACTACGGCCTCATCGCGGCGCTGCACACGCTCACCGGGACGCTCGCCGGCGCGGGCTACGCCGCGGCCATCGCGCTGCTCGCGACGCGCGTGCGGCGCGGCCCGGTGATCGGCGCGCTCGCGGCCACGGGCCAGCGTTCGCTCACCGCCTACCTCGCGCAGTCGGTGGTGTGGGCGCTTGTGTTCACGCCGTTCCTGCTCGGCCTCGCGAGCGAGCTGTCGGTCGCCGCCACCGCACTGCTCGCGACGCTCACCTGGCTCGCCACCGTCGCGCTCTGCGTCCGGCTCACGCGCGCCGGCCGGCGCGGCCCGTTCGAGACGCTGGTGCGCCGGGCGACCTATGGTCGTGAGCATGACGCTGCGCGACCGCATGAAGGCGTACGAGCATGAGCACCGCACGGCGCTCCCGTCGCGCACCTGGACGGTCGTGCGGCTCGACGGCCGCGCGTTCAGCACCTGGACGGCCGGGCTCCCGCTCCCGTATTCGACGCGCCTGATCGGCGCGATGGGCCGCGGGATGGCCGAGCTCTGCCGGGAGCTGGCGGGCGCCGTGATCGGCTTCGCGCAGTCCGACGAGATCTCGCTGGTGCTCTCGGACTTCGCCCGGCCGGGCACACAGGCGATGTTCGGCGGCGGCGTGCAGAAGCTCGTGTCGGTGTCGGCGTCCATCCTCACCGCGCACTTCGCGCGCAGCTTCGGCGACCGCGAACCCGCCACGTTCGACGCGCGCGTGTTCACGCTCCCCGACCGCGACGAGGTCCGCAACTATCTGCTGTGGCGCCAGGCGGACGGGCGCAACAACGCGCGGCTGATGCTCGGGCAGCGCGGCGGGGACGTGCGCACCGCCGATCCGCGGTTCCTGCACGGGCAGGTGTGCCGGCGCGAGGAGGCGGGCTGGACCGTGCGCCCGGCGCCGACGCTCGACTGTCAGCCCGGCACGTTTCTCGACTCGGTCATACCTTCTGACCCGGTCGTGGCGTAGGGTCCCGCCGCGTGCGCAAACGCGACCTCAAGGACCGGGCGACGATCGAGGCGGCGGTGCAGCGCGTCGCCGACGAGTACCTCAAGGACCCGAACATCACGTCGGTCGGCGTCGGCTACAAGGTGGTCGACGGCCGGCCGACCGACGAGCTGGCGCTGCAGTTCACGGTCTCGACCAAGTTCGAGCCGCAGAGCCTGGAGGGCGCGACGACGCGGCCGATCCCGGAGACGCTGACCGTCAACGGGATCCGCTTTCCCACGGACGTCGTCGAGCGGCGCTACACGCCCAACCCGGTCGCGGTGGGCGCACAGGAGAAGACGGACCGCAAGCGGCGGCTGGACCCGATCGTGCCCGGCGTCAGCATCGGCGCGGAGAGGGTGAGCGCCGGGACGCTCGCGTGCCTCGTGCGCGAGACCGCGACCGGCGAGACGCGGATGCTGTCGAACTGGCACGTGCTGCACGGCGTCGGCGGCGAGCTCGGCCAGCGGATCGTGCAGCCGGGCGCGTTCGACGACAACCGCGTCGCCGACAACGGCTGCGGCCGGCTCGTGCGCTCGTTCCTCGGGCTCGCCGGCGACTGCGCGATCGCGAGCATCGAGGGCCGCGGCGCCGAGGAGCCGATCCTCGAGCTCGGCGTGCCCGTGCGGCGGCTCGGTGATCCGGAGCTCGGCGACCGTGTCGTCAAGTCCGGCCGCACGACGGCCGTGACGTACGGCGTCGTCACGCGGCTGCACACGATCACGCGACTGACCTACGGCGAGGGCGTGGAGGAACGGATCGGCGGCTTCGAGATCGGCCCGGACCCGGAGCAGCCGGCGGTCGGCGGCGAGATCTCGATGGGCGGCGACTCGGGCTCGGCGTGGATGGCGCTCGACGACGCCGGCAAGCCGACGGACATGATGCTCGGCCTGCACTTCGCCGGTGAGCCCGACAGCGACCCGGGCGAGCACGCGCTCGCCTGCTACGCGTCTTCGGTGTTCGGCAAGCTCGAGATCTCGCCGCTGGAGGCGCCCAAGGGCGATCCGGACGTGCGCGGCTTCTTCACCGTGCACGCGTCCGGCAGCGGCTACGACGCCGCGTTCCTCCCGGGGCATGCCGTGCCGGTGCCGGTCGCCACCGCGGACGTGGAGAAGGACTACGCGCCCGTGCAGGAGGGCGGCGAGGGCCCGGTGCGCCACCTCACGCACTTCTCGCTCGCGATGAGCGCCTCGCGGCGCTTCTGCCGCTGGGTGGCGTGGAACGTGGACGGCAACGCGCTCCAGCAGCTCTCGCGCACCGGCATCGACTTCAAGCGCGACCCCGCGTTCCGCGCCGAGCATCAGGTCGACGACGACCTCTACAGCCACAATCGCCTGGACCGCGGCCACATCGCGCGCCGCCGCGACCTGCTGTGGGGCACGCGCGAGGAGGCCACGCGGGCCAACGCCGACTCGTTCTTCTTCACCAACATCGCGCCCCAGCTCGACGACTTCAACCAGTCCGCCAAGCACGGCATCTGGGGCCAGCTCGAGGACGCCGTCTACGAGGACGTGTCGGTCGACGACCTGCGCCTGGCCGTCCTCGGCGGGCCGATCTTCAAGCGCAACGACCTCGAGTACCGCGGCGTGCTGGTGCCCCGCTCGTACTGGAAGCTGATCGCCTACGCCGAGGACGGCGCGCTCAAGGCCAAGGCGTACGTGCTCACGCAGGACGACCTCGAGGGCAAGCTCGAGTCGCTCGGCCTGGAGCCGTTCAACCTCTACCAGGTGGTCGTGCGCGAGCTGAGCGGCCTGACCGGCCTGGACTTCGGCCCGCTGACCGCGGCCGACACGATGGCCCCGCCGCCGGGCGGCACCGCCCAGGCCGTCACCGCGCGGCCGATCGGCGGGCGCTCAGAGATCGTGCGCTAGTTCGCGCGTGTCGTCGAGCACGCGGCAGAGCGCGTCGACGACGTCCGGGTCGAACTGCGCGCCCGCGTGGCAGCGCAGCTCGGCCAGCGCGAACTCGCGCCCGGGGGCGCGGCGGTACGGGCGGTCGGAGGTCATCGCCTCGAAGGAGTCGGCGACGAGGATGATGCGCGACTCGAGCGGGATCTCCTCGCCGGCCAGCCCGTCCGGGTAGCCGCGGCCGTCGATGCGCTCGTGGTGGTGGCGGACCCAGCGCGCCTGCTCGGGCAGGCCCGCGGACTCGACGATCTCGGCGCCCAGCACGGCGTGCTGCTTCATCACCTCGTACTCGGCTTCGGTGAGCGCGGCGCGCTTGTTGAGGATCGCGTCGGGGACGCCGATCTTGCCGACGTCGTGCAGCAGGCCGGCGAGGCGCATCCGCGCGAGGCGCTCGCCCTCGAATCCGAGCGCCTCGGCGATCAGCGCGCTCAGCTGCGACACGGTCTGGCAGTGACTGCGCGTGTAGGAGTCCTTGGCGTCGACGGCGTGCGCGAGCGCGGCCGCGAGCGTCTGCGTGTGGTGGTCGTCGACCGTGGGCGTGACCGTGCCGGGGTCCAGCTCCTGCGTGTAGACGAGCGCGCGCTGATGGGTGCGCTTGGCGGTCAGCAGCGCCATGTCGGCGTCGTGGATGAGCGCGTCGCGCGCGACCAGCGTCGTGGTCGCAGCGATGCCCGCCGTCGCGCCCGGGAAGGCCTGGTGCAGCCGCTGCGTGAACTCCAGCGCGCCCCACGTGTGCGCGTCCGGGAGCAGGACCGCGAACTCGTCACCGCCGATGCGGTAGGCGGTGTCCGTCGCGCGCAGCGTCTCGCGCAGCGCGTCGGCGAGCTCGCGGATCCGGCGGTCGCCCGCCTGGTGGCCGTGCGTGTCGTTGAGCGTCTTCAGGTTGTCCAGGTCGAGCAGGACGAGCGCGAGCGACGAGCCCGTCCGGCCCGCGCGCTGCAGCTCCCGCGCCAGGTCCTCGTGGAAGACCCGGTGGTTGCGCAGCCCGGTCAACGGGTCGCTCGACGCCATCTCGCTCAGGCGCTTGAGCTCCTGCCGCCGTGCCTCCTCGAGCCGGCGCCGGTGCTGGCGCAGCAACCACCACAGCGCGCCGAACACGAAGCAGGCGAGCACGATGATCTGCCGCCCGCCGTCCACCACGCGCTTCTCGCCGGCGTAGGCGCGGATGCCCAGCTGGTGCGCGCGCACGCCGGCGGCCGCGCTGCCCGCTTCCAGCGCGTGCTGGATGGAGCCCGCGAACGCCGCGGTGGGCTGCGCCTCATACGCTGCGTGCAGCTTCTGGATCCGCTCGACGCGCGCACGTTCCGCGGGATCGAGCGCGGCCGCCGCAACGAGCGCCTCACGCACCGCATCGGCCTTGGACGCCCGCAGCGCCGCCTGCGCCTGCTCGTAGACGGCGTTCACCTTCGCCGTGTCGAGCGCCTGCTTGGACGTCTCGGCGGCCCGGTTGAGCTCGACCACCAGCATGACCGCCCACGCCAGCACGACGAGGACGCCGGACCAGACGAAGAGCGACAGCGGGGAAAGGCGGCGAAGCACAGCCTCCGGGGAGATCGCCTGACCGGTCGGGATGCTGAGCGTCGAGGACCGAATGCTGACAACGGCGTCAGCGCACGTGCGGCAGCTCGTCGAGCTCGGGCAGCGTGACCACGCTCTCCTGCTCGTTCGGGTCCGTACGCGCGATCACGGCCTCCAGGGTCTCGTCGCTCCGATTCATGGGGAGGTGGGGCACGCCCGCCGGGATGTGGATGAAGTCGCCGGCCTCGACCACCGCGTGGTGCTCGAGGCGCTCGCCCCACCAGAACTCGCCACGCCCGCTGATGACGTAGATCGCCGACTCGTGGTCCTGGTGCAGGTGCGCGACGGCGCGCGCACCCGCGGGCATGCTCAACCGATGCAGGCACAACGCCTGCGCGGCCGTGTTCTCGTTGGAGATGCCGGCGCCGTACTCGAGGCCCTGGCGGCCGGCGTAGTCGCGCCGGGGCGCACCACGCTGCACTCGCTCGTGTCAACGGTCATGTCCGACCAGACGTCGCTCGGCGCGTGGGCATTCCTCAGGCTCGACGCAAGCTCAGTGGTCCTTCTTGCGCAGGTGCAGGACGGTGACGACGATCGCGCCGACGATGATGCCGAGGATCGCGGAGGCGATCGTGTTGGTCAGCCACCCGGCGACGCCGCCGAACGCGCCGAGGGCGTCGTGGACGTCCTCCTCGAGGTGGTGGACGAAGTCGTAGAGGAAGTGGACGCCGAGCTCGTCCAGGCCGACGAGCAGGATGTGGCCGCCGACCCAGAGCATCGCGATGATGCCGACCTTCGACAGCACCGAGAGGACGATCGGCATCGCCTTGACGAGCCCGCGGCCGAGCGACTCGGTGCCGCCGCCGCGCTGGGCGAGCTTGAGGCCGACGTCGTCCATCTTGACGATCAGCGCGACGACGCCGTAGACGCCGACCGTGATCGCGATCGCGACGAAGACCAGGATCAGCGCGCGCGAGACGAACGGCTCGTTCTCGACCTCGTTGAGCGCGATGACCATGATCTCGGCGGAGAGGATGAAGTCCGTCCGGATCGCACCGCCGACGAGCTTCTTCTCCTCCTCGGGGCCGACCTCGGCGGCCGGCGCGTCCTCCTCGTGCCCGTGCTCGTGCGGGTGCACCAGCTCCCACAGCTTCTCGGCGCCCTCGAAGCACAGATAGGTGCCGCCGATCATCAGGATCGGCGTCAGCAGCCACGGCAGGAACTGGCTGAGCAGCAGCGCCGCGGGCAGGATGAACAGGAGCTTGTTGCGCAGCGAGCCGACCGCGATCTTGCGGATCACCGGCAGCTCGCGGTTGGGCTTGAAGCCCTGCACGTAACGCGGGGTGACGGCGGCGTCGTCGACGATCACGCCGGCGGCCTTCATGCTCGCGCGGCCGGCGCCGGCGGCGACGTCATCGACGGAGGCCGCCGCGAGGCGGGCGATCATGGCAACGTCATCAAGGAGGGCAGCAAGTCCGGCGCTCATCGCGCTGCACCGTACCCGGTGGACCCCGCGGATGACTCACAGATCCCTCATCCGCCGCGTTGTCTGGGCATGGATCTGCAACTGAACGGCCAAGTCGCCGTCGTCACCGGCGCCTCGAAGGGCATCGGGCTCGCGATCACGCGGACGCTGCTCGCCGAGGGCATGCGCGTCGTCGCGGCTTCCCGCGGCGACTGTCCCGAGCCCGACGCGCTGCACGTGGCGGTCGATCTCACCGAGCCCGAAGCGCCCGCCCAGCTCGTCGCCGCGGCGCTGGACACCTACGGGCGCCTCGACGCGGTCGTCAACAACGCGGGCGGCCCGGTCCCCGGCAGCCCGCTCCCGCACGCCGGCTTCCTGAGCCGCGGCGACGACGACTGGCACGGCATCTTCGAGCTCAACCTGCACGCGGTCGTCCGACTCTGCCGCGCCGCGCTCCCGGTGCTGGTCGAGACCGGCGGCGCGATCGTCAACGTCTCCTCGGCCAACGCGCGTCAGCCGTCGCCGTTCAACGTCGAGTACTCGGCGGCCAAGGCGGCGCTCACGAACCTGAGCACGGCGCTGAGCGAGGAGTTCGCACCACAGGGCGTGCGCGTGAACACGGTCTCCCCCGGCCCCGTGCTCACGCCGTGGTGGACGGCGCCCGGCGGCGCGGCGGAGCGCTTCGGCGCGATGGTGGGCGCCGACGCCGAAGCGGTCCTGAGCACCGTCGGGCCGCAGATGATGTCGATCTCGACCGGCCGGCTCGCGGACCCGCAGGAGATCGCGGACGCCGTCGCCTACCTCGTCTCGCCGCGTTCGGCGAGCACCACCGGCACCGATCTCGTGGTCGACGGCGGCCTGCTCAAGACGGCATAGGTTCCCAGTAGGCCTCGACGATGTAGCCGTCGGGGTCACGGCACTTGACGCTGACGTAGTCGGGCTCGTCGAACGCCTCGACGAGCTCGACGCCGTCCGCTTCCAGCCGCGTCCGGTGCGCGAGGACCGCCGCGCGGCTGTCCAGCGCGACGCCGAAGTGCATCCACGTGGGCGGCTCGATCGGCCCTTCGCTCGGCCCGAGCGCGAGCGCGAACCCGTCGGCCGTGTAGAGCATCAGCACGCTGTCGTCGTACAGGCGCGCGGGGCGGGCGCCGAACCCGAAGTAGGCCTCGTAGAACCGTTGCGAGCGCGCCTGGTCGCGGACCGGGATCGCGAGGTGGTTCATGGCCGCAACGCTAACCGATCAGCGTCGAGCGTCGGAGCAGCGCGACCGCCGCACCCACCGCCGCCGCGGTGCCCGCCACGAGCGCGGCGGCCTCGAACGACGCGCTCTCGACCAGCGCCCCGCCGAGCGCGTTGCCGACCGCCATCCCGGCGACGATCCCCATCACCATCGCCGCGAACGCCTCGGTCACCGTGCCGGCGGGCGCGACGGTGTCCAGCAGCGTCGAGCCCACCACGGTCGTCGGCGCCATCAGCAGCCCGCACACGAGCAGCACCGCTGCCAGCACCACGTTCGAGTCCGCCACCGCGAGCAGCGCGAAGCCCCCTCCGAGCCCGAGCAGCAGCGCCGGGAAGCGGGCCGGCAGCGCGCCCGGCCACGTGCGCGCGCCGTAGATCAGCCCGCCCACGAGCGCGCCGGCCGACAGCGCCGCGAGCAGCACACCGCCCGTCTCCGCCGCCCCGCGCGCGTCCGCGTAGGCCGGCACGGCGACCTGCACGATCCCGACCGCCATCCCGAACGCGACCAGCACCGCGAACACGGTCCGCATCCCGGGCGCGCCGAGCGGGCCGAGCCACCCCACGTCGTGCGGCGTCCCGCGCCACCCCCGCGAAGCGCCCGTGCCAGTGAACGCGAGCGACGAGCCGACGCCCAGCCCGCCCGCCACCAGCACCGCGACTTCCGGCGAAGCGACCGCGGAGATCCCCGCCGCGACCGCGGGCGCCGTCACCACGGCCACCTCGAACACGACCGCGACCAGCGCGTACGCCGACGCCCGCAGCTCCGGGTCGGCCACCAGCATGTTCCACAGCGAGCGCATAGCGGCCGGCAGCTGCGGGAGCGTCGCGCCGCCGGACAGCGCCAGCAGCGCCAGCAGCCACACGGGCGCGCCCGCCGTGGCTGCGAGGACCAGCGCAGCCAGCGCCGGCAGATGCCCGGCCGCCGCCACCCGCAGCACGCCCGTCTGCCCGAAGCGGTCCATGAGCCGTCCCTGCGCGACGGCGCCGAACGCGTTGGCCAGGCTGAACGCGCCCACCACGAGCCCGGCCGCGCCGTACGAGCTGCCGGAGTCGCGCACGAGCAGCAGGATCGCCAGCCCGTACATGCCGATCGGGACCGAGCCCAGCGTGGAGGCCAGCAGCGGCGCGCGCACGCCGCGGATCGCGATCAGGGTCCGGTACCGGTTCAAGCGCCTTAGGATGGGACCTCATGCGGCGGCGCGTCATCACGTGGCTCGGCGCGCTCGCCGTGAGCGCGTGCATCGCGGCGTGCGGTGAGGAGCCCGCGCCCACCGACTCGTCCGCCCAGGCGCCGCCCGCCGACGCCGGCCCGGTCCACATCCACGGCCTGGGCGTAAACCCCGCCGACGGTTCCACACTGATCGCCACCCACACGGGCCTGTTCAGCGTCGCGCCGGACGCCGACCGCGCACAGCGGATCGGCGACTCCTCCCAGGACACGATGGGGTTCGCGATCGTCGGGCCGGACCACTTCCTCGGCTCCGGCCACCCAGACCCGTCGGACACCGACCTTCCGCCGTACCTCGGCCTGATCGAGTCCAAGGACGCCGGCCGCAGCTGGCAGCCGGTGTCCCTGCACGGCGAAGTCGACTTCCACGTGCTCGAGTCCGCGGGCGAGCGGATCTACGGCTTCGGGTCCGACTTCGCCACCCGTGAGCCGCGCTTTCTCACCAGCGCCGACGGCGGCCGCAGCTGGGACCCGCTGACCGCGCCGGAGCCGCTGATCTCACTCGCGCTCGCCCCGGACGACCCGCAACGGCTGATCGCCTCCGGCGAACGGGGCCTACACCGCTCCGGCGACGGCGGTCGCACGTGGGAGCCGGTCGAGGCGCCTGGCCCCGGCCACCTGGCCTGGACCGAGGACGGCGTGACGCTGCTCGACCTCGAAGGCCAGGTCCACCACGAGCGAACGGAGAACCGCTGGCGCCCGGCGGGCAACATCGGCGGCCAGCCCGCCGCGTTCGATCAGGGCGCACCGGGGGAGCTGCTCGCCGCGCTGCACGACGGCGTGGTCATGCACTCCCGCGACCGGGGCCAGACCTGGGTCGTGCGTTCGCGGCCCTGAGCGCCTCGAACGCCGCCTTGCGCTCCCACCCGTCCGCCATCACCTTCACCATCCCGAAGCCCGCCATGTCGAGGTCGCGCACCGGGTCCGGGTCATGCGGGAACTCCGGCATCACGAACGTGAAGACGAAGCTTCCGTGCACGCCGCTCGCGTCGAAGACGTCGAGCAGGTCGCGCAGATAGCGCGCCTGCACCTGCTCATCGCGGACGAGCCCGGCCTTCACCCGCGGCGGGGACCGGAACCAGTTGACGACCTGGAAGGAGCCGGGTCCGGCGAGCTCGGCGCCGCGGAAGCAGCCGCAGCCGAACTCCGTGATCACGACCGGCTTCTCCGAGCGCGCGACGAGCGCCCGTACGCGCGCGGCGTAGGCCTCCGCGTCCGGACCGATCCGGTACAGGTTGACCGCGACCACGTCGAACTCGGTCCAGTCCACGTGCTCCCACAGCGCGGCGGCGTAGGTCACCGGACCGCCGAAGGCCGCCCGCGCGACCGTTCGCGCCGCCGCGAGCCGCCGTCCCAGCCGGCGCGTGATCCGGCGCCGCAGCAGCGGTCCCGCGCGCAGGATGAGCCACAACCGTGCGAGCGTGAACGACCCGGGGACGATCCCGCGCGTGAGCAGTGAGTACTCGTTGCCGACGAGGAGCGTCACGCGCCCCGGATAGTGCACGCGCAGCCGCTCGGCTCCGACCGCCACCCGCTCGAGGTGCTCCAGGCCGTCGCGCTGGTTCTCCTGCTGGGCCTCGATCCACACGTCGAGCCCGAGCTCCAGCGCCACCGCGGCGGCCGCGAGCTGACGGTCGGCGTCGTTGGCCTTCAGCGACACCGCGTCGCAGAGCAGCTCTTCGCGGATCACGGTCAGGTCCCGGCGCACGTCCGCCTCGCGCACCTGGTCGGCGAGATAGGAGATGCCCCTCACAGGCGCAGTCTTGCAATCCGCTCCCGGTCGCTGAGCCCGTCGATGGCGACGATCCGGCCGGCGCGGATCGTGAACGCGAGCACCGCGACGGGCACGCCGTCCTCGGTGGCGACGAAGCCCGCGGCGCCGTCGACGATCGCGGGGTGCGCCTCGCGCGTGCCCGCGAAGAACGTCGCGCTCTCGGCGACCGCGTGCGCGCCCTCGAGCATGCGCAGCGCGCCGACGCCATCGTCCGCGCGCAGGACGACCTGGGGATCGAGCAGCTCCAGCAGCGCCGCGAAGTCGCCGTCGTGCGCCGCGGCCAGGAACGCCTCGACGATCTCCCGGTCGGCGGTCGGCGCGTCCGGGTCGGCGCCGTGCACGCGCCGCCGCGCCCGGGACGCGAGCTGCCGCGCCGCCGCCGGGGAGCGGTCCACGATCGGCGCGATGTCCTCGAACGGCACCGCGAACAGGTCGTGCAGGACGAACGCCAGCCGCTCCGCGGGCTGCAGCGTCTCCAGCACCACGAGCAGCGCCGCCCCGACCGCATCCGCGGCCAGCGCCACGCTCTCCGGGTCCGGCGCGCGTGTGATCACCGGGTCCGGCAGCCGCCCTTCCTCCAGCGCCTCCTCCCGCCGCCGCTTGCGCGAGTCGAGCATCGTCAGGCACACGCGCGAGACGACCGTCGTGAGCCAGCCGCCCACGTTGTCGATGCCGTCCGTGCCCGCCCGGTCGACGCGCAGCCACGCCTCCTGCAGCGCGTCGTCGGCCTCCGCCGGCGAGCCCAGCATGCGCGTCGCCAGGGCGTGCAGGCGCGGCCGGTGCGCTTCGAATTCGTCCATCTCGTCACATCCT
Organism: Solirubrobacter deserti; assembly: GCF_027587175.1. Classification (GTDB taxonomy): domain Bacteria; phylum Actinomycetota; class Thermoleophilia; order Solirubrobacterales; family Solirubrobacteraceae; genus Solirubrobacter; species Solirubrobacter deserti. Next base: position 79,991 of record NZ_JAPCID010000019.1, read on the forward strand.
CGCGATTCGGTCGGTCAAGGCCATGACCGAGCCCAACCCCACGATGTGACCAAGGAGCTCCCCATGCTGCTCACCGCCCGCATGATCAACCCGGCGTTCGCCGTCGAAGGCGCGATGGAAGGCCTGCAGGCCGTCTCGAAGGCGATCGACCGCGCCCGCCTGCCGATCAACCGCGAGCTCGTCCACCTGCGCGCGAGCCAGATCAACGGCTGCAGCGTGTGCGTGGACATGCACGCCAAGGCGCTGCGCAAGGCCGGCGAGAGCGAGGAGCGCGTGTGGTCGGTCGGCGCCTGGCGCGAGACCCGCGTGTTCAGCGACGCCGAGCGCGCCGCGCTGGCGCTGACCGAGTCGCTGACGCGCATGGCCGACAAGGCCGACCCGGTCCCGGACGAGGTCTGGGACGCCGCCGCCGAGCATTTCGACGAGACCCAGCTCGGCGCGCTCGTGCTCGACATCGCCTCGATCAACGTCTGGAACCGGCTCAACGTCGCAACGCGGCAGATCGTCGGCGACCAGAGCTGGTGAGCCTTGCGGGCCCGGCCTCGATCCGCGAGGCCGGGCCCGAAGCCTCGTCTAGAGCCTGGCCGCGGCGGCCTTGACCGCCTTGCGCGCGGACTTGCCGCCCATCGTGGTCCACTCCTCGCAGTTCTGGCCGTCGGACGTGCACACGAAGCCGGTCTCGAACGGCAGGCCGGCGCGGCTGATGCGCACGAGCCAGGTGTTGTCGCCGCGGCGCGAGTAGGTGGTCTTCGACCGGCCGTACTTGGACTGGGTCGTCACGTCGGCGCGGACGCCGTCCGCCTTCTCGATCTCGCGGAACGCGGTCTGCGGATCGCCGTTGAAGCGGATGCACTTCATGTCCTCCGGCTGCGGGTCCGTCCACTCGCAGGAGAGGGTCTTGACGGCGGTGCTGTCGGCGTCCGAGATGACGATCTCGGTCTGAACGGGCGAGTAGCTCGGCTCACGGGCGTCCGCGACGCCGGCCGAAGCGAGCAGAGCGGTGGCCGCGACGGCGGCAAGCGTGTGGATTCGCATGGCCCCCAGGTCGCCGCCCGATCGACGGCGGGTCGCGGGTTCAGAACATTTTCGAAGACGTGACACGTTGCGGCCGGCCGTGCGTCCTCCGGGTGGATGTCAGAGGACCATCGACACGACCGCAAGCTCGCGGCGCGGGCGGGCGCGGGCGATGAGCAGGCGTTCGCCGAGCTCGTGGCCCGCCACCAGGACCACCTGCGGCACTACGTGGCGCAACGCTTCCGGCCGCAGCTGGCCGAGGACGCGGTGCAGGAGGCCTTGCTGTCCGCGCACCGCGCGCTGGTCGGCGGCACGCGCCCGGCCGATGTGCGCGCGTGGCTGACGACGATCGCGTGGCGGCGCGCGTCCGACCTCACGCGCCGCGAGCGTCACGCCGTCCCGCTCGACGCGGCGGTCGCCGGCCGGCCGGGTGACGACCCCGCGGCGCGTGTGCTGCAGGCGCACGAGCTCGGCCGCGTGGTGAGGGCGATGCGCGAACTGCCCGAGCGCCAGCGCCAGGCGCTCAAGCTGAGCGTGCTCGAGGGCCGCTCGGCCGCGGAGATCGGCTCGGTGCTCGACGTGCCCGCCGACGTCGCCCGCACGATCGTCGCCCGCTCGCGGCGCTCGCTGCACCATCGGCTCGCGGCGGTGGACCTCGCCTGCGACGACGCGCGGGTCGAGATGGAGGCGGCGGCCGCGCGCGGCGTGCGCCTCTCCGGGCTGGTGACGCTGCACCTGAAGTCCTGTCGCCCGTGCGCGAAGCTGCACAGCTCGATCCGGCGCCACCGGCGCGTCGCGGTGTTGCTGCCGGTCGGCTTGATCATCCGCACCGCCGCGCTGCGCGACAAGCTGCGCGACCTGATCGCGTTCAACCCGGCGTGGGAGGCGCAGATCGGCGCGGCGAAGATGTGCGCCGCGGCCTGCATGACCCTCGGCGCGGGCGCGACGGCGAGCGCGCCGGTCATCACGGCCGCGCTGCCCTCGCTCGTCCCGACCGCGACGGCCACCCCGACGCCGACCGCGACCCCGCCCGCCAAGCGGGAGAAGCCGCGCAAGGCCTCCAAGCCGCGCAAACCGGAGCCCACGCCCACCGCCACGGTCGTCGCGCGGCTCACGCCCACGGGGACCGCCACGCCAGTGTGGACCGCCACGCCGTCACCGTCGGCCAAGCGCAAGCAGCAGCCGCGCGCGGAGATCTCTGACCTGGACGTACACGGGCACGGCGCGACCCCGGGTTACCTGTACGCGCCGATCATCCCCAAGAGCCAGCGGCAAGGCAGTGCCTCGCCGACGCCGACACCCACGCCGTCGCCGACCGTCGTCCCGCAGGGGTGAGCCTCAACCGCTGACGGCGACGGTCGCGCATACGAGATAGTCCGTGCCGTCCCGGAACGGCCACTGCCAGACGGCGCGGTCGACGACCTGCGCGCCCGCCGCCGCGAGCGCCGCCCGCCCGTCGCACCCGCGCGGCTGGCGGCCTCGTTCCATCAGCCCCAGCGGTTCCGGCGCAGCCAGCACCTCCTCGAGCGTGAACGGCTGGACGTGGCCTTCCCACCAGCCCAGCACGTCCTCGATCAGGACCACCAGCGCGCCGGCGATCAGCAGGTCGCGCACCACCGCGTTGGTCAGCGACTGGCCGTGCGCACGCAGCGCCGCGGCCTGGAAGCGACGGCTCAGCTGCGAGTCCGACAGCGCCGGATAGAGCAGCTGGCTCAGGAACTGGTCGGCGATCACGACGTCGTACGGCGGGCGTCCGATCGTCTGCGGCGCCGGCGGCACCCGCACCGACCGGCCCCCGACGACGGCGCGGACGATCGCCTCGGCCGCGCCGCCCGTCACGTCCTGCGTGATCGTCCGGGCGCGCACGCCGGTGAGCAACAGCCGGCGCTGGGTGCCGCGCAGCGCCGCGGCGTCCAGGTCGATCAGATCCAGGCGCCCCGCGCGGCGGCCGAGCCGGCGCAGCGGCAGGTCGTGCCCGTTGCCCGCGCCCACGACGGCCACCGTGGCGCCGCGGGCGACGTGGCGGTCGAGCAGCGTCCACGCGGCGTCGCGCGCCGAGCGCCAGCGCCACAGCCGGCGCAGCCCGCCGTTCGCGTTCCGGCGCGCGTTGGCGGCGAGCGTGCGATCCATGGGCGGCACATCCTCGCAGCGCCGTAAGGCGACGGGCGCGGCGTGCGTCTTGGGTCATGACCACCCGGCGAGAGGACCACCGTGAGGGCAGACCCCTGGCGCGCCGAGCGCGCGCGTGACGAGCAGCAGGAAGGGCGGACCGCGCCGCGGGGCGAGACGGCCGTGCTGGACCCGGTGCGCCCGGGGCTGGCGCCGCACTCGCTGCTCGCCCTCCAGCAGGGCGCGGGCAACGCGGCGGTGAGCCGGATGCTGGCGCGCTTCAAGGCGCCCGACGCCACGGCCAGCGTCGGCGGCGACGGCCGCGACGTGACCTACCTGCCCGGGCCCGCCGCCGCGGAGAACGACACGCTCGCGCCCGGCGACAAGGGCTGGACGCTGCAGATGCTGGAGGCGGTGCCCGCCGCCTCCGGCCGGTCGCTGGCCTACTACCAGGACTCCCATCTCTCGACCGTGCGTCCGCACGTGGCCACGCTGGACGCGCAGATCCGCACGCGTTCCGGCCACGAGCAGCAGGCGCGCGAGGAAGCCGGCGACGCCACGTTCCCGCACTTCACGCAGGTGTGGACCGAGCGCGCCACGGACTGCGGCAAGCACGTCGAGCAGCTGATCGGCGACCGCGCGACCGAGCAGCGCTTGTGCGAGCGGTTCAACGCCGGCGTGCCGCGCGCGAACCAGATGTTCGTCTCGCTGGCCCGGCTGGAGGCGATGCAGGAGATGCTCGGCGTCAGCTCGCCCGAAGCGATGAGCACGGCCGTGATCGACAGCCTCAAGGAGGCGCAGGCGGTCGCGGAGAAGACGCAGCTCAAGGGCAGCGCGGGCGCGCTCAGCGTGCCCGCGGCCGACCAGCAGGTCGCGGACGCGACCGGCGAGCTGACGGTGGCGCAGACCACAATGGCGGCCGCCTGGACGGGCGTGCAGCGCACGCTCGTGCTCGATCGCGCCGCCGAGGTCCAGCAGGAGGGTGCAGCGGACGCGCAGCGCCAGAGCCAGATCGAGACGAACATCGGTACCTGGAAGCAGGTCGGGCAGGCCATCGACGTGTCGATGGCCGTGATGGGCGTCGGGGTGACGGGCGCGACCGAGGGCGGCGGGTTGCGCGGCGCGATGGACGGCGTGGGCGCGCCCGGCGTCTCGCGCGACCCGCTGACCTTCTCGCTGACGGTCGGCGAGGGCGGCGTCCCGGCGGGCGCGCAGGAGGCGTACGCCGCGGCCTCCGGTGCGACCGGCCTGAGCGTCCCGACGAGTGCCGGCGACGTGATGGAGACCGCCGCGCAGATCTACTACTTCGACGAGCTCAAGAAGATCCGCAGGCACCTCCAGACGCTGGAGAACGAGGTCGCCGGCCACCGGGCCGTGGCGGAGTCGCTCGGCGTGTCGCAGGCGCTGCAGACATTCAGCGCCGCGGTCGACGCGTTCGAGCACCACGCCCGCGCGCTCAAGAACCGTCTGCACGCGCGCCAGGGCGCGTACCTGCTGCTCGGCCAGCAGCTCGACGAGGCCGCACAGCGCGACCCCAAGGCGGCGAGGTCGGCGCCCGGCAAGGGCAAGGAGCGGTTCGCCACCGTGATGACCGTGACCTCGGCCGTGCGCGAAGTGCTGGCGATGGGCAACGGCGCGCGAGCCGGCTTCGGGACCGACGCCGCGGGCCTGCAGCAGCAGGTCGCGCAGATCGTCGCCCACCGCGAGCGGCCGGTGCACGGCTACCAGCGGTTCCGGTTCCCGGACGAGGAGGCCGAGCCGCTCGTGAGCGCGATCGAGCAGCTCAGGACCTTCGAGGGCAACTTCGCGGCGCTGGAAGCCGCCCTGGGCGGGATCGAGACCCAGGCGCGGACGATGATGACCGCGCTGGGCCGCGGCGAGGAGTCAGCTGCCGCCTACTAGCGCCGGAGCTTGAGCGACTTGGTGACCGCTTCGCCGGTGGACGGCTTCAGCTGCACGGACACGGTCTGCGAGCGGCGCGAGCCCAGCGCTCGCCCGCCGCGCCGTGACGGCTTGACCGTGACCGTGCCGGACCTGCCGCCGGCGACGCGGTAGGCGCGCGAGCCGACGGTCGTCTTGCCGCGCTTGATGCGGAGCGTGCCGCGGCAGGTCGCGGTGCCCGTGCAGGCGACGCGCACGGCGATCTTCCCACCCCGGTAGCGCAGCGAGCTCGAGCGCAGCGCCGGCCCCACGACGGTCCGCGCCCCACCCCAGTGCGGGTAGGAGCCGGCCGCCAGCACGCGCTCGGTGCCCGCGCCGGTCAGGTCCTTGATCACGATCTGGCCGTCGCGGTCGAACGCGACGCGGTCGCCCTCGGGCGAGAACACGGGCGTCGTGTCCGTCGTGCCGGCGGTGACGTCGCCCATCGCCGCGCCGTTCGCGAGCGAGTAGCGGACGATCCTGCCCTTGATGCCGGTCCCCTCCCCCGGCGTGAGCACGGCCACGAGCTCGGTGCCGGCAGCGTTCGCGCCCGGGAAGCCGACGCCGCCGCGCGTGTCGGCCGCGATTGGCGCCACGCACGTGCCGGAGACCTGCGGCGCCTCGGCCGGGCTCGCCATCGTGCACACCTTCGACGGCTCGCCGGGGCGCGTGTCCGCGGGCAGCGCACCGATCGCGGTGTTGCCGAGCCAGCCGTGCGAGATCACGCAGTACGAGCAGAAGCCGACGCCCTCGCTCTCGGCCGCGCCGACCGTGAGCCGGCGCACCCACACCGCGTTGAGCCCGCCGAACCCGTCGGGGCCGTTGTACCACCAGAGGTAGCGCGAGCCGTCCGGGGACATCAGCGGCTGGTTGACCACCGATCCGTTGAAGCCGATCGGCGCGGGCGCGCCGCCCGCCACCGGCGCCTTGACGAGCGCGCCGGAGGGATCCACCCAGGACGCCGTCACACCGTCGCGCGTGACGCCCGCGACGCGGCCCGCGGGCGCGAGCTGGCGCGGCTTCTCACCCGTGTCCGGGTCGACGGCGCACACCGCCTCCGCGCACTGGAAGACGACGGTGGACGCGCTCGCGGGCGTGTGCCCGAGCGCGAACAGGCATGCGCCGCTCACCGCGGCGATCAGGATCGAACGGCCGCCCATGCCGCTCGAAGATAGCCGGGGGTGATGTCGGTGGACGCCCGCTGGGGTACGTGGGCGCCCACCGACATCGGTTACGGCGTCGTGGTCGAGAGCGTGAAGACCACGCGCTTGGCGTAGGCGCCGGCGCGCAGCGGGTCCTCGGCCGCGACGGGCTGGCGGAGGCTGATCGTCACCTGGTCGCCCGCGACCTGGGTCGGGTAGTGCAGCAGCGCCACCGGGCTTGCGCCGAGCGGGGCGAACGCGCCGCCGGGCTGCGCCGCGTTGGCCGCCTTGACCTCCAGCGGTTTGGGCAGCCGGTTGGCGCCGTTGGTGAGCTTGCCGCTGCCGTCTGACCCGTCGGCGACCGAGAGCGTCGCCTCACCCGCGGTGCTCGTGACGGTCGCCATGATCGACGCCTCGTACACGTTGCTCACGCCCGGGACGATCGCGCCGAGGTTGGCCGTCGTCGTCTTGAGGTCGAGCGAGAGGACGGTCGGGACCGTCGCGGTGAACGTGTGGTCGACCTCGGGGCCCGGCGTGGCCGTCGGGGTGACCGTCGGCGTGGCCGTCGGGACGACTGTGGGCGTGGCGGTGGGCGTGGCCGTCGGGGTCGCCGTGGGCGTCGCGGTCGGTGTCGCGGTCGGCGTCGGGGTGGGCGTGGCCGTCGGGGTCGCCGTGGGCGTCGCGGTCGGCGTCACTGTGGGCGTCGCGGTCGGCGTCGGCGTCGGCGTCGTCCCGGTCGTCACCACGACCGAGCCGACCATGCCGCCGTGCGCCGGGCAGAAGAACCGGTACGTGCCCTCGGCGGGAAACGTGCAGTAGCCCTCCCAGCCTGCCGGCTGCGGGAAGCCCGGCATCGGCGGCGCGCCGTCGGTGTCGAGCGGGACGAACTGCGCGATCACGGGATCGGCGGTCTTGACCGTCTGGTTGCACACCGACGGCTTCGGGCTTTCGGGATAGAAGTCGACGCTGTGCCCCTGGAGGTTGTTCGGGGCGACGGGCGAGCGCCACGTCACGGACTGCCCGGCGGCGATGTTGACGACGGTGTCGCCCGTCCCGCCCGCGGCGTCCTGGAAGAAGTCGTCGCCGAGCGTGAACGTCGCCGACGGCGTCGGGCCCGTCTGCGCGAAGGCGGGAGCCGGGAGGGCGACGAGCAACGCGCCGACCAGCCACGGCAAGTACTGCGGTCTCAAGTACGTCTCCTGTCGAAAAGTCGAGCGGGAGCCCCGCGCCCCGGCGGCAAGCCGGGACGCGGGGTTCACCGGGCTGCTACGGGGTGGTCGTCGACAACGTGAAGGTCAGCGTCTTCCCGTAGGTGCCGGCCCGCAGCGGGTCGGTCTCCAGGATCGACTGCTTCACGGTCACCGGCACGTCCTCGATCGAGGTCGGCGCGGTCCAGCTCTTGAGCAGGACCGGCGAGCCGCTGATCGGGCTGAAGGCCCCGCCCGCGGCGCTCACCTCGAGCGGCCGCGGCAGCGCCACGGACCCGTTGACCATGCGGCCGGCGTTCTCGCTCGCGCGATCGACGACCGACAGCGCGGCGTCGCCCGTGGTCACGGTCACCCGCGCCTTGGTCTCCGTCGCGTAGTCCTTGGTCACGCCCGGCGTGAACGCGCCGAGCGTCGTCGGCGCCGACAACGTCAGGCCGAGCACGGTCGGGACCGTGGCCGTGACGTTGCCCTCCACGTCGACCGGGTGGATGATGCTGAACGCGATCGTCTTGACCGCGCTGCGGTTGCCCGCCTTGTCGATCGCGCGGTACTCGATCCTGTACGCGCCCTGGCCCTCGATGCGCGCCGAGCCGGCGAACGTGTTGCCGCCCGCGGCGTTCGAGAGCGTCGTCCAATCGCCGGCGACGCCGTCCTTGACGCTGCGGTACTCGATGCCGGCGAGGCCGGAGACCGGGTTGGCGTCACCCTCGGCGGCGGCGTCCGTCGCGTTGAGCTTGACCGTGACCGGGCCCGGATAGGCGCGGCCCTCACCCGGCAGAGCCGGGTCGAGCTCGGCCGTGGCGCTCGGCGCCGTCGTCTCGTCGTAGACGTTGAACGAGATCTTCACGATCTGCGTCGGGATCGTGTTGTTGTTGCGGCAGCAGCCGACGGCGTAGCGGGACATGTACAGCGCGCCGTCGGCACCGAACTGCGTGCCGATCACCATGCTGTTGAGGCTGGCCGTGTCCGAGCCGGCCGCGTTGGGCGGCAGCCAGTCGTTGACGCGCAGCATCTGGTTGTTGTCCTGCCGCAGGCGGACTTCCTTCCAGAAGCCGTCGTTGGTGCCGCGGTTGTTGATCAGCCACGCGCCGTCGTAGTAGCGCGGGAACGCGCCGGCGGACGCCGAGGAGGCGTCGTAGCGGTAGATCGGGCCGGCGATCGGCTGCATGCCGCCCTTGCCGAGGTCACCGAAGTCGGCGGGGTTCTGCTTGCCGGCCGTGGCCTCGTCGTACTTCTTCCAGATCGTCGCCTTCTCGGGCTTGGGGATCTGGTGACGGCCCTGGAACGTGGCCGGCGCCGGAGCCTGGCCCTCGGGCGCCCAGTTGATGTCGGACGGGATCTGGTCGAGCGAGCAGTCGTACTTCTGGCCCGTCGAGCGCGCGTTCTGGTAGTCCCAGCGCGTCGCCGTGTTCGGGGCCGAGTTGTCGCCGGCGCAGAACGGCCAGCCGTGGTTCGCGGGCTTGTCCACCAGGTTCCACTCGCAGACGCCGGCGAAGCCGCGATCCTCGCGGTCGGTACGAGCGTCGTTGCAGTACTCGCCCACGCCCACCAGGCCCGGGTTCGCCGGGTCCGTGTGCAGCGTGAACGGCTGGCGGAAGCCCATCGCGTAGATCTCGGGCCGCGCGTTCGCCGAGCCGACCGGGAACAGGTTGCCCTCCGGCACGTCGTAGGTGGCGCCCAGCTCGGGCGCCGCGTCCGCCGCGATCTCGCCCATCTTCGGCGCGATGCGGAGCACCTTGCCGCGGAGGTCCGCGGTGTTGGCGGAGGTCTTGCGGGCGTCCCAGCGCTCGGCCGAGCGGTAGTCCATCGGCTGGAAGCGGTCGTGGCCCGTGGCGTTCGGGGACACGTCGTCACCGATGCCCAGGTACAGGTTGCCCGCCGAGTCGAAGTCCAGGCCGGCGCCGCCGACGTGGCCGGGGCCGCCGTTGGTCGGGCCGCCCGGGTGGCCGGACGGCGCGCCGACGATCTTGGCCTTGGGGACGCGCAGGATCACGCGCTCGGAGCCCGGCATGACCGCCGAGCCGTCCTCGGTGAGGGTGAAGCGGCTGATCTGGTTGTAGCCGACGACCTGGACGTTGCCCTCCATGGGCCATGCCGGGTTGCGCGGGGAGTAGTAGACGAAGACGTGCCGCTTGTCCGGCTTGGTGAGGTCGAAGCCGGGCTGCAGGGACATGCCGAGGACACCGTCCTCGGAGGAGCCGTGGTCGGCGCGCGTCGGGATCGAGGCGACCGTGGTCTTGTTGTTCGGCTCGCCCTTCGGGTCGTGCATCTTGATGTAGCCGGTGGACTCCAGGCCCATGGGCTGGCCGATCTCGGACCAGTAGACCTTGCCGTCCGGGGCCACGTCGATGCCGATCGGATTGATGGCGTCGGAGACGAGCACCTGGCGCGAGAAGCTCGACCACACGGTGCCCGAGCAGTCGGACTTGCGGCCCTCGCCGGCGACCCAGCGGATGCCGCCGACCATCATCTTGACCATGTCGTTGTTGCCGTCGTTCTCGGTGTACCGGATGCCGTTGTGGCCCATGCCGGTGACCCAGGTGCGACCGTCACGGTACGCGCGCGTGGTCGCCGTGCCGTCGTTGACGTTGCTGCCGTCGTAGAGCTTGCAGTACGTGATCGGGTGGTCCTGCCCACGGGCGTTGACGCCCGGGTCATACGTGCGCTCGTCGAGCGTGGCGAGCACGTGGTGTCCACCGCGGACGTTGTTGAGGTAGTTGTAGTGCTCGTCGCCGATCTGCCATGTGTCAGGCAGATCGCGCGTCGAGAGGTGGTTGTTGTCGGCCGTCTGCACCGTGGCGAGGTTCGTCGTGGTGCTGTTGCGTGAGTGACCGGGCATCGTGGTGCCGATCACCGAGTTCGGGCCGCCGTCCCACCAGTCCCACACCGATTTGCCGGCACCGGCGTCGGTCGCGTTGTGGATGGAGGCGATGCCACCGCCGTTCTGCACGAAGCCGATCAGCGCGTTCTTCTGCGCGTCCTGGTCGAGCAGCGGGCCGGGGTTGTTGGTGTTCCACGACCATGACATGTTCAAGAACACGATGGCGTCGTAGCGCGCGAGGTTCTCGGCGCTGAAGATGCGCGGGTTCTTCTGCGCGTGGTTGCAGTTGTTGGCCGTGGGCTCGACGCCCGCCGCCGACCGCGCGCTGCAGTCCTCCCAGTCGACCGTGTACCCGAGCTCGGTGAGCTTGGCCTGGATCACGGGCCGGCCGTTGTTGATGCCGTCGGTGTGACGGAAACCGGTGGTGCCCGTGTAGAGCATCACCCGCTTGCCGTCACCGGGGCCCTGTGCGTGTGCAGCTGACGGGGCGACCGCGGTCAAACCCGCGAGCGCCACCGCGCACGTAACGCCGGCACGCCGAAGCCGCGCGCCGGAAGCACGTCGTGTGACCATCCACTCTCCTCCTGGCCCAGGCCCTCGTCCTGGGGTTGAAAATCGCCGGCTGCCTTACGTCAGTCAGCCAGCAGTTAACCTAACACTTGACACACCGATGTCAACGACTTATGCCGGTCTTACGGCCATAAGATGACTTCTTTCACTACTTACCTGAATTCACCCTCGAAAGTGACACAGGGTGTCACTTCAGTCGGTGACTGAGAGAATGCACCGCCGCCAGCCGGGTGGTTCTGGAAAGCGTCTACCGAACTCGCGCTCAGGCCACCGCCACCGGGGTCACGAGCGCCTCGAGCTCGCGCGAGATCAGGGCCGTGGCCGCGCCCAGAACCGGCGCCTGGGCGCCCAGCGCGCCCGGCACGACCCGCGCTCGGGCCATCGCCGGGGAGATCGCGTCGCGCGCCAGCCCGGCGTCGATCGCGTCGAACAGGACCGGACCGCCGTCGGCGAGCTGCCCGCCCACGATCACGCGCGCCGGATTCAAGAGGTTGACCGCGGCCGCGATCGCGGTACCGACCGCCAGCCCGGCGTCCGCGAGCAGCCGACGCACATGGCGGTCGCCGTGCTCGCCGAGCGTCGCCCACGCGCCGCCCTTCACGCCGCGCAGCTCGTCCTCGAGCACCAGCGGGCTGGCAACGGTCTCCAGGCACCCGCGCCCGCCGCAGCTGCACAGCGCGCCGGCCGGCTCCACGGTCACGTGCCCGAGCTCGCCCGCGATCCCGCTCGCCCCGCGGTACAGGCGGTTGTCGAGGATCAACCCCGCGCCCACGCCGGGCGAGAGCCGCAGATACAGCAGATCCGCGCAGCTGCGCCCCGCGCCGAAGCGGTGCTCGGCCAGCGCCGCCGCGTTGGCGTCGTTCTCGATCGTGACGGGCAGGCGCAGCCGCTCCTCCAGCCCGCCGGCCAGATCCACGCCGTGCCAGTGCGTGAGGCTGACGTCGTCCACGAGGTGCCCGTCATGGTCGATCGGCGCGGCCACCGCGACCCCGACGCCGAGCACGTACGCCGTGGAGCCCGCGTTCTGCGCGAGCAGCTCACGCACCAGCGCCGCCGCGTCGTCGAGCAGCGCCTCGCCGTTCTCGCCCCCGCGCACGGGCAGGCGGGCGTGGGCCAGCAGCCGCCCGGAGATGTCGAACATGCCGGCGCCCAGCTCAGTGCGCGTGATCTCCAGGCCGACCGACGACGCCGCCGACCCGGCCAGGAAGACCCGCATCGGCGGGCGCCCGGTGCGCCGCTCGGTCGCCGACCCCGGCACGATCCGCTGCTCCAGGAACCCCCGGTCCTCCAGCAGCCGCAGCGCCGTGGACACGGTCGGCCGCGAGGCGCCCACGCCGGCCGCGATCTCCGCGCGCGTGAGCCCGGGATGCTGGGCGAGCGTGCGCAGGACGCGCAGCATGATCGTCGAGTCGACGGAGGGAACGGCTTGGGCTTCGTGCATGCTTGGTGGGTGCTGACCGAGAAGGAGCGCCAGGATGGCGCACCCCACCCAGATCGCGCGACAGAGGTGACACCGTTCCAACTGGGGGTTCGAAGGGATGTGTCTGGGGGGTCGCGTGCCTAGCGAGGCCTTCGTCGGGCGCACGACGGAGCTCGGCGACCTGGGCGCCGCGCTGGCGAGGTCCCGGGCTGGGAGCCCCCAGGTCGTGCTCGTCGCCGGAGCCGCCGGCATGGGAAAGACGGCGCTGCTGGACCGCTTTCTGCGGGACGCCGGCGACGCGATCCTGGTCCGCGCGGAGGGCGTCGAGTCCGAGGTGGAGCTCGAGTTCGGGATCGTCGACCAGCTGCTGCAGCGAGGCGTGGGCGGCGACCACCTCGAGGCCGGGCGCGAGTTGCTGGACCGGCTCGACCAGCTCGAGTCCGAGGCGCCGGTGATCCTCGCCGTCGAGGACGCGCACTGGGTGGACGCCGGCTCGCTGCGCGCGATCCTGTTCGCCGTCCGCCGACTGGTCGCCGAGCGCGTGCTCACCGTGCTGACCGTCCGCGCCGACGAGCTGGACCGGCTGCCACCGGCGCTGCGGGCGCTGGCCACCGGTGCGCGCGGATCCGTCGTGACCGTCGAGGCGCTGAGCGAGGCGGAGGTCGAGGCGCTGGCGGCGGCGAGCGGCATCACGCTCTCGCGCCGCGTGGCGCGGGCGCTGCAAACGCACACCGCGGGCAGCCCGCTGTACCTGAAGGCGCTGCTGGACGAGCAGCCGGCGGAGCGCTGGAGCGTGGACGACGGCACCTGGCCCGCCCCGCGCTCGTACGCCGCGCTCGTGCATCGGCGCGTCGCCGCCGCGCCCGCGCCGGGGCGCCGGCTGCTCGAGGCGCTGGCCGTCGCCGGCCCCGTACACGCGGCCGCGATCGCCGGCGTGGACGCGCTGGAGGCCGCGGACGCCGCGCTCGCCACCGGCCTGGTCACGTTCGCCGACCGCACGTTGCGCTTCGGCCATCCGCTCAGCCGCGCCGCGGTCTACCACGGCCTCGGCGTCGCGGAGCGCGCGCGGCTGCACGCGCGCGCGGCGGAGCTGGCGGACTCGCCCGCGATCGCGCTGCGCCACCGCGTGGCCGCGGCCGTCGGCACCGACGACGTGCTCGCCGAGGAGCTGGAGCGCTCGGCGGCGGAGGCGCGGGCGCGCGGCTCGTGGCCCGCGGTCGCGACCGCGCTCCACACGGCCAGCCGCTTGAGCGCGGACGCGGCCGCGCGCGAGCGGCGGCTGCTGGAGGCGACCGAGGCCACCCTCTACGGCTCCGACCGGCTGCGCGCGCGGCGGCTCCTCCCCCAGGTCGAGGCGCTGGAGCCGAGCGCGCTGCGCGACGGCGTGCTCGCGTTCGTGGCGATCGCGCTCGGGCAGGGCGACCAGGCCGAGGCGCTGCTCGCGAGCGCGTGGGCGCAGTGCGACACCGAGCGCGACCCCGTCCTCGCCGCCAAGCTCGCCGAGCGCCGCGCGTACCTGGCGGTACTGCGCATGCGTGGGCACGAGATCGTCGAGTGGGGCCGGCGCGCGCTCGCGCACGCGCCCGACAACGACGTCACGGTGCCGCTGGCGACCTGGAGCCTCGTACTCGGGCTCGACCTGACGGGGCGCGGCGAGGAGGCGTGGGCGGTCGTCGAAGCCAGCATCGCCCGCCTCGGGGCGCGGCTGGCCGGGGGCGGCTACCCGCTCGCGGACGTCACGGGCAGCCTGCTGCTCGCGTCCGACCGCGCCGCCGAGGCGCGCGAGCACCTCGCGGTCGCCGCGCCGCCGATGGTCCGGCACGGTCTGCTGACGCCCGGCGCGCTCACCTACGCCCGGCTCGCCCGCGCCCAGTTCCTGCTCGGCGAGTGGGACGAGGCCGTCGTCAACGCGGAGCTCGCGGTCGCGGTCGCCAACGAGGCGATGGACCCGGCGTCACAGGTGCACGCGCTGCAGGTCGCGATGCTCGTGCCCGCCGCGCGCGGTCAGCGGGACGAGGTGGAGGGGCACATGGCCGCGCTCGAGCAGGTCGAAGCGGTGTTCGAGAGCCACGTCGCCGCGCGGCGGATCGGGCTCGCCTACGGCGCCGCGGAGCCGGCGCGCGTGCTCGCTGAGCTCGAGCCGCTCGTGACCGCTCCGGGCTCCGGTGACGCCGACGACCCCGGCTACTTCCGCTGGCACGACGTGTACGTGGAGGCGCTGCTGGACACGGGCGCGCTCGACGCCGCCGCGGACTTCCTCGCAGTCTGGGAGCCGTCCGTCACCCGCGCGGGGATGCGCGCGAACCTCGCCCGGGCGCGCGGGCGGCTCGCGTGGCTGCGGCGCGACCGCGACGGCGCCCTGCGCGCGCTGGCGCAGGCGCAGGCGGTGATCGCTCCGCTCGAGTACCCGTATGAGCAGGCGCGGATCGCGCTCGAGCACGGCAAGGTGCTGCGCCGCGACGGGCAGCGGCGCGCGGCGACGGCGCAGCTGCTTGCGGCCAAGGCCGCGTTCGAGGCGCTCGGCGCCGCGCCGTGGATCGCCCAGTGCAACGTGGAGCTCGAGGCCTGCGGCGTGGCGCTCTCCCCCGACGGCCGGCGCGGCTCTCGCGACGAGCTCACCCCGCGCGAGCGCGCCGTCGAGCGCCTGGCGGCCGCGGGCCGGACGAACCGCGAGATCGCGGCCGAGCTGATGCTCAGCGTCAAGACGGTCGAGAACCACCTCACGCACGTGTTCGCCAAGCGCGGCGTGCGCTCACGCGCGGAGCTCTAGGACGCGCGTGATGGCGAGCGCGGACAGGACCGCGCACGCCGCGGCGGCGGCGAACAGCGCCGGGTAGCCGCTCACGAGCGCGACCGACGCGACCGCCGGCGCAAGCACCTGCGGGAGCCCGTTCGCGAGCTTGAAGACGCCGAGGTCGCGCGCCGCGTCCTGCTCGCGCGAGCGCAGCAGGTCGGTGATCAGCGCGAGATCGACGGCCGCGTAGGCGCCGAGCGCGAGCCCGGTGATGCTGACCGCGAGCACGAAGGCCGGGAACGAGTCCGCCGTCACCAGCACGCACGCGCCGAGTGCGAACGTGAGCCCGGCGGCGAGCAGGAACGGCTTGCGGCGGCCCAGCCGGTCCGAAGCGCGGCCGGTGACCAGGCTGGCGGCGATCACGAACGTCGTGTTGAGCAGCGTCGCGATCGCCATCAGCTGCGGCACGTCGTCGGGCGAGCGGCCGAGATCCTCGATCAGGAACAGCGCCTGGTAGTTGCCGATGATCACGACGCCGAAGAAGAACGCGAGCCGGCTCAGCCACGCCCAGACCAGCGCCGGCGTGGGACGCACTCGCGCGGTGCCGGCGGCCGCCGGGGCGGCGGGCACCGCGGACGGCAGGGTGGACGCGAACAGCGCGACCGCGACGACGGCGGCAAGGGGCGGGGGGAGGGACAGCAGCCGGGGCGAGTCGCCGAGCGCGTCGAGCAGCCAGGTGCCGAGCACCGCGCCGATCGGCGGGCCGACGCCCAGCAGCCCGGACACGACGCCGCGCCGCGCGGGCGCGACGGCGTCCACGAGCACCGCCATCAACGAGACGATCACCGTGTTGCACCCGATCTGCGTCAGGCACCAGCCCGCGAGCAGCGGCGCGATCGAGCGCGCCTCGCCCATCGTCAGCGCGCCCGCCAGCGCGACGAGCGCGCCGCCGAGCAGCCACGGGCGGCGGGTCCCGCGGGTGCGGTAGGTGCGGTCGCTGAGCCAGCCGAACACCGGGCTCGCGAGCGCGACCAGCCCGCCGACGCCGAGGATCAGCGAGAGCGCCTGCGAGGTGTCCTCCGGCTCCAGCGCCTCCACCCGGATCGGCAACGAGACGAGCACCGGGGCCAGCGCCGCCGCCCAGATCGCGGCGTGCGCAAGCACGTAGAGCGCGGTGCGGCCGCCGGCCAGCGCGGGCTGGTTCACGCGCGCAGGCTACGCGAGCCGCGGTAATTGGGACTCGATGTGCAGGCGCATCGCGAGTCATGCGCGGCGGGCGGCGCGCGCGTGCAGCGCGTCGCAGACGTCGTGGCCGGGCGGCGCGGTACGTCCGTACCGTATGGTGATACGGTACGGACGTGCCCGCCGACCATCGCCCCCGCCGCGCCGGCGGCGCCCGCCGCACGCTCGTGCTCGACCACGTGGTCGCGGTGCTGGCCGATCGCGGCTACGCGGGCACGCGGTTCGTCGACGTGTCCGAGGCGTCGGGCGTGGCCGTCAGCACGCTGCAGCACTACTTCGGCTCGCGCGAGGACATGTTGATCGAGGCGCTGCGGCAGGCCACGTCGGTCGCCGTGACGGCGATGGAGGAGCTCGCGGCGCCGTTCGACGATCCGTGGGAGCAGCTGGTCGCAATGGTCGATCGGGGCCTGTCCACGGACGTCGCGACGTGGCGGATGCTGATGGAGTTCTGGACCGCCGCGGCCCACGACGCCGAGTTGCGCGATCACGCCGCCGCGCTCGCCGAGCAGTACCGCGAGCCGTTCCTGGACGCGGTTCGGCGAGGCGTCGAGAGCGGCGCGTTCACCCCGCGCTTCGACATCGCGGCGATCGTCGAGGTCGCCGTGGCGCACATCGTCGGCCTGCTCTACCCGGTCGTCCTCGGCCACCTGAAGCCCGAGGACACCGACTACCGCGAGATCGTCCTCGCCCAGCTCGCGTTCGCGCTCGCCGCCGCTCCCCACAACGAAAGGTGACCCGCATGTCCCACACGATCGTCAATCCCGAGGGGCTGCACGACCCGGTCCCGTTCGGCTACAGCCACACCGCCACGATCCCCGCGGGATCGGAGCTGGTGTTCGTCGCCGGCCAGTACGGATCCGACGCGCAGGGCGCCGTCGTCTCCCCCGACTTCGCGCCGCAGGTGCAGCAGGCCTTCGCCAATGTCGGCACCGCGCTCGCCGCCCACGGGCTCGACCTCGGGAACGTCATCCAGCTCCGGACCTACGTCGTCGAGCCCGACTTCGAGAAGCTGGGCATCATCGGCGCCGCCGTGCGCGACGGTTGCGGCGACACGCCGCCTCCCCAGACCGTGATCGGCGTCGCGGGCCTGGCCATGCCGGACATCCTGTTCGAGGTGGAAGCCGTCGCCGCCCGGCCCGTGCCGGCCTGAGTCACCGCAGGCGGCGGGCGCGCAACACGTCGTCGTGCGTGAAGGCCGAGCCGTGCGGCGCGCCGCCGGGCCGCGGGCGCGTCTCGGCCACCTCGATCTCCCAGCGGTCGTCGAGGAACGCGCTGACGTCCTTGGGCAGCACGTAACCGTCGGGGTCGAACCCGCGCGCGAGCGCGGCTTCGCGCTCCAGCGGCGCGTGACCCACGTAGAGCAGCGTCCCGCCCGGCGTCACTGCGGCGGCGAGCGCTCGTAGGACGGTCCGGTCCGGCGTCTTCTCGAGCGCGGGATAGTGCGTGGTCACGAGGTCGAACGGGTCCAGCTCGGTCGTCGCGAAGTCCCCGACCAACCAGCGCACGTCCACGCCCGCTGCCCGTGCCGCGCCTTCGGCCCGCTGGACGGCGACCGCGGACACGTCGAGGCCCGTCACGTCCCAGCCGGCGCGCGCGAGCCAGATCGCGTCCGCGCCCTCGCCGCAGCCGATGTCGAGCGCCGTGCCGGGCGCCAGGTCCGCGACCTCGACGGCGAGCGTCCCGTTGACGTTGCCGCTGAACATGCCCTCCGGCGCGGCGAAATAGCGCGCGTCCCATTCGGCGTCCGTGCTCATGGGAGACACGGTGGCGTGCGCGCGGTTCGCCGACAAGGGGCGCGTGCCGACCTGGCAAAGCCGGTGCGGCGCTTCGCACTGCGACGAGCTACTCGCGCTGACGGCTCAGGTACAGCGCCCAGTAGGCGAGCATCGCCAAGACGTGCAGGACCACCAGCGCCACCGACCAGGCGATGCGCCCGGCGTCACCCAGGCGCGGGTTCGAGAAGACGTCCCACACGAACAGCCCGATGGTCCCCCACACGGCGACGATCACCGCGAGCGTGATCCCGAAGCTGGCGAGTCCTTCCGGGTCGATGAACGCGGGGCGCGGCAGCCCGAACGCCCGGACCCACAGGAGCATGTACGCCAGCGCCCCCAGCGCGACCGCGAGCGTCAGCACGCGCGCCACCAGCGGCCAGTGGCCCGGCGACCGGCTCGGCCTTCGCGCAGGAGCCATCCCGCTGTGCACGCGGGCCTGGGTACCCGCGTGCGCCGCCGCGCACTCGCTCGCTCTACGCGTCGGCGATGCGCGAGAACACGACCGCGCCGGTCGCCGTAGTCCAGGAACGCGCGCAGCACCCGCTCACGCTCGAAACCCGCAGCTTCGAGCAGGCGCAGCGACGGCTCGTCCCCGGGGTCCACGCGCGCGAACCCGGCCTGTGTGAGCGCCCACTCGGCCGCCACAGCAGCCCCACGGCCGCATCCTGCCCGACGCCGTCGCTCAGGTCGGGCCGTGGGTAGCCGAGCGCCACCGCGTCGCGATCAGGCCTGAAGCGCCTGCTCGAGGTCGGCCCAGAGGTCCTCGACGTCCTCGCACCCGACGCTCATGCGGATCAGCCCGTCCGGGATGTGCTCCTGGCCCGGGTGCACGCTGCGGCGCTCCATCGTCGTCTCGACCCCGCCGAGGCTGGTCGCGTTGTAGATGATCTTGATCGCGGCGCACGCGCGGTCGACGGTCTCCGCGTCGGCGAGCTCGAAGCTCACGACCGCGCCGAAGCCCGGGTAGCGCACGCGCTGCACGGCCGGGTGGGCCTCCAGCCGCGCGACCAGCTCGACCGCGCTCGCGACCGCCGTCTTGAGCCGCACCGGCAGCGTGCGCACGCCGCGGGTGGCCAGGAACGCCTCCAGCACGCCCGGCGTGGCGCCGTAGAGGCTGCGCGCCGTGATGAGCAGGTCGCGCTGGGTCTCGTCCTTGGCCACGGCGGCGCCCATGAGCAGATCCGAGTGCCCGCCGAGGAACTTTGTCGCGGCGTGCACGACGACGTCGGCGCCGAGCTTGAGCGGCTGCTGGAGCAGCGGCGTCGCGAACGTGTTGTCGACCACCACGCGCGTCCCGTCCTTGCGCGGAGCGGCGCAGATCGCGGCCACGTCGGCCACGTCGAGCAGCGGGTTGGTCGGGGACTCCAGCCACACCATGTCCGCCTCGAGCAGCTTGGCGATCCACGTGTCGGTGTCGGGCGCGGGCACGCGCTCGACCTTCCACTGGTGATCGCGCGCGCCCGCCTCGGCGATGCCCGCGACGCCCTGGTAGCAGTCGTCGGGGATGACGAGGTGCGCCCCGGTCGGAAGCTGGCTCAGCACGGCGTTGCACGCCGCCATCCCGGACGAGAACGACACGGCGTGCCCGCCCTCGAGCCCGCCGAGCACCTCCTCGAACGCCTCCCAGGTGTCGGTCGCCTCCGTGCGGCTGTACAGCCGCTCGGTGCCGAGCACGAAGTTGGACGCGGGAACGAGCGGCGTGTTCAGGGGCGCGCCGGGGACGCGTTCGGGCCGGCCACCCACGATGGCCCAGGTCTCTGGCTTCATAGGCCACAGAGACTGGCAGCTGGTCGATCGAGGACACTCATGCCGGAGCCCGTAGAGCCCGGGGCCGTGCGAGAGGGGCGCGACGTGCAGGATGCTGTCGGCCGCGCTGATCGGATCGACGTCCGCGTATGCGAGGCGCCTAACTGGGCGAGGCCGACCCGAACCGCGCGCGCATGCCCGGGTCCACCAGCTCGACCCACTCGGGATGGCGCTGGATGTACGCCGCCGTGAACGGGCACATCGGCAGCACCGTCTTGCCGCTCGCGCGGATGTGCTCGAGCGTTCCGCGCACGAGCTCGCTGCCGAGGCCTTCGCCCTCCCGCCGCGCGTCGATCTCGGTGTGCGCGACGATCACGCTCGCCCCGGCCGGCCGGTAGTCCGACCAGCCGACCAGCTCGCCGTCGACGTGCAGCTCGTAGCGGTTGCGCTCTGGGTTGTCCTCGACCGTCCGGCTCATCGCCCAACCGTACCGTGCGGGCCGGCCCGGCCGGCCGCGTACAGCACGTGCACTCTTGCCGGAGTCGACGCTGCCTCGGGTGCAGCGCTCACTGCGCATCCTCGAGCTGTTTCCGCTCGCCGGCCGCGCATTGACGGGGCGGTGGACAGGCGTGAGGTTCTTGATCGGGCCGTGGCCGTGGATGATCCTTCTGTACGCGCACGACGCCGAGGACGGCGCGGTGTATGTGGTTGCCGTGCACGACGGACGCAACTCCGCGGCGGCGACCCAGGATCGCGGCTGACGCCCACTGGTTGGGTCGACCGGTGATGTCCGCGACCCTGCGGGACACTCACCGGGCATGCACGATGAAGCGCAGCTCGAGAAGCTGCATCGCGAGCACGCCGGAGCGGTCCGGGCCTTCGTGCGCCGGCGCGTGGGCGACGAGGATGCCGACGATGTCGTCGCCGACGTGTTCGTCGTCGCGTGGCGCCGGCTCGGCGACGTTCCGGACGACCCGCGGACGTGGCTGCTCGGGGTCGCGCGCAAGCTGCTGGCCAACCGGTTCCGGACGGCCAAGCGGCAGCGGGCGCTGTACGAGCGGCTCGCGCGGGAAGCCGAGCGCCGACCCGCGTACGCCGACGGCCCTTCGATGGACGAGACCGGCACGCTGCTGCGCGCGCTCGCGTCGCTGCGCGCGCGGGACCGCGAGGTGCTCCTGCTGGTCACCTGGGACGGGCTCAGCCACGCCGAGGCGGCGCAGGTGCTCGGCGTCCGCCCCGCGACGCTGACCATGCGCGTGCACCGCGCGCGCCGGCGGCTCGAGCGAGCGATCGAGCCCACCGCGCCGCCCGACGCCGCGGCGCCGACCGCCACCCCCGCGATCCAGCCCTCCAGTTCCGGAGCTTGAACGAGATGACCACCGAATCCCCTGACCTGCTCGATCGCCTGCGCGCGGCCAACATCGCCGTGGGCGACGACCCCGCACCCGCCTGGGAGCACACGCGCCGGCGCATCACGGCCTCGCCGCGTCGCTCGCGTCGCCTGCTGCTGGCCGGCGGCGCCGCGGCCGCGATCGCGGTGACCGCTTCCTTCGTCGTCACGTCCCGCGAGGACAGCCCGCGCCCGCTGGGCGTGCTGGAAGCCGCTGCGGCGACCGCGGCGTCGAACCCGCAGTCCGCGCGCTTCTCGGGCTACACGGCCGAGACGCGCGTCGAGATCGGCGCTTTCGAGGACACGACGTGGCAGATCGTCCGCCCCGTCTCCAGCACCGAATTCGAAGGGCGGCTGGAGTCGGTGCGACCCGTGCCGAAGTCGGCGACGCCCAGGGTCTTCCCGCCGGTCGCGCCGATCGACGGCGTGGAGCGCTCCTCACAGCGCGAAGGCGACCAGATGCGCGACGTCATGCGCTGGCGCCAGCCGTACGGGACGATGTTCCAGGGCACGCCGAACTTCTTCGAGCCCGGAAGCACCGAGCGGCCCGTCACGGTCCCCACCGACCCGGACGAAGCGGCCGCGGCCGTCGCCGCCTGGGCCGAGGGCCGCGTCCCCGCCGGCGCCCACCCGCAGCTTGCCCGCCTGATCCGCGAGGCCGGCCGGTCCCCGATCGCCGAGACCCTGCTCTACGCCGAGAACGTGCTCACCGCGCCGCGCGTGAGCCCGGACGTCCGCGCCGCGGTCTACCGCGCGCTCAGCCGCGTGCCGGATGTGCGCGTCGACCCGACCGCGACCGACGCGCTCGGCCGCCCCGCCGCCGCGCTGATCGCGACCGACGACGACGGGCCGACGAACACGCGCACCGAGCTGCTGATCGACCCGGAGACCTCGCGCGTGCTCGGCGAGCGCCATGTGTTCACCGTCGACCCCGGCGCCAACGAGCGCCGTCCCGCCGACGAACCGCCCTACGGCGAGGGCTCGGAGGAGACGACCTACCGCTACGCCGACTGACGGTCGAGCACGGCGACCGCCTCGACCTCGATCAACGCGTCGGCGTACCCGAGGGCGGCGACCCCGAGCAGCGTGTCCGCGGGCTTGTGGTCGCCGAACACGGCCACGCGCGCGGCCTCGATCACGGGCAGGTGCTCGAGCGTGAGCCCGACGACGAAGATCTGCAGCTTGGCCACCTCGTCCGGGCGAGCGCCGGCGGCCGCCAACGCGCGACCGACGTTCGCGAACGCCTCCCGCGCCTGCACCGCCAGGTCACCCGCGCCGACGAAGTTCCCGTCCCGGTCCTCCGCGACCTGGCCGGAGATGAACACCAGGCGCCGCCCCTCGGCGATCATCACCTGCGTGTAGGTGTCGGGCGTCGCGAGCGTCGGCGGGTTGAGGCCTTCGAGTGACATGAGGAGACCGTACGCGACCAAGCCTCAGCGGATCAACGTGTTCTGCCGCGCCGCGATTCGCCAGCGGCCCGCCTCGCGCACGAACACGTACAGGGCGATCATCGCGTCCCGGGCGTCCAGCTCCGCCCCGGCGCGGTCGATCGCCCGCGCGGTCTTGTGCGCCACCGCGACGTCGGGCCCGAGGAACGTGACGTCGCCCAGTACGTAGCGGGCGCGCTCGTCCTTCAGCGGCCCGGTGAGCAGCTCGCGGCTCGCCTCGAGCATCGCCTCACGGCCACGCAGGAGCGCACCCATGACGTTGACGGCCGTGCCCTCGTCGGTGAAGTGCCCGACCAGCAGCTCGGGGTCGTTCTCGTTGAAGCCGGTCTGGACGTCGGCGATGATCGCGCGCAGCTCAGCGATGTCGGCCTGGTGCTGGATGGACATGCGGCGGACCCTAGGTGCGGGTCCGCCGACGGTCCATCGGCCGTTGGTCCTAGGCCGGGCTCAGCGGCCGAAGACCTTGCGACGCACGGCGACCGCGGTGTCCGGGTTGTCGGCGAACACGCCGTCGACGCCGAGCTTGAAGAACAGCTTGAGCTCCGCGGCCTGGTTGCCGCGGGCGCGCGGGTACTCGGGGCTCGCGGGGTCACCCTCGCGGTGGTCGGCCGAGAGGAAGTTGTTCTCCGGGCGGAACGTGTACGGGTGCACCTGCAGGCCGGCGCGGTGCGCGTCGTTCACGAGCGACGTGGGCGCCTGCAGCTTGCCCGCCGCGTCGCGCGGGACGATCTGGTTCTTCTCCGGCCCGAGGCCGTCGGCGTAGCGCGACACCCAGCGCAGGCCGCTCGCGGACGTCAGGTCGGCGTAGGTGCGCGGGTCACCCTTGGCGGTGAAGTCGTACGGGCGGCCGGCCGCGCTCGTGAGCTGGACGATCGGCACGCGCAGGTCACGCGAGAGCTCCTGCAGGTTGGAGACTTCGAACGACTGCACGAACACGTCGGCGTTCGGGCGATCGAGGCCGTTCGCGCGCAGCGTGCGGACGAGCGGCTCCTCGAGCGAGAGGTTGATCGAGTCGAAGTACGTCGGGTGCTTGGTCTCGGGATAGATGCCGACGTCCTCACGCTTGGCGAGGTCGATGACCTCCTGCAGCGTCGGGACCTGGTAGAGCCCGTTGAATGCCGTGTTGAGCGGACGCAGCTGCGGGATGCGCTCGATCGCGCGCAGCGTCTTGAGCTCGGCGAGCGTGAAGTCCTCGGTGAACCAGCCGGTGATCGCGGTGCCGTCGATCGTCTTCGTCGTGCGGCGGTTGGCGAACTCCGGGCGCGAGGCGACGTCCGTCGTGCCGGAGATCTCGTTCTCGTGGCGCGCGACCAGCACGCGGTCCTTCGTGGAGACGAGGTCGGGCTCGATGTAGTCGGCGCCCATGTCGATCGCGAGCTGGTAGGCCGCGAGGGTGTGCTCGGGCCGGTACGCGGACGCGCCGCGATGCCCGATGACCAGCGGCTCACCGCGATGACCGGAACCCCAGGTGCGGCTGGCTTCGGCCGCCGGCACGGCAAGACCAAGTGCGAGCACTCCGGCTACGGCGGAGGCGAGGACACGTCTGTGCATGCGCCGGACGCTACGACGGCGCCCGCGGCCGGAATGTCAATGCGTTGTGAAGCTTGTGCGCTTCTACGCGCCGCGACGCTTGAGGCGACTACGCCACGCGATAGCGCAACAGCACCAGCCCTGAGTCGAACCGGCGGGTCTCCACGGTCTCGAGCTGTCGGAGCTGCGTCCCGGACTCGAAGAGCCGCTGCCCGCCGCCCACGACGACGGGGTACAGGAAGAGCCGGTACTCGTCCACGAGGCCGCTGGGCACCAGATCCCGGACGAGCGTCAAGCTGCCCGTGACGACGATGTCCGCCCCGGGCTCGCCCTTGAGCGCCCGGACGTCGTCGAGCCCGCGCAGGATCGTCGTCGGCTCCCATCCGCCGGGGGCTTGGAGGCGGCCGGAGACGACATACTTGCGCACCCGGTTGAGATAGTCGCTGACGCCCGTCGTGTCGTCGGTCTGGCTGGGCCAGTAGCCGCGCATCTCTTCGAACGTGGTGCGGCCGACCAGGAGCGCGTCGGCACCTTCCCGTTGCTCGGTCTGCGCCTGGATCAGGTCGGAGTCGTCCCAGGCGTCGTCGCGGTTCGCGGGTCCGAACCAGTCGCCGGCGGCGTCGATGACGCCGTCGAGCGTGATGTTCTGCGTGATGACGAGGTTGCGCATACCTACACCGACCGGCTCACCGGTGGTGAGTCATCGCTCCGCCCGCCATAGAGCCCGTTCCGGAACCTTTCGAGGAAGCTCGAAATCCTCGCTTGCGGTGCTCGAAAGCGCGACCGTGGGAACCATGACGGACCTGCATCAAGGCTTTCGCGGCCCGACGGGCACGCCGGTGAACGAGCTCACCGCCTTCCTCCAGGAGGTCGACCGGCTACCGGGCATCCAGCTCGTCCGGCGGGCACTCGCGGCGGCGGTCCGCCCCGCTGCGGGTGAACGCGTCCTTGACGCCGGGTGCGGGATCGGGCTTCAGACGCGACGGCTGGCAGACGAGCACCCCGACGCGCACGTCACCGGCGTGGACCACAACGCCGAGCTGTTGGCGATCGCGGGTCGCGATCCGCGCCCGAATCTCGCCTGGGTGCGGGCGGACCTGAACGGGCTCGACCTGCCGGAAAGCTCCTTCGACGTCATCTGCACCGAGCGGGTGCTGATGTACCTGCCCGACAGCGCGCTCGACGGGCTCGTCCGCCTGCTGGTTCCCGGTGGGCGGGTGGCGTTGTTCGAGCTCGACTACGGCGCGACGATGCTGGCACCCGGCAGCGCGCGCGATGCCGTGGTCATGCGTGCGCAAGCCGCCCTGCACGCCGCGCTCCCGCAACCCTGGGCCGGGCGGCGGCTCCCGCGACTGCTGCGCGATCGCGGCTTCACGGACATCGCGGCCCGGCCCTTCTCGTTCACGGTCTCCGAGCCCGTGTGGCGCGGGATCGTCCTCGGCACGCTGCAGGACCTCGACCGCGAGCTGAACCTGTGGCTCGCCGAGCAGGCGGACGCCGCCGCGCGCGGCGAGTTCGTGGCCGCGTTCACGGGGATGCTGTGTACAGGGCGACGAGCTCGGTCCCACGCGCCGTCCGCCGCACGATGACGGCGCGGCCCTCGCGCACGCGGTTCACCAGGCCGGCACGCTCGAGCGCGCGGACGTGGTGGCTCGCCATGCTCGGCACGCCCCGCAGCAGGCGCGCGAGCTCCCCGGCCGAGGCCGGGCGATCGAGGTGCGCGAGGATGCGCGCCCGCGGCGGCCCGAGCAGCGCTTCCAGCGACGCGGGTGGCGGCACGTCGACCCCGGGGGCGGGCACGGGGTAGCGCACCGCGAGGCACACGCTGCCGTAGTCGTCCGTCCAGCCCGCGGCGGTATCCGGCGCGAGCAACGGCTGCAGCACGAGCGCGGGCCCGGCGCGCACGTCCCCCGGCGCGCCTGAGTGGCTCGGCAGCAGCACCGCTTCCGCCTCGACCGCGCTCTGCGGGAACCGCTCCGCGATCAACGCGCCGCCGGCGCCCCGCGCAAGCGCGACGCTCACGCGCTCGACCTCGCGGTCGAGCCGTCCGGCCGCCTGGACCCACATCGGCTCCAGCGCCGTCCACGCGCGGCGCACCGCGACCGCGTACGCCCGCAGCCAGCGCCCCGGGTCCGCGGCCGCGGCGCGCCAGGGCCCGACTGGATGCCCTGCCCGCTCCGCCGCCTCAACCCCGGCGGTGAACACGTCGGGATCCACCGCGATCACCGCTTCGAGCTGATCCGTCATCGAACTTCCGGGTGGGACGATCTCGTTCGGTCGCCCACCGCCGCCGTCGCCGCGCTCGACGGCGAGCAGCGGCAGCAGCGCCTCCACGTCCCGCGGGCGCAACTGGGCGAGCACCGTGCCGCGCAACTCGGGCAGGGAGCCGCGCAGGACGTGCGCGATCAGCGCGACCGCGGTCGGCAGCGGCGAGATGACCGGCGCGATCACCGCGGATTCCAGCTGGGCGAGCGGCAGGCGCTGGAAGGCCATCAACGCAGGCTACTCACCGCGTAGAGCGGTCGCGAAACGACGGGCATCGGCGATACGCGGCAGGTTGTTGAACATGACATAGGCGGTGCCGGTGGCCGGCAGCGCCGCCGCGATGGAGGCGAGCTCGTCGTCGGTGTAGACGTGACGGGCGCCGGTCAGTCCGTGCAGGCGGAGGTAGGTCTGCTCCGGCGTGACGGTGCTGTCCACGAACGGGTCGACGACGTGGACGAGGTCGAGCTCGCGACAGAGGTCCAGCACCAGTTCCGCCGGCCACGGGCCGCGCGGCTCCCACAGCAGGCGCACGCCAGCGGGGCGATCGACTGCGGCGAAGAACTGACGCATGCGGTCGGCGTTGTCAGCGGTCGGGCGAAAGCTTCGCGGGCATTGGAAGAGCACCGCGGTGGCGCGCAGCAGCCGCGTGCATTCCAGCGTCCGGTTCCAGGCGTCGAGCACCACGGGCGTCGTGCGGAAGCTGCCGCACTGGCTCCGTTCGTCGGAGCTGAGGGTGCGACGCAGACGGCGGTAGGTCGGACTTGACGCTTCGTGGGTGATCAGCTGCCAGGCCTTGAGCGTGAACTCGAAGCTCGGTGGCGCGCGGTGACGCCAGCGCAGCATCGTCGCGTCGGCGGGCGGCTCGTAGAAGGTCTGCTGGACCTCCACCACCGGGAACTCGCGCACGTAGTCGGCGAACGCCATCGTGAAACCGCACAGGCCGACACGGACCTCGGTCATGGCGGTCCGATCGGACGGGAGAACGTCAAGCTCTCGCCCGAGAGCGCGACTTGCAGCTCACGGATGATCGTGCCTTGGAGTCCCGAGGCCAGCAGCCCCGGCCCGAGCGGGCCGGACCGGTCCTCGCCGAGGAGCGGAAGGCATCGCAGCGCGGCCCTCACGCCCACCGACATGTGGTCCAGCTGCCAACGGATCTCCTCGGCGACCGCGGCGTCCTGGTCGGCCGCGGCCAGCCCGGCGGCCTTGGCGGCGTAGCCCGCAGCCCCCAGCGCATGTGCCCCCATGTGCGCGACCGCCGCGGCCTGTCCCGCCGCGCGGGCCGCGGCGACGGCGGCCGGCGCTGTCACCTCACGCGCCGCGCCGCCCCCGGCGAACCGCCGGCGGATCTCCTCGGCCGTGTTCAGCTCGCCGCGAGCGAACGCTCGAGTGCGCTCGATCGATGCGCGAGGGCGATG
This sequence comes from Solirubrobacter deserti, assembly GCF_027587175.1. Taxonomy (GTDB): domain Bacteria; phylum Actinomycetota; class Thermoleophilia; order Solirubrobacterales; family Solirubrobacteraceae; genus Solirubrobacter; species Solirubrobacter deserti. Next base: position 107,740 of record NZ_JAPCID010000019.1, read on the forward strand.
ATCCTCTGGCGCGTCGGCCTCGAACACCCACAGCACCCGCTCAGCGCAGTCCGCGGCCCAAGCGGCCACGAGCCGCCGGTCGCTCTCGGTCAACGTCTGGGGAGACCTCACGGACGACATCGTCGCACCGCGCTCACGCGTCTCAGCGGATGTCCGCCGCGACGCGGTACAGCGCCGGGTCGGCGGCCGCGAGCGACACGGCCCGCTGGGCGTACGCCGCCGCCGCGGGGTCGCCTTGGGTGGCTCTCGCATCCTCCGCCCGTTCCCACTCGGTGAGGTTGATGACGCGCGCGCCGTCCAGGCCGGCGAGGATCGTCGAGCCGATGAATCCCGGGCGGTGGCGGATCACCTGCTGGACCCCGTCGATCAGCAGGTCGACGAGCTCCTGCTGGCGATCGGGGTCGACGTCGAAGACGTTGATGAAGGTCGTCATGCTCGGGAGACGGCGCAGCGCGTCGAATCGTCAGCCTGACGTTTCCTCGTGCTGGCTCGTCCTGAAGACATGAACGCGCGCGCTGTCGCCTACCGGCTGCTCGGATCGATCGGGGAGGCCGAGGACGCCGTCCAGGAGGCGCACGCTCGCTGGTACGCGCTGCCGGAGGCGCGCCGTCGCGAGGTGCGCTCGCGCGACGCCTGGCTCGTGACGACCGTCAGCCGGATCTGCCTGGACATCCTCGGCTCCGCCCGCGTCCGGCGCGAGCACTACGTCGGCGAGTGGCTGCCCGAGCCGGTCGGGACGTCCGAGGACCCGGCGGACCTCGCGGAGCTCGACGAGTCGCTGAGCATGGCGCTGCTCGTCGTCCTGGAGCGGATGACGCCCGCCGAGCGGGTCGCGTTCGTGCTGCACGACGTCTTCGGGTTCCGGTACGCGGAGATCGCCGAGATCGTGGGCCGCACCGAACACGCCTGCCGCCAGCTCGCCTCGTCCGGCCGGCGCCGCGCGGACGAGGCGCGCGGGCGCGCCGTCGACCCTGCTGTCGTGGCCGCGCTCAAGCGGGCGTGGGAAGCGCGCGACCTCGACGCGCTCGTCCGCCAGCTCGACCCGGCCGTGATCGCCTTCGTCGACGGCGGCGGACACGTCAGCGCCGCCCGGGATCCGATCGCGGGCGTGGTCCCCGTAGCGCGTCTACTGCTCTCGGTCCTGGATCGCCAGCCCGGACTCACGTTGCACATCGCGACCGTCAACGGCGCTTCAGGGCTCATCGCGCGTGCCCCGGACGCCACCGTGCTCGCCGTCACCTCGGTCACCACCACCGACGGGCGCGTCGACCGCCTGTGGTCCATGCGCAACCCGGACAAGTTGACGACGTGGACCTGATGCGGCCGCCGCGTGCGACGCTTACGCGATGCGCCGTACCCTTGCCGCCGCTCTCACCGTCGTCGCCGTGTCCGCCCCGGGCATCGCGCACGCCGCCGAGAAGTCCTATGTCCGCGACCCGATGACCGGCCGCCTCGCGCAGAAGCCGCGCAAGGTGGACTTCCGTGACGTCAACCTCACCGGCCTGCGCTGGATCCACTGGGGCTGGACGAAGGCGATCGCCCGCGGGAACGCGCGGGTGCTGGTGTGCGAGCCGAGCTGCGCCGACGGCTACGTCGTGCGCGGCAAGGTGCGGCTGGTCGTGCGCAAGCGGGTGGTCGAGGGCGACCGGCGCGTGTACCAGTGCATCGAGGGCCGGATCACGGGCGTGCCGCGCAGCGTCTCGCGGATCAGCTGGATGTGCTGAACGCCTCGCTCGTCGCCCCGACGTCACCACTACCGTGATGTCGCGATGAAGCTCTCTCAGCGCGCGCTCGAGGTCGAGCCCTTCCACGCCCTGGCGTTCGGTCAGCAGGCCGCGGCGCTGGAGGCGCAGGGCCATCACGTGGTCCGCCTCGGGATCGGCGAGCCGGACTTCGGCGCGCCGCCCGCGGTGCGGGAGGCGATGCGCGCGGTGATGGACGGCCGGCCGCTGCCGTACACGATCCCGATGGGGCTGCCGACGCTGCGCGAGGCGATCGCCGGGTTCTACAAGGACCGGCACGCCGTCAACGTCGATCCCGCCCGCATCATCATCACGTCCGGCGCGTCCGCGGGGCTGCTGGCCGTGACCGCCGCGACGACCGACCCCGGCGACGAAGTGATCCTCGCCGACCCCTCCTATCCCTGCAACCGCGCGATGGTGCAGAGCTTCGGCGGGACCGTCGTCGCGCTGCCCTCCACCGCCGAGACGCGCTACCAGCTCGCCGCGGCCGCCGTCGAGGCGGCCTGGACCGAGCGCACGAGCGCCGTGATGGTCGCGTCGCCATCGAACCCGACCGGTACGTCGATCACGAACGACGAGCTGGCCGCGATCTGCAATCTCGCGCGCGAGCGCGGCGCGTGGCGGATCGTGGACGAGATCTACCTCAACCTGTCCGACGACGCGCCGCAAAGCGTGCTCAGCGCCGACCCCGAGGCGATCGTCATCAACAGCTTCTCCAAGTACTTCGGCATGACGGGCTGGCGACTCGGGTGGGTCGTGCTGCCCGAGGTGCTCGTGCCCGCGGTCGAGAAGCTCGCCATGAACTACTTCCTGTGCGCGTCCACCCCGACCCAGCACGCGGCGCTGGCCGCGTTCACGCCGGAGTCGCTCGCGGTGTGCGAGGAGCGGCGCGCCGAGCTCGCCGCCCGGCGGGCGCTCGTCCTGGACGGGCTCGAGCGGATCGGGCTCCCCGTCCCCGCGCTGCCGGACGGCGCGTTCTACGTGTACTTCGACGTCGCCGGCACCGGCCTCAGCGCGTGGGAGTTCTGCGCCCGCGCGCTCGCCGAGCAGCACGTCGCGCTCACGCCCGGCACGGACTTCGGGAGCCATACCGCTGACACTCACGTCCGGCTGTCGTACGCAGCGTCCCGCGACGAGCTGCGCGAAGGGCTCGCCCGGCTCGAGCGCTTTCTGACCCGCTAGTCCGAGCCGAGCAGGAAGCGCTCGATCTCGTCGACGCCCTGCGCGGTGTAGCGGCTCAAGCCCTCCAGCGCGCCCGCCCAGCAGGCGACCGCCGCGTGCAGGACGGTCCGGCCGCGGCCGCGCTCCTCCCCGTCCCGGAGCAGGCAGACATACGGCTGCTCGGCGTCGTTGTCCACCACGATCCGCACGGCGCCGAACCCGTGCAGGGCGCTCAGAACGTCCTCCAGTGACAGGGACGCGACGCCGAGGTCACGGACCGCCGCGATCACGGCGGGTCGGCTGAGCAGGTGTTCGAGATCGGCGTCGTGCATTGCGCGACGCTACCAACGGCCCCGGCGGACTCACCATCGACCAACCGTCCAAAACGGACGCGGTCGTTTCCGTGACGGCGTCGAATTCCGATCCCGCCGTGATCGTTTTCACGAACGAGGCGACGGCAATCCTCGCTCTAACGGGTTGACGACCTGGGTCCCAGGAGGTCGTCCCCGCCGACGTACATCTCATCTAGGAGGGAATGCCCCATGGCGTACACGCGTGAAGACGTGCTGGCTTGGCGCGGCCAGGATCTGGTCGACAACGACGGCGACAAGATCGGCTCCATCGACGACATCTATCTCGATCGCGAGACCGACCAGCCCGAGTGGGCGGTCGTGACGACCGGCCTGTTCGGCACCAAGCGCACCTTCGTCCCCCTCGCGGAGGCGCAGCCCAGCGGTGATGGCGTGCGTGTCCCGTACGAGAAGGCGACGGTCAAGGACGCCCCGAACATCGACCCGGACGGCCAGCTCTCACACGACGAGGAGCGCACGCTCTACCAGCACTACGGGCGCGAGTACCGCGACTTCGACGGCGGCTCCGGCGTGCTCGATCGCGACGAGGACCGCACGGACCTCGACGCCGGCACGACGACCCGCGGCGACGTCGACCGCGACGTCGACACCACCACGCGCGGCGAGGCCGGCGGCCCCGGCCACGACACCAGCGGCCCCAACACCGACAACGCCATCACCCGCTCCGAAGAGGAGCTGCGCGTCGGCACCACCGAGCGCGAGTCCGGCCGCGTGCGCCTGAAGAAGTACGTCGTCGAAGACCAGGTCACCGAGACCGTCCCGGTCCGCCGCGAGGAAGTCCGCGTCGAACGCGAGCCGATCACCGACGCCAACGTCGACGCCGCCCTCGACGGCCCCGACATCTCCGAAGAAGAGCACGAGGTCGTGCTCCACGAGGAAGAAGTCGTCGCCGAGAAGCGCACCGTGCCCAAGGAGCGCATCCGCCTCGAGAAGGACGTCGAGACCGAGCAGCGCGAGGTTAACGAGACCGTGCGCTCCGAGCGCATCGACGTCGACGACCAGCGCGCCTGAGGGCGAGCGGGGCCGGCTGGGGAGCCGGCCCCGCCGCTACGCCTTCCGGTCGATGTCGGGGTCGATGTCGCGCGCCCGTTCGGCGTGCGCCTGAGCGGCGCCCTGGCGCTCCCGCGCCTCCTGCTGGGCCCGCTCAGCCTCGGCCTCGGCCTCGCGCGCCTTGCGAGCGTGGGCCTCGGCCACCGACCGCTCTTCGTCCGCATGCGCGCGCAACTCCTGCGCGTTGCGTTCGGCTTCGGCCGCCGCTTCCTCGTGGCGCCCGGCTTCGGCGAGTCGGGCTCGCGCCTCGACCCGCCTCTGCGCCGGGTCCGGGCGCCGTGCCCGTAGCAGCAGCACCGCCACGAGGATGAGCACCAGGACGACGGCGGCGATGATGATCGCTGTGGTCACGACCGGGGTGCTACCCGCCCGTGGTCCTGGGTAGTTCAGGCGCATGCCCGATCTCGACACCGTCCTCGCGTGGCGCGGCAAGACCGTCGTCGACCGCGAAGGCGAGAAGGCCGGCACGCTCGGCGCGCTCTACCTCGACGAGAATGACCGGCCCGCCTACGCCGGCGTCCAGACCGGCCTGTTCAAGCGCCGCGAGTCGATGGTCCCGCTCGACGGCGCCCGCCCGCTCGGCGACGACGTCCAGGTCCCGTACACGGTCGAGGAGATCCACTCGGCGCCCCACGTCGACGCCGACGTCAACCTCACCGACGAAGAGCAGGACACGCTCGCGTCGCACTACGGCGAGCCCACGCAGATCCTGTCCGGCGACGAGGGCCCCGAGGCCGAGATGGTGCGCTCGGAGGAGGAGGTCTCCTTCGACGTCGCCCCGGCCAAGCCGCGCGAGCGCGTGCGGCTGCGCAAGCACACCGTCGTCGAGCACGTGGAGAAGACCGTGCCGGTGCGGCGCGAGGAGGTCCGCCTCGAGCACGAGCCGCCGCCGGACGGCAAGATCGTCGACGTCAAAGACGGCTGACGAGCTGGTCTTCGACCGGACCCACGCCTGTGGCGGTTGGGAGGCGGCTCGTGTGTCAATGGGCGACTTTCGGGCCGCCACGAACGGGCTTGTGTTGCGGAACCCGTTCCTCGTTCTCGCGTATGCGGGGCTCGTAGTAGGAGAAGAACACCTTTCCGACGAGGTCTCGCCGGCTGCGCACGCCGGTCTTCTCGAAGATGCTCTTGAGATGCTGCTGGACGGTGTGCGGCGAGAGCACGAGCCGATCCGCGATGGCCGCGGTGGACTCGCCCTGAAGGACGAGGCGCGTGACGTCCTGTTCCCGGTCGGAGAGCCCGTACGCCGACATGAGCAGCGGGCCGATGCGTGCTGGATGGGCCGGCTCGACGATCACGGCGGCGCGTCGCTGGCCGCCGCCCTGAAGCACCGCTCCGTGGAGGATCAGCCAGCGTCCTGAGCGGCTGAGGACTCGCGCCACGGCGATCTCGCCGGGCGCCTCGCTGCCGTCGGTCGAGCGCAGGGCCTGCGCGGCCACGGTCAGCACCGCGGACGGCAGCGCCCCGGCGTCCCAGTTGCCTTCCGGCAGGTCGGCGAGCCACTGCTCGACGCCGGGCGTCGCGGACTCCAACTCCCAATCCGCGGTCAGCACCACCAGCCCCGGAGCCTCGGGGCCTTCCGGGTCGAGCGCCTCGCCCAGCAGCAGCGCCCGCCGCGCTCCGTCGGCGAGCGGCGCGGAGATGGCCGACGCGAACTCGACCTCGTCGTCGCCGAACATCGGCGCGCCCGGTTCGCGATAGAGCCCGAGCCCGCCCCACGCCGCGCCGCTGGCGGTGCGCAGGGCGACGATCAGCTCCTGGTCGGCGCCGAGCTCGCGGTTGGCCCGCCAGCGAGCACTGGTGCTGGGATCACCGCCGGTCGCTTCGTGCAGCGTCGACGCGCCGCGCCGCGAACGGGCGATGTCGGCGAGGCGGTTGACGTCATCCGGGTAGCACTCGCGCGCCAGCAGCTCGGGCGGCAACACCGGCATGTACTCGTTGAAGTGGCTCGTGACGAGCAAGGACGCCGGATCCAGCGTGAACCAGCACGGGGCCAGGTGGTACGGGACCACCGAGCGGATGACGTCGGCGCTCTCGCGCCAGAGGCTCACGAGGTCGAGCCCTGCACCCGCGAGGGCAGCGATCCGCTCGTATGCGCGCTCCTTCGCATACACGCGCATGGCTGCACTCTACGCCGCCCGGCGCGAGCCGCAAATACCACCTTCCTGGAATGGACGGCGGCGCGGGCGGCGGCCACGCTGAACCTCTATGACGGCAGCAGCGCGGACCCCCGAAGAACTGGACACGCTGATCGAAGACGCGTGTCTGCAGCATGACCGGGCACTGCTCGACGACCTGTTCCACGACGCCGCGTTGCTCGCGACGCCGGGCGGCCTGGTCGTTCGGGGGCGCGAAGCCGTCGGCGACATGCTCGTGGGTCGCACCTACGTCGCGCGAGCCAAGCACGTGTTGCAGGTGCGGAGCACCGCCCTGGTGGTGGTGGGCGCCGGCGTCCACGTTCTCGGCCGCGACGGCGACGGCACGTGGCGCGCCGCCATCTCGTTCCTCGACCTTCCGACGTGATGGCGAACCGCCGCGTGCGTTCAGCACATCACCAGTCCCCCCAGCACCAAGGAGCCACCATGCGCAACGCATCTCGGCGACGCTCGCTACCCGTACTCGCCGCGGCCATCGCCGCGCTCTGTGGCCTCACGCTGTCGACAGAGTCCGCGACGAGCAGCGTCACGCACACCCACGACTTCCAGTCCTTCCTGCGGCACTACGAGGCCGCCAACACCGCCTTCGTCAACGGTGATCCGTCGCTGTGGCTGGCGATGACGGCCCGCAAGGACCCGGTGTCCATCTTCGGCGGCTTCGGCGGCCTCGGCGACGCCGGCACCGCGGCCGTGCACCAGCGCTATCTCCTCGCGGCGACCGCATTCCGCCCAAGCGGCGCCAGGGTCGAGTTCCAGTACCTCGTCCGGGACGTCCAGGGCCGGCTGGCCTACACCGTCGCGATCGAGCGCTCCAACGTCCTCTATGCGGGGCAGACGCAGCGCCGTCCGCAGATCCTCCGGGTGACCATGCTGTTCCGTCGCGACCTCGGTGGCTGGAAGATCATCCATCGCCACGCCGACACGATGACCGAACTCCAACTGCCCACGGGCTGAGTCTCGGCATTGCGCTCCGCAGGTGGCGGCGACGTGTTGTCGAGGATGTGACCGCCGCGCTCGGGCTTCTGCTCGCCGCCACGATTCCCATGGACCTCGCCGTCGATCACACGGGGCGCGCGTTCGAGGTCGGGCGGACTTCGTCATCCGTGGCGTGGCGCGTCGCGGCGCCCCGTGAGTCGTTCGGGCCCTGGCGGACGCTTCTGCGGCTGCCCGCAGGCCAGCGGCCGGTTCGAGCGGCCCTGGCCGAGGACGGGCGTGGCTTGATCGCGCTGCACAGCGGGCGAGCGCCCGGGCGGCGGGTGCGCGTCGCCGGCATCGACGCCGCCGGGCGGGTCGGCCGGCTGCGCACGGTGACACGGGGCAGCCGGGCAGACCTGGCGGCGCTCGCGGTGGCGCGTGGCGGCGCCGCGGTGGTCGTGTGGTACGCGCATCGGCCGGACGGGCGCTGGCGGCTCGAGGCCGCGGCCCGCGACCCCGGCGACGGAGCGTTCGGCCGGCCGCAGGCCATCTCGCCACTGCAGCGCGTGCCGTGCTGCACGGCCGTCGCCGCCGCGATCGGGGACCGCGGGGATGTCGTCCTGACATGGCGGTCGACGCTGCGGCCGACGGCGTGGGCGGCGCTGCGTGCGGCCGGTGCACGGTTCCGGCCGCCGCACCGGCTGGCCGCGGAGTCCAGTGACGTCCCTCGCGCCGCGATCGGCGCCGACGGGACCGCAGCGGTGGTCTACAGCCTTCAGCGTGTCCCGCTGCGCCCCGGCGATGGGCTGCGCCTGCACCGGGCGCCGGCCGGTGAGCCGTTCGGGGCCGCCGAGGTCGTCAACCCGGGCGGCGGCGTGACGCTCGGCGACGTGACCGTGACGCGCGCCGGGCACACGGCTGTGGCGTGGGTCGAGCCGGCCGGCGCGCGGGTGCGCTTGTCCGAGGCCGGACCGGGGATGCCGCTCAGCGTCGCCGCCGTGCTCGGAGCGAACGCCGCGCCGCGGGCGCCGGTGTTGGCCGCCGGCGACGACGGGCGCGCCGTGGTCGCGTGGACCGCCCGAGCGCCGTCCTCAAGGTCCCCCGACGAGCGCGTCATGGCTGCACAGCGCGTTGCCTCGCCCGCGGGCTTCGGCGAGCCCGTGGCGCTTGGCGAGCCGTGGCCGAGCGCTGCGCCGCGCATCGTGCGGCTCAGCCCCGGCGCGCGGGCGCTCGTGCTGTGGACGCGCACGGGTCGACGCCACTCGGCCCACGCCGTCACGCGGGTCCCTTGACTCAGGGATACTCGCCCAAACCCTCGAGGAGGAGGACACGATGGCGGTGGATCGCGAGCTCGGAGCCGGTGCGTGGTCGTACTTCGGCGATCCGCGCGCGATCTCGCACGACGGGCACACCTTCACCGGCTGGATCTCGACGACCGGCAACGTGTGGGTCGCCCGCTACACCCGCGGCGGCCGGCTGTCCAAGCGCCTGATCTTCCGCGGCCTGGGCCGCGACGATCACAACAACCCTTCGCTCGTGTTCCGCCGCGACGGGCACCTGATGGTGTTCTTCTCACCGCACTCCGGACACCACCTGCCGCCGCCCGGCATCCCGAGCGTGATGCGCTACATGGTCGCCCTGCATCGTCACTCGATCCAGGAGTTCGGGCGGGTCCGGACCGTGCCGACCAACGTCCCCGGCGGGCTGGGCTACACGTACCCGAACCCGATCCAGCTCCGGGACAAGCTGTGGCTGTTCTGGCGCGGCGGCGGCTGGAACCCGACGTTCTCCTACACCGAGGACGGCCACACGTGGGTGCCGGCACGCGAGCTCGTCCGCAGCGGCGGCGGGGCGCGGCCGTACGCCAAGTACGTCGGGGACGGCAACCGGCGGATCCACGCGATCTTCAGCAACGGGAACGCGCACAGCACGCCCAGTGGCCTCCACTACCTCCGCTATGAAGCAGGAGAGCTCTCCGCGATGAGCGGGCGCCGGCTCGGAACCCTGGACGACGTGCCACTGCACGTCTCCGCGCTCGACCGCATCTACCGCTTCACCGCACAGGGCGGGAGCGCCTGGCCGATGGACATCGCGCTCACCGCCGAGGGCCGCCCGCGCGTCGTCTACACACGGCTGCGAGCCGGCCAGGACACCTTTTACTACGCGTACCACAACGGTGAGCGGTGGGTCAGCCGCAAGATCATCGAGGCGGGACGCGGACGCGAGCACTTCGGGTCCGGCGGGGCGTCGCTCGACCACGAGGACCCGCGCTTCGTCTACCTGTCGCGAACGATCGGCACGTGGAGCCAGGTCGAGCAGTGGTTCACGCCGGACGAAGGCCGGACCTGGACAACGCGACAGCTCACCGCGAGGCCGGACGGCTTCTGCGCGCGGCCGGTCACGCCGCGCGGCCTGCGCGGCGCCAACCGCGTCCTCTACTGGACCGGCGACGAGCGCACCACCGGCTGGACGAAGTACGTCACCCGGATCCGCGCGCTGGACTTCTAGCTCGGCCAGCGGCTCGCCTCGGAGTCGCAGGGGATTTGCGGCTTCACGCGCGAGGGACGCGAGCCGTCGCAGGTGCGGGCAGCCGCACCCTCACCCGGACATGTCGGGGAGGTCAGCACGCCTGGCTGCTCGGTGTCGGCGGCGCCGCGTTCAAGAGACGCTGTCGGCATGTCCCCAACGGCGAGCGACGGAGCTTCAAGATGACCACCTCTGCCCTGAGGGCGCCTCGGCTCCCACGGCTTCGTGCTCGTTCGGCGGAGGCGGTGGTGTTCAGCGTGGCGGCCGTGTTCGCGCTCGCGCACGCGGTCGACGACGCGATCCTGCTTCCCGGTGCCGGCGTGCCGCTCTTCCAGCACGGGATCGCGCTGGCGATCGCGCTCGTGACCACACTGGCCGCCGTCGCCCGATTCGAGTCGATGCGCCCCGGCCTCCGCGCGGCGACGGCGTTCACGTTCGGCGTGCTCGCCACGCTCAACGGTGGCCGTCACGCGCATCACATCGTGTCCGAGGGCGTCACCGCCAACGACGTCACCGGCGTCCTCGCGCTCGGCGCCGGCGTCGTGCTGATCGCGCTCGCGGCCTGGATCCCGTTCCGCCATCGCGGCGAGCGCACCGCGAGCCCGTTCAAGCGCTGGGCGATCCGCGCCGGCGTGGTCGCCGTCTCCCCGCTCGTGGCGCTGTTCGTCCACATGCCGGTCGGCATGGCCATCATCGAGGTCCACTCGCTGCACCGGGCCGTCGGCAGCCCGCCGAGCGCCGCCTATGAGCCGGTGCACCTGACCACGTCCGACGGCCTGGAACTCGACGCCTGGTACCACCCGTCCCGCACCGGCGCGGCCGTGCTGATGATGTCGGGCGGCAGCGGCGACATCCGCGGCACCCTCAGCCACGCGCGGATGCTCGTCCGCCACGGGTACGGCGTACTGCTCTTCAGCGGTCGCGGGACGGGCGACAGCGGCGGCACCCCCAACTCCTACGGCTGGGGCCGCGAGAAGGACGCCGCCGCCGCGCTCGACTATCTCGCCACGCGCGAGGACGTCCAGCCCGGCCGAGTGGGCGCACTCGGCCTCTCCACCGGCGCCGACATGGCGATCGACATCGCCGCCCGCCGCACCGACGTCAACGCCGTCGTCGCCGACGGGACCGCCGCGATCGGCTACGAGGACCTCAAGGAGTACACCTCCAGCCCCGTGACCCGCCTCAACGGCTGGCTCATGTTCAAGACCATCGAGGCCATCCAGGGCACCTCCGGCCCGGACGTCTCGCTCGCCGACCAGATCGCCCGCATGCGCGCGCCGAGCCTGCTGATCGCGGCCGGCGAGGTCGAGAAGACCTGGGGCGACCTCTACGACCACGCCGGCGGCGAGCGCTCGCACCTCTGGCACCTGCCGCACGCCTCTCACACGGCCGCGCTGCGCCAGTACCCGCGCGAGTACGAGCGACGGGTGGTCGAGTTCTTCGACGTTCACCTCGGCGGGCGCGGTGCCGTCACTCGCGCGCGCTGACGGTCCCGGCCGCAACCAGCAGCATGACGGTTAGTGCGTCCCCGATCGGTCGTTCGGCGGCGTGCTCGACCGTCCTGTAACTGAACGTGCGTATCGTCCGCAAACGGGACGCCCTAGCCGACAGTCAAAGCGGCCTTCGGCGCGGCCTCTCACGCAATTGCGATTCGCGCTGCGGTCGCAAGCACGCTGCCACCGGAGCGGGTAGTTCGAAGATCTTGGAAAGAAGCGTAGTCCACAATTACGCATATTTCGACCGCCGTCGAAGCGCGTCGTCCGCCGACGGGTCCGTCGTAAGCACCCGTGACGACTCGCACCCGTCCGGTGTCACCAGCGCGCCAGAGAGCGGCCACGTCGACAGTGAGCGCGCGCATCAACGACCTGAAGAGGCCCTCCCGCACGGGCGGTCCAAGCCGGTGGGGCAGTAGCGCGGCGGCTCGGCGCCCGTACGGCCCCGGCAGCGCCACTTAGCATGAGGTGGTGGCTCAAGGGTCGCTATCGCCATGTTGCCCGAGGAACGGGATATCGCTCCCGTCGAACGGGAGGTCCTCTTCGTCGTGAAGCGGACCGACGATGCATACCGGCTGACCCAGAGATCCCTCCTCAACCGTGATGAACTCGTCTTTCGTGGCCCCTCGAGACTTCGGGTCGAACCCACGCGGCCACCGTGTATCGGGGCTGTACTGCGCGCCGGCAAGCCGCGCCGAGTCCAGCCCAGCTGCGCCGCAGAAGTTCGTTCCTTGCAGACTCGCGCCACGGAGATCAGCGCCGGCCAGGTTCGCTCCGTGGAGGTCGGCCCACATCAGATCAGCGTCCCGGAGAATGGTCTGTCTAGCGTCGACCCAGTCGAGTTGAGCCTCGTACAGCGAGCTCTCTGTAAGATCAGCCGCCACAAGTTCCGCACGTTCCAAATGGCTTGCGTTGAGTGTCGCGTGCCGGAACGAAGTCTCGTTCAGTCGTCGGGACTTGGCGCCTCGGAAGTACACACCGGAGAGGTTGGCGCCGTCGAACCGGGCTTCACGGAGATCCGTGCCGACGAAGCGCGTCCCCGCCATCCGTGCCCGGTCCAGCCGTGCCCATCGCAAAGTCGCGCCATCGAACACGCTGGCGGAAAGGTCTGAGCGGCGAAGATCCGCACCTTGCAGATTTGCTCTCTTGAGAATCTTGCGGACCAGGAAAAGACCACTTAGGTCCCGTCCCGGAAGGGCCAAGCCGGTTAGGTCCTCCTCGAGCGTGAGCGTTAGTTGCAGATTCTCCTTCTCATCGGCTCGTTGCTGCCGGCGTTCGTTTAACCGGAGCTGGTCTTCGCGGCGCTTATCCCCGTCCCGCTGCGCAGCGGTCAAAGCGATCGCCACGACAACGCTCACGAAGATGCTTTGCCCGAGATCACCCCATCCTTTACTAGCGTCACGCGCCCAAAGGAACAGTCCCACTCCCAAGAGGACGGACACCCCGACCGCGGATAGCACTCCGGCGCCAGTCACCAAGCTAACCGCGAACGACAGCAAGGCGCCGATCCCGGCAATCGCTCCGGCGGCCACTGGTCCTACGGAGTCTTTAGCGCTGTCTTGGGCCCCCCGGGCTGGCTCGTTAGACATCTTGGCGGCATAGTCCCACCGCCCTAAGCCCAATCGGAAGCGCTGGCCCAGAGGTGTCGATTCGATCAGCGCTGGGAAGCGGGGACAGGGCTCGGGACAGAACGATCGTGATTGTGCGTGCGCTGACATTCATGCGAGGTGAAGTGCGAGCGGGCGGCGAAGCCCTCCTCCGGCAACGAAAACACGCCGCCATACAGAGCGCTTTTGGACGGTTCCGCTACTTCGACGGTGGGCAGGGCCGCCGGTCTCGGCTCTCAGATGGGAATCCCAAAGCCGCGCAAAGACTCGACCTTCGCCTGAGACAGGTCTCCGCGAGCAGCAGCGGCGCTCACAGCCGCGACTTTCTCGTCCGTCGTCATCTGCAGAACCTGATCTACGTCGACCTCAAGATCGAGCAGCGTGTCTACGAGCACAGCCGTGGTCGCGCCCGTCCCCGCTTGGTCGTCGTTCATGCGTCGCAACCTACAGCGGCATTCATCGCGAGGCGCCGTCCGAGGGATGCGCACCTCGTACGAGGAACGAAAGTGGCGTTACTCGACGAAACAGAACGTGAGGGCTGCTGCGCGCTCAGACGCGGAGCAGCCTGCGAAGGTCGCCAGCGAGGTCGTCAAGGTCCTCGGGATCACATGCGTCGAGATCGTCCTCGGCGACCCCGGCCATCGCCTCGGGATACCGCCGTTCGAAGCTCGCAACCTTCTCGGGGTAGGAGAGCTCGAGCTCCTCGACCAGTTCGGCGAGGGTCATGTCGTCGCGGCGGTCGTTGAGTACGGGTCCGACGGTAGCTGCCGGGCCAGCCTAAGTAGCGCTTCTCGACGAAAGACGCTCCTCTCCTGGTCGAGCGGTACGGGCTCGCCGGCTGCGATGAAGCAGCGCCACGTCGCCACAATGGCCCGGTGGCGACGGTGCTTTTCCACGTAAGCCCCAGCGCAAACCGCGAGTCCATTCGCCGTTTTGGACTCGACTGGCGCCGCATGGGCACCGAACACAACATCCCGGGCGCGATCGGGGCTGAACAAGCCGGCATCTTCCTGTCACGCGATCGCGAAGAAGCGCGATGGTTCGTCGCCATGGGGCGACACCTTCATGGCGAGCTCGACGTGTGGGAGGTCACGCTTGCGCACGACTTCGACGCCGAGGACCGGCCCCTCGACATGCCCTGCCGAATCATCGATGGGTTCCTCTGCTGGACCCAGCCGATCGAGCCGACACGCATCCGCCTGCTGCGCTCTCCTTCCTGATGAGCGGCCCGCCGCGGTCTCCTCGGTCACGTGCGAAGACGGCGGCTTCTCGGAGCTCAGCGAATGTGGTGTTTATCGATGGTTTCGCTCATTTGGCCGGCAGTCTCCGGCCGGAGTGCCACCGCTCCGTTCAGGCGGAAGCGGGACTGAGCCGATCGAGACGATACGGTCGCGCGCGTGCCGGTTGACCCGAACGATCCGGAGTGGCAGGCCACAGATCGCTTCGCGTTGATCTTTCGCGACGTGGCGGCCGCCCTCGTCCACGCGGACCCAGTCGGGCTCGTCACGACGGGTGCACCAGCTGACGAATACGACTCCGAGGCCGCTCGAATCACGCGCCTGGTCCTTGCGGAGGCCGATAGTCGTGAAGATGTCCTTCAGATCGCGGGTGACGTCATGGCCTACTACTTCGGGGGTGACCGCTACAACGGTCGACTCGGCGAATTCGCGGACGCCGTCTGCGAACTACGGCGCGACGAGTGACGTAGTCCTTCGATGCACGCGGAGCATCTACGCCCGCCCCGCCAAAGTGGTGTTTGTCGGCGATCCGGCCACTCTCGCCGCTCACAGCAAGAGCGCAGTTGCCACGGGGGCAGCGCGGTAGGTTGCCCGCGTGCACGAACCCGCGCCCGACCTTCCGTCAGGCGACCACTTCCGGCTCGTGGCCTCGCTGCTGCTTACGACCACAGCGGAAGGTGGTCGGCAGACGCCAGTGGGGTCCGGCTACAGGCCCGACTGCTGGTTCGGCGGCGCGTCCGAGCAGAGCCAGCGCGACCTGACTGGATGCCTGATCTTCATACGGCCGGGCGAGGACGTGTTCGAGCACGACGGCACGTTGTGGGTCCCGCCGGGCGGGAGGTGCAGTGCGGATGTTCTCGTTCGGTACCCGTCCTCCGTGCGGGATCTTGTGCATCCGGGCGGGGTGTTGGAAGTCCAAGAAGGGCATCGTGTGATTGCGGCGGGGACGATCCTGTCGATCAGCGACCCCGGACCGGAACAAGCGACCCCGGACCGGAACATGAGTAGCTAGAGCCCGCGGCAAAGTGGTGCTTTTCGACGGTTGCGTACCTTTGAACGGCCCAGTCCTGGCCCGCGCTACTGCCGGTACCTCCGGCG
>NZ_JAPCID010000020.1 GCF_027587175.1 Solirubrobacter deserti
CGGCCACGCCCGCCGCGCGCCGGCTGGAGCCGCTGCCGCCCCGTCGCAGCCAGGCGTCGCCCGGCCGCCGCGCGGCCTCGCCGCCGCCGCGGCGCGAGGGCAACGCGCGCGGGATCATCGTCACGGCGATCGCCGCGGTGCTCGTCATCGCGGGCGTCGGCTTCGCGTTCACCCAGATCGGTGGCGACGACCCCGAGAACGCGAGCTCGCCGACGCCTCCCGCCGGCAACCGCATCGAGGAGGACCCCACGCCCGAGGGCGGCGACGCGACGCCGGAGGCCACTCCGGAGCCGGGCGTGAGCAAGGAGGAGGCGCAGGTCGCCGTCCTCAACGGCACGAACGAGGCGGGCCTCGCCAGCGGGTTCCGGGACAACCTCGTCCAGGACGGCTACCCCGACGGCAACGTCCTGTTCGGCAACCTCGGCGAGGCCGAGCAGACCACCACGTCGACGGTCATGTACGCCCGCGGCGACAAGAGCGCCGCCGAGGGGGTCGCGGACGTCCTCGGCATCGAGCGCGTCGAGCAGCTCAGCGACGAGATCCAGGCCGCGGCCGTGCAGGTGGGCCAGCGCGAGTGGAACGTGGTCGTGGTCATTGGCCAAGACAAGTCCACCGGCTAGCCCTTCCCGGGCTGGGGCGCTGCCCCTGATCGCCCGGATCACGTTCGTGGTCCTGGTGGGAGCGACGTTTGCGGCCTTCTTCGTCGCCCAGCGGCTCAAGAGCGAGCCGCCCGTCATCGACGTCCCGGACATCACGACGTCGTTCTCGCCCAACGGCGACGGCAACCGTGACGCCAGCGACATCGCGGTCTCGATCAAGGTCGCCGACGACGCCACGGTCGACGTGGTCAACCTCGACGGCGATCGCGTGCGCCGGCTCGTGGACTCGGTTCCGCTGCAGCCCAACCGCTGGCGCCGGATGACGTGGGACGGCAAGGGCGACGACGGGCGCGTCGTGCCCGACGGCCAGTACCGCCTGCGCGTCGCGCTGCGTGACGAGGGCCGCTCGGCGATCGTGCAGAAGACCATGACCGTGGACACCCGCGCGCCGCGGCCGCAGGTCTGCATCGGCGCTCCGTGCGGTGAGAAGGACGGCTGGCAGAACGTCGTCTCCCAGGGCGATCGGGCGATCGACATCTACACGCGCGGGCGCTCGCGCTTCCCGACGATCTTCCGCGTGTTCCGCACCGACCAGGGCAAGCCCAAGCAGGTCGCGATGTTCGACCGCCCCGGGCGCTACCAGCGCAGGCGCTGGGACGGCCTGGTCGAGGGCAAGCCGCTGGACCCGGGCGTGTACCTCATCCAGGCGCAGGTGCGCGACACCGCCGGCAACCGCGGGGTGGCCCCGGCGGAGTTCGAGGTCGGCGCCGTGCCGGGCCGGCCGGGCCTGACCGTACGCGGCATCTCGGCCCAGCCGCCCGTGCGGCCGGTGACCGCCGGCGGGCGCGCCGAGTTCTTCGTGGACGCGCGCGGGGCGAAGTACCGCTGGCGCGTGCGGCGCGTGGGGGAGAGCCGGGTCGTCAAGCGCAACACCGCGCGGGACGCGAGCCTCGTCTTCCGGGCCCCGGAGGGCCGTTCGGGCGTCTACCTGCTCGAGCTGCGCGCGGGCCGCTGGTCGACGACCGTGCCGTTCCTGGTACAGGCCAAGGAACGCGCGAAGGTGCTCGTGGTGGTGCCGACGCTGAGCTGGCTCGGCTCCGACAAGATCGACGACACGCCGTTCGACGGGCTTCCGAACACGCTTGCGACCGGCGACAAGGTCCGCTGGCCGCGCATGTACGCGGGCGAGAAAGGGCTGCCGGCCGGCTTTGCCGACGACATCGCGCCGCTGCTCGTATTCCTGGACCGCCGGAGGATCCGGTACGACCTCACCAGTGACATCGACCTCGACCTCACCCGCAGCCCACGCGCCACGGACCGTGAGGGCGTGCTGCTGGCCGGTTCGATGACCTGGATCACACGCCCGCTCGGCCAGCGCCTGCGCAAGTACGTCAACGACGGCGGCAAGCTCGCGATCTTCGGCTCGGACACGCTGCTGCGCGGCGTGCGGCTGCGCGTGCGCAACGACGAGGACTCCGGGACGCTCGAACGCCCGACCCAGCCCGCCGCGGCCGACCCGTTCGGCGCGCGCGTGGCCAAGGAGCGGCGCGTCGGCGCACCCGCCACGCTCGTCCAGTACGAGCCCGAGGACACGAGCTTCGGCCTGATGGAGGGCGCGCTCGATCTGCCGGGCTTCACCCGCTTCGAGGAAGCGGCGTCGCTCGGCAAGGGCAAGGTGCTGGCGGCGGTCGGGCAGCCGCTCACGCCGGAGGAGGAGCTGGAGGCGGCGAACACGGGCAAGCCCGCGCGGGAGATCCGGTCGGCGCTCTCGGCCGTGCAACTCGGCAAGGGCACCGTCATCCGCGTCGGCCTGCCCGAGTGGCCGCAGCGCCTGGACGATCCGAACGTCGCGCAGGTGACGCGCAACATCTACGACATCCTGCGCGGCGTGCAGCCCAGGATCAGGTCCGAAGGGTGATCGGGTGAGCGACACCGCCGCCTTCCCCGAGTGGGCCCTGCTGGCGGGCATGATCGTCGCTGCCGTGCTGGCGGCCGCGGCCGTGCTCGGCCGGACGGTGCGCGGGCGCGCGTGGGCCATGCTCGGCGCGTTGGTCCTCACGCCGGTGCTGCTGGTGGGGGAAATCTGGAACTCGCCGCAGGTGGAGTCGGTGCGCGACCGCGGGCCGCTGGCGCTCGCCGCCGCGGCGATCGGCGTGGCCGCGATGGGCGGCCTGGCGTGGCTGTTCGCGCGCCGGCCGGGCTTCTTCGCCGTCCTGGCGCTGGCCGCACTCCCGTTCCGCGTGCCGATCCAGGCCGGTGGCAGCACCGCGAACCTGCTCGTCCCGCTGTACGTCGTGATCGGCGCGGGCGCGCTGGCGTGGCTGATCCCGCGGCTCGCGGCCCGGCACGCGGGCACGCCGGCGGAGCGCTCGGGCGGGCTGGAGTGGGTGCTGCTGGGCGGGATCGTGCTCTACGCGCTGCAGTCGATCTACGCCGACGAGCGCGCGAAGGCGTTCGAGCAGGTCGTGTTCTTCTACGTGCCGTTCGCGCTGCTGTTCGTACTGCTGCGCGGGCTCGAGTGGACGCCGCGGCGGCTGCTGTGGGGCGGCGGCGCGCTGGTCGTGCTCGCGCTGCTGTTCGCCGGCATCGGCTTCTGGGAGTTCCAGACGCGCCATCTGCTGCTGAACCCCAAGGTGATCGCCTCCAATCAGGTCGAGGAATACTTCCGGGTCAACTCGCTGTTCTTTGACCCGAACATCTACGGGCGCTTCCTGGCCTTGGTGATGCTCGGGCTCGCGTCCGTGCTGCTGTGGGCGAAGCGGCCGCGCAACCTGCTGCTGGCGATTGGCGCACTGCTGGTGCTCTGGGGCGGGCTGTTGACGACGCTGTCGCAGTCGAGCTTCGCGGCGCTGCTGCTCGGGCTCGCCGTCGTCGCCTGGCTGCGCTTCGGCGCCAAGTACGTGGTCGGTCCCGCGCTGGTGGCCGCGGTCGCCGCGGCGGTGCTCGTGTTCGCCTTTCCGGGCGCCCTGGGGATCGACAGCTTCGACTCCGACACGCTCGACGACGCCACCTCGGGCCGCGTCGAGCTCATGCAGGGCGGCGTCGATCTGGCGCGCGAGCAGCCGCTGCAGGGCTGGGGGTCGGGCAGCTTCAACGCCGAGTACCGGCGCGCCGAGGACGCCTCCGGGCGGGAGGCGACGTCCGCCTCGCACACGATCCCGATCACGGTCGCCGCCGAGCAGGGCCTCGTCGGCCTCGCGCTCTACGTCGCGCTGCTCGTGCTCGCGTTCCGGCGGCTGCTGCACGGTGCGCGCGGCAACCCGGTGCGCGCGGCGCTCGCGGCCATGTTCGCCGCGCTCGTGCTGCACACGTGGCTCTACGCCGCGTTCCTCGAGGACCCCGTGACGTGGACGCTGCTCGCGCTGGGGTCGGCGCTCGCCGCGCCGCTGGCGAGCCGCCGGCACGAGCCGGAGGACGACGTGGCCGCGGCGCTCAACGGGCACCGTAGCCAGCCCGCCGCCGTCGTCCGCCAGTGACAGGCAACACGTCGCCCGGGAGGCTCGCAGTCGCTGGGAGTTCGCCCAGAGGGCGAACATCCCGGTTCCCACGGCGCGTCGAGCTGGCCGCCGCGGTCGTCGCGTTCGCCGCGGCGGTGGCCGTGTGGGCGGTCACGCGCACGTATCCGAACTACGACTCCTACTACCACCTGGTGTGGGGGCGGGAGATCCTGGACGGGACGCTGCCGTCGCTGACGGCCTACGCGGCGCCGACCCAGCACCCGCTCTACATCGCGGTGGCGGCGGTGCTCGGGCTGGTGTTCGGCGAGAGCGGCGACCGCGCGCTCGTGCTGGTGTGCTTTCTTGCGCACGCCGCGCTGGTGCTCGGGACCTACCGGCTCGGCGCGGCCGTGTTCGGGCGCTGGAGCGGCGCGCTGGCCGCGCTGTTCGTCGCCGCGTCGGCCTCGTTCCTCCTCTACGCCGCCCGCGGGTACGTCGATCCGCCGTTCCTCGCGCTCGTGGTCTGGGCCGGCGTGCTCGCGGCCGAGGACCGCCGAGGCGCGCCCGTCCTGCTCGTCCTCGCCGGGCTCCTGCGCCCCGAAGCCTGGGTCCTGACCGGCCTGTGGTGGTTGTGGCGGCGTCGCCCGCGTGAGCTGCCGATCGTGTTCATCGCCCCGGCCCTCTGGTGCCTGACGGACTGGATCGTCACCGGCAACCCGATCCACTCCGTGCAGTCCACGAGCGCGCTCGCCGAGGATCTCGGGCGCGTGCGCGGGCTCCAGCACGTCCCCGGCTCGTTCGTCACGTTCATCGGCTCCACCGTGCGTCCGCCCGTGGCGCTGCTCGCGCCGGTCGGCGCGTACCTGGCGTGGCGCTTCATCGGCTGGCGGCGGGTGCTGGTCCCGGGCGCGCTGCTGGTCGGCGGGATCGTGACGTTCGTCGGCACGGGCGTGCTCGGGCTCTCGATCCTGCCGCGCTATCTGACGGTGCCGGCGATCGCGATGTGCCTGTTCGCGGGCTACGCGCTGCTCGGCTTCACCGAGGCGGAGGGCCGCGTCCGCGCGCTGTGGGTGCGGGCGAGCGCGGGCGCCGCGGTGGCCGGCGCGATCGGGCTGGTCATCCTCGCCCCGTCGCTCACGAACGTGCGCGAGGAGATGCGGTTCATCCGGGCCACCCACGACAGCCTCGTCGCGCTGTTCGCCCAGCCCGAGGTGCAGGCCGGCATGCGCTGCGGGACGCTCACGTTCCCGACCTACCGGCTCGTCCCGGACGCCAAGTGGCACCAGCAGGACGCGCGGATCGGGGCGCGCAGCGCGCAGCGGCGCGACCGCGGCGTCGAGGTCTTCGCGCTCGGCCAGAAGGCGCTGCGCCGCTACGGGTTCGCCGACGGGACCAACCCGACGGTCAACCTGCCGAATCCGGCGTTCGAGCGCGCCGCTTCCGGCGGCTTTCTCGTGGCGTACGTTCGCTGTCCCTGACGCGTTCGCTGCCCAGCCGTCCGCTCTCGATCCCCAACGCCTCCAGCCGCTCCCACAACGGCCCGTTCTGCTGGTGGGCGGTCTGGCTCAGCGCCCACTCGCGCAGCTCGGCGTCCGGCTGCATGCGCGCGCCCGCGTGCGCGCGCAGGGCGGCGATCCACTCCTCGGGCGTCTCCGCGGTGGTGACGGCTTCCGCCCACGTGCGCACGCCCTTCAGGTCCCGCGAGACCGTCCGCCGCCCCAGCCGCGCGTACTTGAGGATCCGGTACGGCAGCCCGGTGTCGTTGAAGTCCGAGCGCTCGAAGGGGACGATGCCAACGTCGGCGCACGCGATCAGCCGCGCCGCCTCCTCGTCCGAGCGCCGGCCCAGCCACACGAGGTTGGGCGCCGCACGGCAGGCCTGGAAGTCCTCGTCGTGGCCGGACTCGGCCTCGTGCCACTCGCCGATCAGCAGCAGCACGAGCTCCGGCATGCCCGCGGCCACCGCGCGCAGCAGCTTCCAGTCCGTGCGGTGGCCCAGATGCCCGAGCGAGACGGCGACGACCGGCGTGAGCGGGGCGGACGGGAACGAGTCGGCCGCGAGCGGCACGAGCTGCGGGGCGCCCGCCGCTTCGTCGAGCAACTGCCCCAGCGCGTCGGTCACGACGATATTGACGCTCGCGCGCAGCGACGCCGCCAGGTGCAGGTCCTCGAGCCGCGCGCGCTGGCGCGGGTTCGCGTCGTAGGCGGCGTCGAAGCGGTCCCACTGCCAGTACCAGAGCTCGGCGTCCGGGTGCTGGGCGATCAGCCCGCGGGCGAGCGGGTACTGCAGCGGGTGGAAGATGACGATCACGCGCGGGACCCCCGGCAGCTTCAGCCGGCGCGCCTGCGTCGCGGCCAGTCCGTCGCCGACCGAGACCGGCAGCCGCAGATACGCGCCGTACGAGATCCGCGCGGGCTCCACGGCCACGACGCCGGGCGCGGTCAGCAGGTCCTCGGCCTGGTCGCGCAGGATGAACGACTCCAGCGCGCGCGGCAGCAGCAGGACCCCGATCGGCGGCGGCTCGTCCTGGCCCGCGCGCTCGGCGCGCGCCGCCGCGCCCGCGGGTCCCGCGCGCCACCCATAGCCGCCAGCCGGGTCGGTCATCGCGCACGCACGCTAGCGTCTCGCCGTGGGATGACGAGCTATCTGCGTCGGCTGCTGCGCACGGGCGCGGCGTATCAGCTCGCGGACGCGGTCTCCAAGGTCATCGCGCTCGTCACGCTCCCGCTCTACACGCGTCACCTGACGAGCGCGGACTACGGCACCGCCGAGCTGATCCTGACGACGATCATCCTGTGCTCGATCGTCCTGCGGCTCGGGCTCGGCGAGGCGTTCGTGCGCTTCCACTACCTGGACGCCGACCCGGTCCGCCGGCGCGCGCTGGCCCGCACGGCGGTCGGGACGCTGCTGGCGATCACGACCGTCGCAGCGCTGTTGATCGTCGTCTTCGCGGCGCCCGTGAGCCGGCTCCTGCTCGGCACCGAGCAGGTGGACGTGCTGCGGGCGGGCGCGCTCGGCCTGTGGGCGTTCACGAACCTCGAGCTGGCGTACGCGCTGCTGCGGGTCGAGGAGCGCGCGCGGGACTTCGCGATCGCGTCGCTGATCAACGTCGCGCTCACGGTCACGCTCACCGTGGTGCTCGTGGTCGGGCTCGACCAGGGCGCGTTCGGGCTCGTCCTGGGCAACTACGCGGCCTCCGCGGCCGTCCTGCTCGGCCTGTGGTGGGTGGAGCGGCACGTGCTCGGGCTGCCGTCGCGCCCACAGCTGGGCCCGATGCTGCGCTTCGGTCTGCCGACCGTTCCCGCCGAGGTGTCCGTCTTCCTGATCTTCTTCATCGACCGCCTCTGGCTCTACCGCGCCGAATCCCCCGACGAAGCCGGCCTGTACTCGCTGAGCGTCAAGCTCGCCGGGATCGTCGTGTTCACCGTGCGCGCGTTCCAGTACGCGTGGCCGCCGCTCGCGTACTCGATCGAGAGCGACGAGGAGGCGGCGCGCGTCTACGCCCGCATCGCGACCTACTACGTGCTCTTCACCGGGCTCGTCGTCGCGGGCATCGCGCTGCTCGGCCGCTGGGTGGTGCGGATCTTCGCCGCGCCGGAGTTCTACGCGGCCCACGAGGCGCTCCCGTGGGTCTCGCTCGGCTGGGCCCTGTACGGGCTGTTCCTCGTGCTGGTGGCGATGGCGGGCCGGGCGAAGGTCACGGTTCGCAACGCACCCGCGGCGCTGTGCGGGCTCGGGGCCAACGTCGTGCTGCTGGTCCTGCTGGTGCCCTCGCTCGGGATCGCGGGCGCCGGCCTCGCGCTCGTCGGCGCCTACGCCGTGACGCTGGTCGCGATGTGGGCGCTCACCCGCAAGCTGTTCCCGGTCGCGTTCGAGTGGGGCCGCCTGCTGCGCTTGGTCGCGGTGATCGGCGCGCTCACGGCGGCGGGGGAGCTGCTGCTGCCCACGGACGGCGTCGTGGGCTTCGTCAGCCGGGCGCTCGTGCTCGCGGCGCTGCCGCTGGCGCTGATCGCGACGCGCTTCTTCCGCCCGGGCGAGCTGCGGGCCGCGCGGGGCTTGCTCAGTCGAAGTCGACGCGGCCCACGGGAGGCTCCAGCCGCCGGTTGAACTCGTCGGCGCCCTCGCGCAGCCCTTCGCCGCGGCTGGGAAACAGCGTCGCGCTGACGTGCTTGAGGTAGCGCTTCGGGTTGTGGTTGGGCAGGACGAGGGCGCCGAGGGCGCGCACGAGGTACGTCCACGCCGTGAGGAAGCGCACGGTGTAGGCGCTCAACCATGTGTGGTGCTTGCGCATGTAGCGGTCGCGGTTGCGGGAGAACTCGACGATTCGCCGGCTCGGCACGCTGCCGGTCTGCAGCTGCTCGTGGTGCACGGCGCGGGCCTCGGGCACGTACAGCACGTGGTGGCCGGCGTCCTGCAGCCGTTTGCAGAAGTCGACCTCGTCGGAGTAGACGAAGAAGTCCGTGTCGAAGAAGCCGATCTCCTCGGCAGCGGAGCGCCGCACGAGCATGGCGGCGGACTGGACCCAGTCGACCGGACGCACCACCTCGCCCCTGCTCTGCACGACGAAGCGCTTGTGCAGCCACAACGCGGACAGCAGCGCCGTCCACGCCGAGGGAAAGCGCCACGCCGAGGGCTGCTGCTCGCCGTCCGGCCGGACGAGCATCGCGCCCGCCGCTCCCGCCTGGTCGTCGTGCTCGAGCGCGCCGTACAGTGCCACGGCCGCGCCCGGCTCCAGCTCGGAGTCCTCATTGAGCAGCATGCAGAAGCGGCCGCGGGCCCGCTGCAACAGGAGGCTGTCGTTGGCCGCCTTGCCCTGGCGCTCGGGCAGCGCGATCACCTCGGTCGTCGCCGGGTGCCGGCTGGCGACCTCGACCGAGCCGTCCTGCGACGCGTTGTCGAGCACCAGCACCTCGGTCTCGAAGTCGAGCGTCGCCCGCTCACGGGCGATCGAGTCCAGGCAGTAGCGCAGCAGTCCACGCTGCTCAGTGTTGACCACGCAAAAGGACAGCTCGACGCCCACGACGGCCTGCAGTCTGCCGCATACGCACGGTTCAGATAGCTGACACCACGTCAGCGAGGGCGCAAGTCGGGTCTCGTGTGCGCGTTCTCACCTCCAAGAGTTGGGAGACTCAAACGGGAGGCGGTTCCAATGCGTAGGGGTATCTCGGCGACGCTCGGCCTCGTCGCACTTCTGGCGGTTCCGACCACGGCGGGGGCCGAGGAAGTGATCGTCAAGTACAAGCCGGGTGCGTCGAAGTCGGCGCTGGCCGAGCGGGCCGGGTTGTCGACCGTGCTCGGCACGGTGGCGGCGAACGGCGCCCAGGTCGTGGCGGTCGCCGACGCGAAGGACGCGGCGGCGATCCTCAATCGCTCCGCGGCGGTCGAGTACGCGGAGCCCAACGTCGAGCTGAAGGCGTTCGGCGTGCCCAACGACGCGCGCTTCGGCGAGCTGTACGGGCTGAGCAACGCCAACGACGCGGACATGGACGCGCCGGAGGGCTGGGATCTCGCCGGCTATCCGAACCTCCCGGCGATCACGGTGGGGATCGTGGACACGGGCATCGACGCGGCGCACGAGGACCTGTCGGGCAAGGTCGTGGCCTGCGGGCGCGTGCAGCTGCTCACCAACCGCGTCGTCGAGGGCTCGTGCAACGACGACAACGACCACGGCACGCACGTCGCGGGAACGATCGCGGCCAAGGCCAACAACTCGGTCGGCGTCGCGGGTGTGTCCTACAACTCCAACCTGGCCATCTGCAAGGCGCTCAACGCGGTCGGCTCGGGCACCACGGCGGGCGTCGCCAACTGCATCACCTACCTCGCCGGCAAGGGCGTGAAGATCATCTCCATGTCGCTCGGCGGCGGCGCCTCCTCGACGCTGCAGACCGCGGTGCGCGACGCGTCCTCGCGCGGGTCGCTGATCATCGCCGCGGCCGGCAATGACGGTGACGCGACGCTCAACTACCCGGCCGCGTACCCCGAGGTCGTCTCGGTCGCGGCGACGGACCGCAACGACGCGCGCGCCTCGTTCTCGAACGCGAACGCGGACGTCGAGATCGCCGCGGCGGGCGTGAACGTGCTCTCCACCAAGCGCGGCGGCGGCTACGTGGCCTTCTCCGGCACGTCGATGGCGACGCCGCACGTGGCGGGCGTCGCGGCGCTGATCGCGGCGAAGAACCCGGCGCTGACCGCCACGCAGATCCGCTCCAAGCTGCAGACCTCGGTGGACGACAAGGGCGCCGCGGGCCGCGACCCGCAGTTCGGCTTCGGCCGCGTGAACCTGGTCAAGGCCCTGTCGTAACCTGGGCGCGCGATGCGCGTCCACCTGGTCGATCCGGCGGCCTACACGCCGCCCTACGACCGGGCGTTGGCTTCGGCGCTCGCTCAGGCGGGCGCCGAGGTGTCGCTGATCACGAGCGCGTTCACGTACGGCGACGTGCCGGACGCGCCCGCGGTCGACGTGGTCGAGCACTTCTACCGCTGGGCGCCGGCGCGCGGGCGGACCGCCGCGCGGCTCGCCCAGCACGTGCCCGACATGCTGCGCTACCGAGCGCGCGGCGCTGACGTGGTGCACTTCCAGTGGCTGCCGGTCCAGCAGCTCGACGGCTGGTTGATGCCGCGCCGGCATCCACGCTTGCTGACCGCGCACGACGTGCTCCCGCGCGAGCCGAGGCCGGGCCAGCTGGCGGCGCAGCGGCGGCTGTACGAGCGGATGGACGCGGTGGTCGTGCACTCCGAGCACGGCGCGGCCCGGCTGCGCGACGAGCTGGGGCTCGACCCCGCCCTCGTCCACGTCATCCGCCACGGGGCCCTGACCGGGCTCGACGTGCCGGGCGAGGCGCCGTTCGCGGTGCCGGACAAGCCGGTCGTGCTGATGTTCGGGCTGCTGCGGCCCTACAAGGGCGTGGACGTGCTGCTGGAGGCCTGGCGGCGCGCGGGCGTCGACGCCGAGCTGTGGGTGATCGGCATGCCGCGCATGGATACGGCGTTCATCCACGGCCCACGCGTGCGCACGGCGTTGCGGTTCGTATCCGCAGGCGAGCTGGCGGGCGCGTTCCGGGCGGCGTCGCTGGTCGTGCTCCCGTACCGCGAGATCGACCAGTCCGGCGTGCTGTTCACCGCGCTGGCCTTCGGCAAGCCGATGCTGCTCACGAGCGTCGGCGGGTTCCCGGAGGTTGCGGCCACCGGCGCGGCGGCGCTGGTCGAGCCGGACGACCCCGAAGCGCTGGCGAGCGAGCTGTCGGCGTTGCTCGCCGCCCCCGAGCGGCTCGAGCGCATGGCCGCCGCCTCCCGCGCCGCGGCCGCGGGCGAGTACGGCTGGGAGGCCATCGCCCGCCGCACGCTCGAGCTCTACTCGGCGCTCCAGGCGTAGACGACGTAGTCCGGCGCCGTCGGCGGGTCCACGCGCGGCGCGGGCCGAAGCTCGCCCGTGTCGATGAACCCCGCCTTGCGCGCCACGCCCCGCGAGCCCGCGTTGTCCTTGTGCGCGAGCAGCTCCAGCCGGGTGATGCCCAGCTGGTCGGCGACCAGCTTGAGCCGCTCCACCGCCTGCGTGGCGACGCCGCGGCCGCGCGCCTCCTTGGCCACCCAGTAGCCGACCTCCGCGTACTCGGCGTCCAGGTCGATCTCCAGCAGGCTGAACGAGCCCACGAGCTGGTCGTCCTCGAACCCGAGGAAGTTCAGCACGCGCGGGTCGTCGCGGTTGATGTAGGCGAGCGCGTGCTCGCGCGTGTACGGGCTGGGGACGTTGGTCCAGCGCGGGATCTCGGGGTCCTGGCAGGCGGCGACGAGCGCGTCGGCGTCTTCGGGAGTGGGTCGGCGGAGCGTCAGCACAGCGCGCCAGTCTGCCACTCTCTTCGCCGCCCGTGCGCGCCCTGTTCTGGATCTCCGCCGCCCTGATCGTCTGGACACAGGCGGCCTACGCGCCCGCGCTGGCGCTGCTGCGCCGGCTGAAGGGCTCACCGCCGACCGCGCCGGGCGCCGATGTCACGCCGAGCGTCAGCCTGATCGTCGCCGCCTACAGGGAGGAGGCCGTGATCGCGGCGAAGGTCGCGAACGCGCGCGCGCTCGACTACCCCGGCCTCGAGGTCATCGTCGCCGTCGACGGGGGCGACGAGCCCACCGTGCGCGGCGCGGAGGGCGCCGACCAGGTGCTCGCGCTGCCCCGCGGCGGCAAGTACGTGTCCCAGGACGCGGCGGTCCAGGTCGCCCGCGGCGAGATCCTCGCCTTCAGCGACGCCAACACCATGTGGGAGCCCGACGCGCTGCGCCGGCTCGTTCGCCCGTTCGCGGACCCGGCCGTGGGCTACGCGTGCGGCAACGTGTCCTTCACCAACGAGGCCGGCACAAACCAGGAAGGGCTGTACTGGCGCTACGAGATGTTCCTGCGCGCGCAGGAGTCGGCGCTGGCGTCCGTCACCGGCGGCAACGGCGCGATCTACGCCGTCCGGCGCAGTGCCTACGAGCGCGTGAACCCGACGATGGGGCACGACCTCGCGATGCCGTTCCAGATGGTGAAAAGCGGATTCCGCGCCGTCTACGTGCCCGACGCGCGCGCGACGGAGAAGATGGTGCCCTCGATCGAGGGCGAGTGGGCCCGCAAGCGGCGGATGATGTCCTACGGCTGGCCGATCGTGCTCGAGGGCGGGCTCCTGGACCCGCGCGGGTACTCGCCGCTGTACGCGCTGATGATCGTCAGCCACCGGCTGCTGCGCTACGGCACGCCGTTCCTGCACATCCTGCTCGCTGTCGCCACCTTCGCGCTGCTGCGCCGCGGGACGCTCTACCGGCTCGCGGGCGCCGCCCAGGCCGCGCTGCTGGCCGCCGCCCTGAGCGACAGCGGCGCCAAGCCGGCGCTCGTCGCCCGCTACTACCTGCTCACCACGGCCGCGCTCGCCCTCGGTCTCTATGACTGGCTCCGGCACGGCACGCAGGCCGGCTGGGAGAAGGCAGAGGGCACGCGCTGATGAACCGCTATCTGCATTCGCGGCGCAAGCGCGCGCTCGATCTCGCCGTCGCGGTGCCGCTGCTGGTCGGGACGGCGCCGATCGTCGCGCTGGCCGCGCTCGCCGTCCGGCTCGAGTCGCAGGGGCACCCGATCTACCGGCAGCGCCGCGTCGGGCTCGACGGGCACGCGTTCGAGGTCTACAAGCTGCGCACGATGGTCTCCGGCGCCGAGCACATGGGCGCGGGCATGGCCGTCGACGAGGGCGACACGCGGATCACGAAGGTCGGCGCGCTGCTGCGGCGCACGTCGATCGACGAGCTGCCGAACCTGTGGAACATCCTCAAGGGCGAGATGTCGCTGGTCGGCCCGCGGCCGACGATCCAGGTCCAGGTGGACCAGTACACGGACCGCCAGCGGCGGCGGCTCAGCGTCCGTCCCGGGCTCACGGGCTGGGCGCAGGTCAACGGTCGCGCCTCGCTGCCGTGGAGCGAGCGCATCGAGCTCGACCTGCAGTACCTCGAGCGCGCCTCGCTGTGGCTCGACCTGCGCATCATCGCCTACACCGCGCGGATGGCCGTGACCGGCCACGGCCTGTATCGCGGCGAGACCGGCGGCTGGCGCGGTTAAAGCAGAAGGGCGACGCTGAGTCAGCGCCGCCCGTGAAGGTCGGATGATCGGGGTGGGGCGGAGGGGATGTCCGCCTTCACTTCCTATTACGGGACGATCTCCGGGCCCTTGTCGATGTGCTCCTTGCGGAAGCCGCGGATGGCGTCGAACACCTCGGGCTTCATCGTCGGGCACGTCAGGGACGCGTCCCACGCGGTCGCGGCCACGGCGGCCGACATGCCCGTCGTGTTCTCGAACAGCAGCAGGTGGTGCCCGCCGTCCATCTCGTTGTAGAGCGTCTCGAGCTGCGCGACGGTCTCGGGCGAGGTGCCCGGCTTGTACTGGATGTCGATGCGCCCGTGCTCGAGCGTATGCACCAGGCGGCCGAGCTCCGGCGTGTCGCCCGGCGCGTAGATGCCGTCCTCGTACCACGTCGGGTGGTGGTTGCCGGACGTCGGCGGGTTCTGCTTGTAGTCCGAGGCCTTGAAGTCCTTCTCCTCGTGACCCGCGCCCTCGTTGGCGACCTTGGGCTCGTACTTGCAGCCCGCGAGCTTCGCCGCTTCCTTCACGTCGCCCGTCTTGAGCGCCGGAATCGACGCGGCGCCCGCCGCGACCTCCGGCTCGTCGTCGCCGCCCAGCAGCACGGCGGCCGCGACGCCGCCGCCGGCGAGCAGGGCTACGACCAGGACGGAGGCAAACACGAGCTGGAGACGCTTGCGGCGAGCGGCAGCGGCCTTCTCGGCCTCCAGCTTCTCCATCCGTTCGCGCTTACGACGTTCTTTTTCTTCTTGGCGACTCGACATCCGGCGGGCGATGGTAGCGGTGGAAGATTGATTTAGGACGCCCGCGCGCGGACATTCGCCGCGCGGGGGAGCCAACACTCGTCCAGAAACCGTCCGATCTCGTTGGTAAGGCGCTTAGGAGCGACCCGCAACTCGATCAACGAGTGGGCCTGCATGAGCTCCGCATGAGGAAGCTCCTCCGCGAGCATACCGGCGTCCGAGAAGGGATGGACGATGTCGTACTGGTGTCCGATCACCAACGTCGGCGCCTCGATCGCCGCCCGTTCCTCCCGCGGCGGTGCGGTGCGCCCGAAGAACAGGCCCTGGAAGACCGCGGCGCTCGGCGCCGGGTCCTGACGCACCCAGTCGAGCAGGATGTCCGCCTGCCACGGCAACCGGCGCCGCGGCACCAGCCGCGTGAGCCGGGACAGCCCGCGCATCGCGGGCTCGCCGGCGGTCAGCGCGATCATCACGGGCGTGAAGAAGATCGCGCAGCCGATGAGCGCGTGGTCGAGCACGGGCATCTCGACCACCAAGGCGCGCACGCGCTCAGGCGAGCGCACGGCGGCTTCCAGCGCGACGTTCGCACCCAGCGAGGTGCCGAGCAGCACGGCCTCGTCGGCGTCGAGCTCGTCCAGCAGCGCGATCACCTGCGCGCCGAACGCGGGCATCGAGTAGCGCCACTTGTCCGCGGGGCGATCCGAGTCGCCGTGGCCGAGCAGGTCGAGCGTCACGACGCGGTGCCCGCGCTCGGCCAGCGCCTGCGCCAGCGCCGCGTGCATGCGCTGGTTGAACAGCAGCCCGTGCAGCAGGACCGCGAGCTTCGGGCCGGAGCCGTACTCGGTGTACGCCAGCCGCTGATCGCCGACCACGAGGCTCCCCATGCGAGGATCGTAGTCGTGCCCGAGCTGCGTCCGATGCGCGTGGAAGACGTCGAGGAGGTCCACGAGCTCAACCTCCTCACCTTCGAGGCCCTCAGCGCCAGCCGCGACGAGCCGCCCGAGCCGCGTCCCGACCCGGCGCAGGCGCACATCCGCTACCGCCACCTCGCCACCACCGACCCCGAGGGCGCCTGGGTGGCCGAGCACGACGGCGCGATCGTCGGCTGTGCGCTCGCGCTCCGGCGCGAGGACGTCTGGGGCCTCTCGCTGCTGATCGTGCGGCCGGACATGCAGTCCAGCGGCACCGGCAGCGCGCTGCTGCGGCGGGCGAACGAGTACGCCGCGGGCGCGCGCGGGCGGATCATCCTCGCCTCGCCGGACCCGCGTGCGCTGCGGGCCTACTCCCGCCTCGGCCTGGACTTCCACCCGTCGGCGAGCGCCTTCGGTACGCCGCGGGTGACCGCGCCCGGCGGGATCGTCGAGGGCGACGCGGGCGACATCCCGCTCACGGAGACGGTCGACCGCCACGTGCGCGGCGCCGCGCACGGGGTCGACATCGGCGCGCAGCTGGAGATGGGGCAGACCCTGCTGATCGCGCCGGAGCGCGGCTACGCGGTCGTGCCGCCGGGCGGCGGCCTGCGGCTGCTCGCCGCGCGCGACGAGGACGCGGCGGCCGACCTGCTGCGCGCCGCGCTCGCCCGGGCTGAGAGCGAGATGATGGTGGAGTGGCTCACCAGCTCCCAGCAGTGGGCGATCCGGGTGTGCGTGGAGGCCGGGCTGGAGCTGAGGGCCGGGACGGGCGGCGTATTCGTGAGCGGCGAGGTCGGCCCGTTCCGCCCCTACCTGCCCAGCGGAGCCTTCCTGTGACCGATCTGGACTTTCGGTCACTCGCTTACCGGCCATAATCGAGTCATGTCCAAGACTCCCCGCTCGTTGAGCGGCAAGGTCGCCGTCATCACGGGAGGAGCCCGCGGCATCGGGCTGGCGCTCGCACAGGCCCTCGCGCGCGAGGGGGTCGTGGTCGCCATCGGCGATCTCGACGGCGCCGCCGCCGAGACCTCCGCCGCGAGCCTGGCGAACGGCTCGCTCGGCCTCCCGCTCGACGTGACCGACCGACCCGCCTTCACCGCGTTCCTCGACGAGGTCGAGCGCCGCCTCGGCCCGATCGACATCCTCGTCAACAACGCCGGGATCATGCACGTGACCCCGCTGGAGGCCGAGGACGAGGCGTCGATCTCGCGCCAGCTGGAGATCAACGTGCGCGCCGTCATCCACGGCACGCAGGAGGCGATGCGCCGCATGCGCCCGCGCCGGACGGGCCACATCGTCAACGTCGCTTCGCTCGCCGGCCGTGCCGCCGCCCCGGGCCTCGCGACCTACTGCGCCACCAAGCACGCCGTCATCGGGCTGTCCGAGGCCGTCCGCGCGGAGCTGCGCGGGACGGGCGTCGAGGTCACGGTCGTGATGCCGGGCTTCGCCAAGACCGAGCTGGCCGCCGGCGTGCCGGACCTGCGCGGCGTCCCGCGCGTCTCGCCCGAGCAGATCGCGGCGCAGACGGTGGACGCCTTGAAGGTCCCCAAGTTCGACGTCTGGGCCCCGAAGCGCCTCGCCGGCGTGATCTGGACGGGCGCCGTCGTCCCGCGCCGCGTGCGCGAGGCGGTGTCCCGCGCGATGAACTCCAACCACGTCGTGGACACCGACCAGCGTGCCCGCGCCGCGTATGAGGCCCGCGCCGCGCAGTCGGCGCCCGCGCAGGAAGAAGAACTCACCCCAGCCGGTCCAGGAGCGGTGTGAGCACGTCCGCGTCACGGCCCGCCGTGACGCGGATCGTCCGCTCCGCGCGTGACCAGGCGATCACGTCGAGCACCGTCAGGCGGTCCAGCACGTACTGGAACGCCAGCGCCTGACGCTCGGAGGCGTAGTCGCGGGAGACGCGGAAGCTCCACCCGCCGTCCGTCGCGCTCGTGATCCGCAGCGCGCCCGATCCCAGGATGGAGCGCACCTCGGAGCCCATGTAGGCCGCGACGGCGGCGGCCTCGTCGCGCAGCTCGAGCTCGGGCGCGACCTCGAGCCCCGTGTTCTCGGGCGTGGCGTTGAGGGTGCCCAGATCGCCCCGCGGCGCCCCGGCGAGCAGGCGCCCCCGCCCGCTCGCGTCCTGCACGCGCTCGGCCGCGGTCCGGCGCAGGGCCTCAGGATCCTGCCGGTGCGCGCGCATGACGTCCCGCGCGGCCAGCAGCTTCCAGTAGTAGTTCGAGGAGTCGTCGCCGAAGCCCACGAGCAGGTCGTGCGCGGCCCGGTGCCGGCGCGGGTTGGAGTCGAAATACAGCTCCACGTACGGCCGCGGGCCGCCGCCGAATGCCTCCAGGACGTTGTTCAGGTTGCCCATGCCCATGTGGTAGGAGACGAGCGCGAGGTCCTCGCGGCCGTCGAACTCGGCCAGCGCGAGCTTGAGGTAGCGCGCGGTGCCGGCGAGCGCCTTCGCGGGGTCGAAGCGATCGTCCACGCGGGCGCGAGCCCGGGTGAGCGCCCGGATGCGCGGCCCGTTCGCCTCGCGCTGCGCGGTCTCGAGCCGGCGCGTGTAGGAGCGGCTGCGCTCGAGGTCGATGTCCATGTCGAGCAGGTTCTGGCCCGTCTCGGCGAGGATCTGCGTCAAGCCCGCGGCGCTCTCGATCCCGCCGGGCGCGAGCACGTCCGGCCGGCCCGCGCTCTCCAGGAACACGAGCCCTTCGAGCAGGTCCGGGTTCACCCCGGCCTCCCGCGCGGCGGCCTCCACCGGTTCCCGGAAGCGCGCGACCCGCGCGGCCGTCTCCGCCGCCCCGCCCGGAGAGCGCGTGTAGAGCACGCGGCTCGTGCCCGCGGCGGCGCGCCGCGTGAGTTCGTCCGAGCGCTCCGCCGACCACGCGAACGGGTCCGCGACGGGCTCGCCGCGCTCGGCACCGGGCGGCGTCGGGATGACCTGGACGTTCTCGTCCGGGTCGTCGGCCTGGTACACGAGGAGGGCGGCGGCGCCCACGAAGAGCACAGCGGCGAGCAGCGCGATGCG
This sequence comes from Solirubrobacter deserti, assembly GCF_027587175.1. Lineage (GTDB taxonomy): Bacteria > Actinomycetota > Thermoleophilia > Solirubrobacterales > Solirubrobacteraceae > Solirubrobacter > Solirubrobacter deserti. Next base: position 18,296 of record NZ_JAPCID010000020.1, read on the forward strand.
GAGGCGGAGCAAGGCCCCCAGGCTAGTCTGGTGCCGCTTGTACGCCGCTCTCTACAGCCGGGTGCTCTCGCGCGTCGACGCCGAGAACGCACACCTGCTCGGGACCCGCGCGCTTGCGCTCGCCGCCCGGCTGCCGCGCGCCGAAGCGGACCCCGTGCTGCGCGTGCGGGCGCTGGGCCTGGAGTTCGACAGCCCGCTGGGCGTGGCCGCCGGCCTGGACAAGCACGCGACGGCGTTCGAGGGCCTCGGCAACCTCGGCTTTGGCTTCGTCGAGGTCGGGACGATCACCGCGCACGCGCAGCCCGGCAACCCGCGCCCGCGGGTGTTCCGGCTTCCCGCCGACCGTGGCCTGCTCAACGCCATGGGGTTCCCGAACCCGGGCGCGCAGGCGGTCGTCGGCAAGCTCGCGCAGCGTTCCGGCCGCGGGATCGTCGCGATCAACATCGGCAAGTCGAAGGTCACGCCGCTGGAGCAGGCGGCCGAGGACTACCGGGCGTCCGCCGCGCTGCTCGCACCGCACGCCGACTTCGTCGTGATCAACGTCAGCTCGCCGAACACGAGCGGGCTGCGCGACCTGCAGACGATCGAGCACCTGGGCGAGCTCCTCGACGCCGTGCGTGGGGAGACCGACAAGCCCGTGCTGGTCAAGCTCGCCCCGGATCTCACCGACGAGCAGCTCGACCAGCTCGCGGACTTCGCCGTCGAGGCCGGGCTGGACGGGCTGATCGCGACCAACACGACGATCTCCCGCGAAGGGCTGGATGCGCCCGCGGACCTGCTGGCGCGGCCGGGCGGCGTGTCCGGCGCGCCGCTGAAGGCGCGCTCGCTCGCGGTGCTGCGCCGGCTGCGCGCGCGGGTGGGCGACCGGGTCCTGCTCGTGTCGGTCGGCGGCGTCGAGAACGCGCAGGACGTGCTCCAGCGCGTGCGTGCCGGCGCGACCCTCGTGCAGGGCTACACCGGCTTCGTCTACGGCGGCCCGCTGTGGGCTCGGCGCATCAACCGGGACCTCGGCCGGGCGGTCCGCAACGCGGGCGTCGGCACGATCCAGGATCTTGTCGGGCATGAAGTGGGAATCCGTCCTGGCCTGGCGCATGGCGCGCCAGCACCTGACGGCGCACGCGACTGACCCGCTCGCGGTCGTCTCGGACCTCTGCGGCCTGCACGCGCAGGTGCTCTCCAGCGCCCAGCTGACGCTGTGGGCGCGGATGGACGACCCGCCGGACGTCCACGAGCTGCTGTGGCGGGACCGGACGCTGGTCAAGACGTGGGCCCAGCGCGGCACGCTGCACCTGCACCGCACGGACGAGCTCCCGCTGTGGGTGGGCGCGCAGGCCGCGCTCAAGCCGCGCTACGAGACCAGGTCCTGGCTCAAGCACTTCAAGCTGGGCGAGGACGACGTGAAGGCGATCATCGAGGGCGTCCCGGCCGCGCTGCGCGAGGGGCCCAAGAGCCGCGAGGAGCTGGCGACGCTCCACCCGGGGCTCGCGCGTGGCTACGGCGACCTGCTCAAGCCGGTCGCGTTCCGGGGCGAGCTGATCTACGCCGAGGACGGGCGCTTCACGCTGCCCGAGCCGTTCGAGCCGATGGACCCGAAGGCGGCGACGAAGGACGTCGCGCGGCGCTTCCTCACCCGCTACGGCCCGGCGACGCGTGAGGAGCTGGCCAAGTGGTTCGGGCACCCGTCGCCGGCTCAGGCCGGCAAGTGGTTCCCGGACGACGTGGTCGAGACCGAGTTCGGGCTGGCGCTGGAGGAGGACGTCGCGGCGATCGAGGCGGCCGCGCCGGCGGGGTACGTGCGGCTGCTGCCGGCGTTCGACCAGTACGTCGTCGCCGCGCCCCGCGACAAGCGTGCGACCGCGCATCCCGAGCGCATCTACCGCCCGGGCGGCTGGTTCTCGCCCGTCCTGCTCGTCGACGGCGTGATGGCGGGTGTGTGGACGCTGGAGGACGGCGTGGTGAGCATCGAACCGTTCGGCAAGCTCGCCAAGGCCGTGCGCGAGGCCGCGGAAGCCGAGGCCGCGCGGCTTCCGGAGTGCAAGGCAGTCAACTGGGGGTAACGTTTGGGCACGCCACCGCTCGTCACCATCTCCGCGTCCTATGGCGCCGGCGGCAGCCGGATCGGCCCCGCCGTGGCCGAGCGCCTGGGCGTCGAGTTCCTGGACCGCGCGATCCCGACGGCCGTGGCCGATCGGCTCGGCTGCTCGCTCGACGACGCGCTCGCCCACGACGAGTCGCTCGGTGACGCGATCGGGCGGCTCGCGTCCAGCTTCGCGCTGCTGCCCGAGCTCGCCGGCGCGATGGTCCAGGCCGGCGTGCTGGCCGGCGAGGACTACCGGCGCGAGACCGAGCGGCTGATCCGCGAGCACGCCGCCGCCGGTGGCGCGGTCATCCTCGGCCGCGCGGCCGCCGTGATCCTGCGTCGCCACGCGGAGGCGCTGCACGTGCGCCTGGACGGTCCGCCGGAGCGCCGCGTGGCGCAGGCGATGGAGTACGAAGGGCTCTCCAAGTCCGACGCGGAGCGCCTGCGGCGCGACGGCGATCGCGCACGCGAGGCCTACGTGCGTCACTTCTACGGCGTCGACGCCCGCGACCCCGCGCTCTACCACCTCGTGATCGACTCCACCGCGCTCTCCACCGAGGCCGTGGTGGACGTAATCGCCGCTGCGGTGTGATCCTCACCCAGCGCCAGCTCAACCGCGCCGTGCTCGCGCGCCAAGGGCTGCTCGAGCGGCGCGAGCTCGACCTGCCGGCCGCGCTGGACGCGATGGCCGGCCTGCAGGCGCAGTACGCGCCGTCGATGTACATCGGGCTGTGGTCGCGCGTGGCCGGCCTCGAGCGCGACGCGGTGACGCGCGCGCTGGAGGACCGCTCGATCGTCCAGGGGACGCTGATGCGCTTCACGATCCACCTCGTGTCGGCGGCCGACTACTGGCCGCTGACGCTCGCGATCCGCGACTCGCGCCGCGCCTGGTGGACGCGCGTGAGCAAGCACGGGCCGCTGGACGAGGCGGCGGCGACGCTGCGCGCGGCGCTGAAGGACGGGCCGCTCCGCCGTAAGGAGATCGACGCGCTGATCGGGAAGGAGGCGCTGCAGGGCGTCGGCGCGTGGGTCGACATGGTCCGCGTCCCGCCGCAGGGCACGTGGGAGAAGCGCCGCGCCGACAACTTCGGCCTCGCCGAGGACTGGCTGCCGCAGCCGCCGGTCGACGACCCGGTCGGCCACCTGGTCAGGCGCTACCTGACCGGGTTCGGCCCGGCGGCGAAGGGCGACATCGCGAACTGGGCGGGCATGGGCATCAAGGAGATCGAGCCGGCGCTCGACGGCCTCGACACACACGAGGCCGAGGACGGCACGACGCTCTACGACCTCCCGGACCTCCCGCTCCCCGACCCGGACACGCCCGCCCCCGTGCGCTTTCTGCCGACCTGGGACGCGACGCTGCTCGTCCACGCCCGGCGCGCGCTGATCCTCCCGGAGGCGTTTCGCGAGCGCATCTTCCACACCAAGATGCCGCAGTCGATCGGCACGTTCCTGGTCGACGGCCAGGTCGCGGGGACGTGGAAACCGGACGGCACGGTCACCCCGTTCGTCGACCTCAACCGGCGACAACGCGCCCAGGTGGACAAAGAGGCGCGGGCGCTGGCCGAGTTCTCCGCTTGACCCTGTACGTTTGCGCCGTGCACGAGGGACCGTTCACCGTCTTCGCGGAGGAAGCCCACGAAGACTCCGCCGACCTGCTGTTCATGCCGGACGCCACCGCGGCGGACTGGGCGACCGTCTTCTCGTACGCCGACGTGCGGCACCTCGGCGCAGGCCTCGCGCTCGTCCAGGCCGGCGAGGAGGACCGCGCGCTGTACCTGCTGACCGAGGGCACGGTGGGCGTCCGCCTGCCGCGCGACGAGGGCTCGTTCAAGGCGATCGAGGCACCGTCCGTGCTCGGCGAGCTCGCGTTCTTCGACGGCTACCCGCGCTCGGCGACGCTCGAGGCGCTCACCGACGTCGAGGTCGTCCGCATCGACCTCGCCGCGTTCGACCGCCTGCACGAGCACGAGCCGGCCATCGCGAACCTGATGCTGCGCGACCTCGCGCGCATCCTCGCGCTTCGCCTGCGCCTCGCCAGTGCTGTGATCGCGGATCTGCGGGGGAGCTAGTAGGTCACCGTCGCGCGACGGTGATCCTCGCCCTTGCGGCACTTCCCGTCCCACCACGACTCCGCCGAGGACGACTCGGCGGCGCGGGTGGGCGCCTGGGCGGTGCCCGTCAGCGCCGTGGCGCTGGCGGCCAGCGTGCCGGTGAGGACCGCGGCCGCCGTCAGGGCGATGGCCGCGTGACCGAGCCGCCGCGGCGCGCGCGTGGGCTCGGGCTCATCCACGATCCGGATGTCGACGTCGTCGAACCGGTCCATGTGCGGATCGTAGCGAAGTCGGACGAGCGATGAATCGGGCGGGTACGGGCAGTCAATCCGGTACATGAGCTTCGATGAGATCTGGGCCGTGCCCGACGCGGCCGTCGCCTCCGGGCGCATCCCGGGCTACGTGGCGGCGGTGCGCGTGCGCGGGCACGTGGAGATCCACGCGGCGGGGCGGACGGCGATCGAGGCCGGCAGCCCGCCGATGCGGACGAACACGCTGTTCCGGATCGCGTCGGTGACGAAGCCGATCGGCGGCGTGCTCACGCTGAGCCTGGTCGAGGACGGGGTGATCGCGCTCGACGACGAGGTCGCGCGCTGGGCGCCCGAGCTGGCGTCGCCGCGCGTGCTGCGCGCCGCCGACGGCCCGCTCGACGACACGGTGCCCGCGGTCCGGCCCGTCACGGTCCGGCACCTGCTGACGCTCACCTCGGGCTGGGGCGTCGGGCTGGAGTCCTCGCCGCTGATCACGGCGATGATGGAGCGGGGCGTGTTCGCGAGCCCGATGGGCCACACCATCGGTGCTGACGAGTTCATCGCGCGCGTGGGGCAGCTGCCGCTGGTGTTCCAGCCGGGCGAGGGCTGGCGCTACGAGACGAGCATGAACCTGCTCGGGATCGTCCTCGAGCGCGCGACCGGGCGGACGCTGAGCGAGCTGCTGGCCGAGCGCGTGTTCGGGCCGCTCGGGCTGGCCGACACGGCGTTCGCCGCCGTCGACCCCGCGCGGATGGCGGCCGCCTACCGGCCGGGGGACGACGGCGCGCTGGAGCTGACCGACCCGCCGGACGGCAGGTTCGCGCGCCCGCCCGGGTTCGAGCAGCTCAGCGGTGGGCTCGTCTCGACGGCCGGGGACATCCTGCGCTTCTGCAACGCGATCGCGGACGGCGAGTTGCTCAGCGATGCCTCGCGCGCCGCGTTCAGCGCCGACGCGCTCACCCCCCAGCAGCGCGCCACGGCCTCGGACGCGTTCCTCCCTCCGGGAGCCAGCTGGGGGCTCGGCACCGGCGTGATCACGGAGACCGGCGCCTGGGGCTGGACGGGCGGCACGGGCACGACCGCGAGCGTGGACCCGAGCCACGACACCGTCGCGGTTCTGCTCACCCAGCGAGCGATGGCCGGTCCGGACGACAGCCCCGAGGACTTCTACGGGGCGGTCGAAGCCGCCGCTCAGCGCCCGCTCTCATAGGAGCCGGGACCCTTCGCGAACAGCGAGAAGCCGTGGCTGGTCGCCGGCGTGATCACGGCCACGGGCAGGCCGAGCGCCTCCACCCGCCGCGGCAGGTCCCGCTTGAGCCACACCGACGTGCGCGACGGCAGCGTGGACACGACGATGTCGTCGTACTCGCCGGTCTCCACCGCGGACTTGACCGCCTCGAACGGGTCCTCGCTCGCGTTCGCGATCCCGTCCACCCACGTCGGCCGCGTCCCGTTGATCCCCGCCGCCGCGTCGCGCAGCGTGTTCACGGCGTCCTCGAGGCGCCAGTTGCTCGGCGTCGCGTCCGGCACCAGCAGCGTGAACGCGGTGCGCCGGAACTCCGCCCGGCGGTCGATCTCCTGCAGCAGCACCGGCGTCGCCGCGGTCCGGTTGGCAACGATCAGCGTGTGATGCATCCCGCCCGCACGTTCGCAAGCGCGGGCACGCGGGTCAAGCGACGCTGAGCTCGCTCGCCGCGACGAACCGGGTCGTCCCGGCCTGCGAGGCGGCGACCAACCGGGAGGCAGCCGCGAGCCGTCGCGGAGCGACCGCCGGCGCGGGAGGCGCCGGCTGAGCGACGAACGCCGCGGGAAGGGCACGCCAGCGCACCGCCGGCGCACCTGCAGTCGGTGCCGCGGGGGCGGGCCGCGAGGGCGCGAAGGTGGGGGTGGGCAGCGAGACGCGCCGGCCGGAGGTCGGCGCGGGCGCCTCGGGGGCGGGCCGCGCGGGCCCGAAAGTGGGGGTGGGCAGAGAGACGCGCAGGCCGGAGGTCGATGCAGGCGCCGCGGGGGCGGGGCGCGGCGGCCCGAAGACCGGCGTCGGAAGCGTGAGGCGTGGGCCGAAGGTCGGCGAAGCCGGCGCTGCCGGCGGTGTCGCGGGGGCCGCGGCGCGCGTCCACGCGAACGGCGCGACCGCGCTCGCCAGCACCGGCACGGGGGTCCGTCGCGGCGGCACGAACGGGGTCGCGGGCGCCGGGCGCGGGGCCACGCGCAGGGCGCCGAGCGCCTCGAACTGCGCCGTGGACACCAGCCGCAGCGGCGCCGGGCCGGCGATCAGCGGCGCAGCCGCGACGGCGGCGCGCTCGGCTGCGGCCGCGATGCGCGCCTCGGCCGTCTCCGGCGTCACCTGCGCGACGGCGGCGGCCACGGCCTGCTCGATCTGCGCCGGGAGCGACTCGACCTGCTCGCGGAGCACGTCGAGCACGTGCTCGCGGGTCTCGCGCTCCTGCTCGGCGCGGCGCTGCGTCTCGCGGTGGCGCTCCAGCGCGGGCAGCACGAAGAACATGAGCACGCCGCCGGCGATCCAGAGCAGCCCGAGCGTGCTGCCGAGGAAGCTGAACGCCTGTCCGGCGGCCGGAATGCTCGTCAGGACGCGGGTCGTGATCGCCGTCTGCGGCACCGTGAACGGGTCCGCGTCGGGCTTGGCGTCGCCCTTGGTGGTCACTTCGCCGTCGGCCGTGATCTTGACCACGCGGTGGATGACCACCGGCGGGTAGCCGTAGCGCGAGCGCGCATCGTCGGGGACCTGGATCAGCACGATCTCGCCGACGCGCGGGGCGCCGTCGAGGCGCTTGAGCACGACGATGTCGCCCGTGTCGATCGTCGGCGCCATGCTGGCCGACATCACGGTCGCGATCGGCGGCCAGGTGCGCAGAAACCCGAACCCGCCGGCGACGACCAGCAGGACCAGGACGAACCCGAGCCAGCGCGTGCCGCCGGCTCGGCGGTCGCCGACGACGGCGCGCTCGACGCGATGCGTGCGAGCGCGCTGTCCGAGGACCCGGAGACCCGGGTCGGCAAGGAGCGTCGTCGGCGGCACGGCTGCCTGCGGCGGTTAGGCCGCGCGGTCCACGGTCGCGATGAACAGCGGGTGGCCGGTCGGCTCGGAGTCCTGCGCGGAGCGCAGGAACGTGCCGGTGTGGTCGTCGCCGGTGCTCGTGTCGACGCCGATGCAGTGCACCGCGTTCCCGGGGAGGTTGTTCCAGTACACGGCGGCGTCCTGGTCGTCCACGTTGAGCACGCGCGTGTTCGTCGCGCCGTCGAAGTCGGCCGCGTCGCAGGTGCCGCTGGCGGCCTCCTGCACGCGCTCGAACTCGAGCTGCAGCGTCGCCCAACCCGTCAGCACGGACGTCTTGGACAGCAGGACGGCGACGTTGTACTCCTTGGTGCCGGCGTACTCCGGGCCCGTGAGGTCGACCTTGAACATGACCTTCGGGGTCGTCACCTTGCCCCAGCGGCCGTCCCAGTCGAACACGAGGGCGTCGACGGGGGCAGCCTTGCCGTTCAGCGCGGACGTCGAGTTGCCCGGCGCGGTCTTGGCCATGGCAGGCGACTCGGCCGCCGCGTTGCTGGTGGGTGAGATCGAGGCGAAGCCGGACGCCCACACGGCGCCCGTCGCGACGCCGGTGGCGCCGAAGGCGAGCCACGTGGCCGCTTTGCGGCTGATATTGAGATTGGAGAAGAGCCCAGACACGGCGCTTCGGTCCTTTCCTGGCCGTGTCTTCCGGCCGAGTCGAGTGATAGTTCGTCACTTTCGTCGGCAAATTGCGGCGATTGTTGAATCAGCCGGTCAGCGCGGCGATGACCTGCGTCGCGTCCTCACGGGTCCGGGCCAGCACGGCGGACCCGCTCACGACCGTCCCGTCGGCCGTCCGCGCGACCCACCGCCCCTCCGCCACGGCCTCGCCGCGCAGCGCGAAGAACATCGTCCCGGGCGCTCCCGCGCCGCCGTACCAGCCGGTGAGCACGCGCTCGGCCTCCCACACGCGCAGCTCGCCGCGCAGGCCGCGCCCTTCGACCGTGATCACGTCGCCGCGGCGCCGGAGCGTGACCGGCGTGGTCGCGATCAGCTCGCGCCCGTCGATCCGCACCCGCCGCGCGCTCCACCACTCGCCGTCGAGCGGCCCGCCGTCGAGCTCGGCCAGCTCGTCCAGGCTGATCCCGAGGGTCGCGGCGAGCTTCGCCGCCACCCCCAGCACGGGCTGCTGCTCGCCGCGCTCGTAGCGGCGGATCTGCCGCACGTGGACGCCGACGCGGTCCGCGAGCTCGGTCTGGGTGAGGTTCAACTCCTCACAGCGCCGCTTGATCACGTCGCCGAGCATGGAGCGGCAGCATACGTCCGCCTCAGGACCGAAAGCGCCCCAGACGTACGAAAGCCCGCCTCGGCATTGCCTGAGACGGGCTGATGGAGCTAGCCGGGCTCGAACCGGCGACCTCCTGGGTGCGATCCAGGCACTCTCCCAACTGAGCTATAGCCCCATATGCGCGGAAGGACTTGGGGTCCCGCCGTTCAATGCCGATTATAGCCGCCCTGGATAGATTGCGGGAGCGGTTCGCGATCGACATGCCACTCCTCCAGCCCTCCTTCCGCGGCCGCTTGCGGCTGTTCTTCGCCGTCATCGTGATCGTGCCGATCCTCGCGGTCGGCTTCGTGCTGTTCCAGATCCTCGGCGCGACCGACAACCGGCGGCTGGACTCGAGCCTCGAGCAGGCGCAGAAGACCGCGGAGAACCTGTACGCGCAGCACCGCCAGGAGTCGATGGCGGCCATCCAGCCGATCACCGAAGACACGCGGCTCGCCTCGAGCATCGCCGACGACGAGCCGCTCGCGGTTCGCAGCCGCCTGCAACAACTCGCCCGCGACGGCGGTATCCGGTACATCCGGCTCACGGCGAACGCTCTCGGGCGGCCGATCGAGATCGGCGACGCGACGGCGATCGCCGCGTCGTCGGCGCAGCTCGTCGACGACCAGGACCGGCAGGTGGGGGAGATCACGGTCTCCACCACGGAGGCGGGCGAGTACGCCAACGAGATCGCCGGGCTGCTCGAGATGGAGGCCGTCGTCGAGCGCGACGGCGAGCAGGCCGCGACGACGCTGCCACGGTCGGCGACCGAGCAGCTGCCGGACCTTCGCCGCGGCGAGACGATCGAGATCGCCGGCGAGGACTACCGCACCACCTCCTTCAACGCCGACGAGCCGGACGGCTCCCGGGTCACGGTGCGCCTGCTGGCCGAGCTGCCGCCGCCGGAGCGCGTCGCCGTCTTCCTCGTGATCGGGTTGACCGTCCTGTTCCTCGCGCTCGCGCTGATCTTCTTCCTGATCGTGAGCCGGACGCTGTCCGAGCACGTCCAGCGGCTGCTGTCGGGCGCGCAGCGGATCGGTCGCGGTGATTTCAGCGTCCAGGTGCCGACCGAGGGCAACGACGAGTTCGCCGCGCTCGGCGACGAGTTCAACCGGATGGCCGTCCAGCTCGAGCGCCGGCTGGAGGAGCTGCAGCGGGAGCGCGGCCGCCTACAGGACGCGATCCGCCGCGTCGGCGAGTCGTTCGCGCGCGGCCTGGATCGCGTCGGCGTGCTGGAGATCGTCGTGCAGACGGCGGTGGACGGCGTCGGCGGCGACTGCGGGCGCGCCACGATGCGCCGACGCGCCGACGCGCCGATGGAGGAGGTCGCGCACACGGGCGACCCGAGCAGCTTCCACCGGGTGTTGCACGCCGCCGAGGCGGCGGTGATGGACGCGGGCCAGGCGGCGGAGATCAGCGTCGGTGGCTCGTCCGCCCTCGCGGCGCCTTTGAGCGCGACCGAAGGCGGCGACCGCGTCCTGGCCATCGTCTCCGTCGCCCGCGGCGATCGCGCGTTCAGCCCGCAGGAGCGCGACCTGTTCTCCTACCTCACGAGCCAGGCGGCGGTGTCGGTCGAGAACGTCGACCTGCACGAAACCGTGCAGCGCCAGGCGGTCACGGACGAGCTCACGGGGCTGTTCAACCACCGGCGCTTCCAGGAGGTCATGGACGCCGAGGTCGAGCGCGCCCGCCGCTACGACGCCGAGATGGGGCTCATCATGCTCGACATCGACAACTTCAAGCGCGTCAACGACACCTACGGGCACATGCAGGGCGACGAGGTCCTGCGTGCGGTGGCGCGGGTGCTGCGCCAGTCCGCGCGTGAGATCGACGAGCCCGCGCGCTACGGCGGCGAGGAGATGGCGGTCGCGTTGCCGCAGACCGACCTGGACGGCGCGTTCAACTTCGCGGAGCGCGTGCGCAAGCGCATCGAGGACCTCGAGCTGCCGCTGCTGGACGGCGACGGTGTCCTGAAGGTGACCGCGTCCTTCGGCGCGGCCTCGCTGGCGTCCTCGCCACAATCCGACAAGGAAGGCCTGGTGGCCGCGGCGGACGCCGCGCTTTACCGGGCGAAGCGCTCGGGTAAGAATCGGACGGTCAAGGCCGAGTAGGCTGTGAAGGGAGCGGCGCCTTATGGGACTTCTCGACGACGCCATCCGCGAGCATCTCGAGCTCAAGCGCAAGCACGGAGCAGATCCGGAGGACCTCGCACGCCAGGAGCGCGAGGCGCTGGGGCCCGGCATGCGCAACGAGTTCGCCCAGAAGCCGGAGCAGGAGGCTGAGCCGGCGCAGGAGCCTGTGGCCGCCGCCGAGGAGCCGCAGCCGCCGATGAACGAGGAGCCGCCCGCGGCGGTCTCGCTCAACGAGTCGGAGATCGGCCAGGAAGAGGACCCGTGGCTCGCCGACGAGCGCGACGAGGTCCCGGCCGACGAGGCGCTGCAGTCACGCCCGGCCGGCGCACAGGGCGAGGACGACGTGCTCGAGGAGACCCCGGAGTTCCTCCAGGAGACGCCCGAGCACGACCGCCTGTGGTTCGAGCAGAAGCCGCCGCGCGACTTCGACTGGGACAAGTGATCGGGGTGGGGCATGCCCACCCCGATCATCCGAGCGTTACGGGTTCGTGGTCGTCAGCGTGAACGTCAGCGTCTTGGCGTAGCGCCCCGTGCGAAGCGGCTCGTTCCCGCCGATCGCCTGCCGGAACTGCAGCGGCACCGAGTGGCCGGAGACCGGGGCGCTGTAGGCGTATAGCCGCAGCGGTGCGGCGCGCAGCGGGAAGAAGTCCCCGCTGTTCCCGGCGCGGGCGTGCAGCGGCTGCTGGAGCGAGTAGGCGCCGTTGACGAGGTGGCCCGGGTTCGCGCCGGTGTCGGCGATGCTCAGCATGGCGTCGCCGGCGGTGGAGGTGACTTTGGCGTCGGTGCTGGCCGTGTACTCGCGCGCCACCCCCGGCTGGAAGGCGTCGAATCCGACGGTGCCGTCGAGGGTGAGCGAGAGCGTCGGCGGCACCTCGCCGCCGACCTCCGCCGTGGCCACCGCCGTCGGCGTCGGCTGGACGGCGGCTTGGGTGTCGAGGATCACGAGGTCGATGCCGGCGAAGTAGTTCGTCGCCGCCTCGTTCTTGGCCGTCACCGTGAACGTGAACGTGTGCTTGCCCTCGGCCAGCGCGAGCGTGCCCACGTTCACCGGTTCAGCGCGCTGGAGCGCGGGCGCGTAGAGGTCGACCGGCTGGCCGAGCGGGCGGCCGTCCACGGCGACCTGCACGATGCCGTGCGTCGGGGCCTTCACGAACTGGATCGAGATGCCGTAGAGCGCGCCTTCCTCGACCTCGACCGGGAACGTCGCGCGGCTGCCGTCCGCGTTGTGGTTCTCGAACTGGGCGTACGCCTGGCTGGAGAACACGACGCCGCCCGAGTTGCCCTGGCGGCGGATGATCGACTGGGTCGTGTTGCCGACCGCGATGGTGGAGTTGTAGGACTCCAGGTACGGCGTCTGCTGCTCGATCTCGACGAGCTGCAGGGCGGCGTCCGGGGCCTCCTCGACCGCGTCGGCCCGGATGGCGAAGACGACGGCGATGGCAGCCGCCGCGAGTGCGATGGCGAACTTCATCACGCGTCCTTGAGGCCGGGGTTGCCCGCTTCCACGACGAACGACTTGTGCGTGGTGATCGGTGAGCCGGGCCGCTTGACGTACTGCAGGGTGCGGTAGTCGGTGCGGCAGACGTTCTGGTCCAGCTGCACCCGCACGTAGCCGCGGCGCTGGTTGTTGTACTTGATCCAGGGGTTCTCGGCCATCGTCGCCGTGTTGACGTTGTCGTTGCCGTCGCCCGTGGTGGAGATCGAGGTGCCGACGAACTCGGAGCCGAGGATCTTCGACTGCGGGTTGCTGAAGTCCGCGAGCAGGTCGTTCGCCCAGTTCTGGTGGACGTCGCCCGTGATCACGATCGGGTTGTCGATCTCGCGCGTCTCGATGAAGTCGAGCAGCTTGTCGCGGGACACGGTGTAGCCGTCCCAGCCGTCCATGCTGTAGCTCTCGCCGGGACCGTTGGTGGCGTCGCGCTGGGCCATGAACACCTGCTGTGCGATCACCTGCCACTTGGCCGGGGAGGTCTCCAGGCCGTTGTAGAGCCACTGCTCCTGCTGGGCGCCGGTGAGCGTGCGCGCCGGGTTGTTGCGGTCGTCGCAGCCCGCACGCGTGCCGTCGCCGCACGCCTGGTCGGAGCGGAACTGGCGCGTGTCCAGCACGTGGAACGACGCCAGGTTGCCGTAGGCGGCGCGGCGGAACAGCTGCATGTCCTTGCCGACCGGGCGCGTGGCCTTGCGCAGCGGCATGTGCTCCCAGTAGGCGCGGAACGCGTTGCGCCGGCGGCGCGCGAAGTGCTCGAGCGGCAGCCCGTCCTCCGGGATGTCGTCCGCCCAGTTGTTGTCGACCTCATGGTCGTCCCAGGTCACCAGCCACGGGAACGCCGCGTGCGCGGCCTGCAGGTCCGGGTCGCTCTTGTACTGCGCGTGACGCTCGCGGTAGTGCCCGAGGTCCACGATCTCGTGGTTGGAGTTGCCGCGCACGTTGGTGTTGCCGGACACCTGGTAGGAGTTCGTGTCGTACTCGTAGATGTAGTCGCCGAGGTGGATCACCAGATCCAGGTCCTCGTTGGCCATGTGCTTGTAGGCCGTGTAGTAGCCGTGCTCGTACTGCTGGCAGGACGCGAACGCGAACGCCAGCCCGGCGACGCTGGCGGCCGTCGCCGGCGCCGTCTTGGTGCGGCCCGTCGGGCTGATCTCCCCGTTGGCCTTGAAGCGGTAGAAGTACTCGTAGCCGGGCTCGAGCCCGGCCGGCTCGGCGTGCACGGAGTGCGCCTCGCCCGGCACCGCGATCTCCTCGCCGCGGGCGACGACGTTCGTGAACGCCTCGTCCTTGGCCACTTCCCACTGCACCGGGTACGGCTTGGCCGGCATGCCCCCGTCGGGGCTCAGCGGCGCCGGCGCCAGGCGCGTCCACAGCACGACGCCGTCCGGCGTGGGGTCGCCCGACGCGACCCCCAGCGTGAACGGGTACCCCACGAAGCGCGGCGGCGCGGTGCGCGCCCGCGCAAACGGCCACTGCGATGCCACCGCGGCACCGCCGGTCGCGCCCGCGACCGCGATGAACCGCCGTCGCGACAGCCCTTCTCTTGACATTCGCCCCCCACTCGAATCGTTGGCGGGCGGGACATTTGCCCGCGAACGGGCGCGTCAGGTGAACATTCGGTGTCCTGTGGCGGTTTGCCGCCTGTCGGTGGGCGAGGTGTCCGCATCGAGACGGTGAGCGCCGGCCGGGAGACTGCCGTGCATGCTCCGTGCCGCCCTCCTCACGCTCCTCATCCTCGTCGTGCTGCCCGCCTCCGCGTCCGCCGCGTGCCGCACCGCTCCAGCCGCGAACGTCTGGTACGACTCGCCCGTCCTGCAGGTGTGGGCCGACGGGGAGGGCTGGGCGTCCTGCGTGCGCCCGACCAACACCGAGCACGTCTACCGCGACCGCGGGGACGGCCCTGAGGCGCGGCTCGACTTCGGCCACGTGTGGGGCGACCGCTGGATCACGCTGGTGCGCGAGAAGGGCTACGACTCCGACGACTCGTCGATCGAGTACCTCGGCAGCGACACCTACGACGCCCTCACGGGCCAGCCCGCCACGGGCCGCTGGGGCGTCGACGCCGGCCCGCAGGGCATCGTCCTGCGCCACGGGGACGGCCGCACGGAGGTGATCGACCCGACGCCGGTCTCCGAGGAGCTCGAGCTCGTCTTCCAGGGTCGGCGGCTGTACTGGCTGACGCCGTCCGGCCCGCGTACGGCGCTGCTCAACGTGCCGGACGAGCCCGCGCCGCCGCGGGCCAAGCCGCTGCGGGCCCGCAAGATGACCAACTGCACGCCGCGCACGGGCGCGAACCTGCTCGTCCGCTACCGCCGGATCGTGGTCACCCGCAAGGGCAAGTCGGTGCATGCCTGCTTCAACAAGCGCGTCACGCCGATCGGCGACGCCCGTGAGTTCCAGCACCTGGGCGGCGCCGCGATCGCGTACACCCGCCCCGGCTTCGCGGGCTACCTGGACGCCAACCACGGTCCCCACCACGAGCTGCCCAGCGCCGGCGGCCCGATCGCCGCGACGTTCTCGCTGCTGGCGGCGGTCGACCGCCGCGGCGTCCTGCGCGCCTGGGCTGAGGACCGCAAGCGCCCCGTCGTCCTCACCCGCGGGGGCGCCTCCGACGTCGTCGCCACGCACTACGAGGTCTTCTGGATGGCGCCCGACCGCACCCCGCGCGTGCGCAAGGTGTCTTAGCCCTTCACGGTGAGGAGTGGCTCCAGCCGCGCGACCCGGCGCGCCGCGCCGGCCGCCACCACGGCGTCGACCACCGGGCCGATCGGCTTGTAGGCGCGCGGTGCCTCCTCGCGGACGCGGCGGGCGTGCTCGTTGCGGACGTCGCGGCGGACGCGCAGCGGGTCGACCGGCGTGACGACGCGCAGGCGGGCGTCGGCCTGGTCGTCGCGCGTGCGGGCCGCGCGGCCGCGGGCGAGGACCCGGCCGGCGGCGTGGCTCGTGGAGGCGAGCGCCGCCTCGGCCCCCGTGCCCGCGAGCACCCAGGACGAGTCGCCCATCGAGCCCGGGATCAGCACGGGCTTGCCGAGCAGTGCCGGGCACGCACCCTTGCGGTGGCGCCAGATGTCGCCCTCGCGCCAGATCAGGTTGTGCGGCGCGTCGCCGACGGTCACCCAACGCGGCGGGGAGCCCAGCTCGTGGGCGACCGCGCCCACCGCCATCGCGGTCAGGGCGAGCCGGTTCGCGAACGCGAGGTTGGCGGCGTTGTGCTGCGCGCGGACGTAGGCGTCCTGTTCCGGCCCGGCGCGGAGGAACGGCTCCGTGCCGCCGCGGGAGCGGGCCACGTGGCCGAAACCGAGCGAGCCCGCGTGGACCATCACCGCGAGCGCGCCGCGACGCAGGCCCCAGGCCCACGCGGTCGGGCCGTCGCACAGCTCGGCGACACGCTGGAGCTCGCAGAAGTGGTGGCCGCCGCCGAGCGAGCCGAGCTGGCTGTCGCGCTCGCCCGTCCGGCGCGCCCAGGCGGCCAGCGCGTCGTCGACGCCGCCGGCGTCCATCCCGCCCCGCCGTGCGCGCGCTCGACATGGCGCGCCAGCTCGTCCGCGACCGGCGCCCAGCCGCCCGCCCCGCCGCTCACGTGCGGGGCGTCGAGCAGCGCGACCAGCCCATGTTCGAGCACGGCCAGCCGGTCCTGCGGCCGCAGCCGCAGGTCACGCGCGCCCTCGAAGAACACGGCCCGCCAGCGCCTGCCGGACGGCCTTGGGTTCGATCGGGACGCCAGGCCCCGACATGAGCACGGCGGGCAAGCCGTGCGGGTTCGCGAGGAGCTCCATCGCTGCCTTCCACTGAGAACGAGGGATCAGCCGGACGCGGGCGGTATCCGGCGACGGATCAGGTGAAGTCCACGCCGCGCAGGCGTGGCAGCAGCGACGTCCAGGGTAGCCCGGAACCGTGCCGGCCGAAGACGACGAACGCTGGATCGTGATCGACGGCCGCCGCTGGCGCCGCTCGGACCCGTCGCTGCCCGAGGAGCGTCGCCAGGAGCTCGTCAGCGAGCTGATGAGCGCGCGCAGCGCGGTGGGCTGGGCCAAGCGCCGCGGCGACGAGCCGGCCGAACGCGCGGCCCGCGACCGGGTCCACGCCGCCAAGGTCGCGCTCGGCGAGCGCGGTCCGAAGTGGTGGGAAAGTGAAGCTGACGGCGCCGAACCTCGCACCTGTTCCGGCTGAGCCGGTGCCGGACTACCTTTCCGGCCTCTGCGCTCGACGGCGCGGAACCAGGAACGAAGCTGCAAGGAGGCAGGACGGTGAAGGTGATCGGGAATGCGGCTGCGCTGGCGGCCGCCGTGGTGTGCGCGCTGCTGTTCGCAGCGCCGGCGTCCGCCGCGACGTGCTCGGACTATGAGACCCAGGCCGCCGCGCAGCGTGCCGCGGACACGCTTGACGCCGATGGGGACGGCTTGTACTGCGAGGCGCTGCCCTGTCCGTGCTTGAAGCCCGGCCAGCCAAGCCGGCCGAAGGAGCCGAGCCGGCCGTCGAAGCCCGCCCGGCCGAAGCCGAAGCCGAAGGCGAAGAAGCGGGCCAAGGCCAAGCCGCTGGTCGGCCGGGCTCAGATCGTCGACGCGCCCGCTCCCGGCGTCTATGCGGTGGAGATCGCCCGCACCGGGCGGTCGAGCGGACTCAGGCGCCGCGAGACGGTGCGGCTGATCGGGCTCACACCGCCGGCGGCCGGGCGGTGCGGGCACAAGGAAGCGCTCGCGGCCACGCTGGACCTCGCGTTCGGCACCGAGGCGCGCGACAGCGACGGTGACGGCCTCGTCGACCTCGCGCCCACGAACGCGCGAGAGGTCGGCCCGCTCGTCGACGTGCGCACCGACGTCAAGGTCAAGCCGGTGCGGGACCTTCAGGGCCGGCTGCGCGCATACCTGGACGCCGGGCACACGGGCACGGACCTCGGGCGCGAACTGATCGCGTCGGGCTGGGCCGCGGCGGGCTACGGCGACTACACGCGCTCGCAGCGCCTGCTCGCCGCGCAGGACCGCGCCGAGCGCGGCAGCCTGGGCGCGTGGCTGCTCTGCCACGCGGACTTCGAGCGGCCCGCCGCCGAGCGCTTCGACGGCTTCACGGCGTGCCCGGACGGGCTGAACCCCGACGGCTCGCCGTTCGAAGGCCCCGGCGGATTCATCCGCAACATCATCGTCGCGGGCGGTGACTGCGAGAGCGCCTACGCCGCGATCGCCGCATGGACGCCGATGCCGAGGGTCGACATGGAAGGCCCGGCGCAGGAGCGCGACGCGGCGACGCTCGCCGACGGGAGCGTGTGCGACTGGGTGATCCATCGCGGCCAGGACAATCCGGCCATCGAGGTCACCTGCCGCACCGCCGCGGGCGTCACGGCCGTGGCGTGGGCGGCTCCCTGAGTGGAGGCGAGGGGAATCGAACCCCTACCTTGGCCGTGCAAAGGCCACGTGCTCCCATTATCACTACGCCCCCGGAGACCCTTCACCTTAGTGCCAGGACGCAGTCGAGCGTGGCGGCGTTGATGTCGACGGTGTCGTTGGGGTCCGGCGCGTAGCCGCCGGCAAGCACGACGACGGTCGGAATGCCGCGCAGGCGCGTGAGCACGAGCTCGTCCCGCGCGCGCAGGCCGGGCTTGGTCAGCGACAGGCGGCCGAGGCGGTCGCCCTCCCACGGATCGGCGCCCGCCAGGTAGAACGCGATGTCGTACGCACCCGACAGCGCGACGTCCAGCGCGCGATCGAGCTCGGCCAGGTAGTCGTCGTCGCCGGTGCCGCTCGGCAGGTCGACGTCGAGGTCGGACGGGATGCGCTGGAACGGGTAATTGCGCGCGCCGTGCAGCGAGAGCGTGAACGCGTCAGGATCTTGTCCGAGGATCTGCGCGGTGCCGTCGCCCTGGTGCACGTCGCAGTCGACCACGACCGCGCTGCGGACGGCGCCCTCCTCACGTAGGCGGGCGAGCGTCACCGCGACGTCGTTGAACAGGCAGTAGCCGCGGGCGAAGTCGCGGCCCGCGTGGTGGGTGCCGCCACCGAGGTTCATCCCGACGCCGTGCTCGAGCGCCCGCCGGGCCGCGGCCATCGTTCCCCCGACCGACCGCCGGCCGCGCTCCACCAGCGTCTCACTCCAGGGCAGCCCGAGCCCGCGCTGCTCGCGGATCGACATCTGACCAGTCCGGATCCGGTCCAGTAAGTCCTGTTCATGGACGAGCGCGAGCGTCTCCCACGACACCGCATCGCTCTCCCGCACGATCACGCGGTCCTGCACCCGCTCGCGCAGCAGCGTGTACTTCGAGATTGGGAACTTGTGGCCGTCCGGCAGCGGAATCGACCACCGGTCGTGGCTCCACACCTCGAAAGCGATGTTTAAGCTGCGGGTCATGGCCATCTACGGAGGGATCGACCTCGGCGGAACCAAGATCCAGGCCGCGGTCGTGGACGAGGGCGCCGACAATACGGTCCTCGGCGCCAAGCGCGATCAGACGCCGCTGAAGGGTGGCCCGAAGGCGATCGCCGCGCGCATGGCCGCCGTGCTGATCGAGTCGCTGGAAGAGGCCGGGCTCCCCACCTCCGACCTGGCCGGGGTCGGCGTCGGCTCGCCCGGCAGCGTGGATGACGTGAAGGGCACCGTCTCGGGCGCGATGAACCTGAGCGAGTGGTCCGGCAGCTTCAACCTGCGCAAGGCGCTGGAGAAGGAGCTCAACGCGCCCGTCAGCCTCGGCAACGACGTGGACCTCGCGACCGACGCGGAGTTCCAGATCGGCGCGGCGAAGGAGTTCGACACGCTGCTCGGCGTGTTCTGGGGCACGGGCGTCGGCGGCGGGCTGATCCTCGAGGGCAAGCCGTGGGTGGGCCGCAAGACCGCCGGCGAGATCGGCCACATGGTCGTGCGCATCAACGGCGCCGTCTGCGGCTGCGGGCGGCGGGGCTGCATGGAGGCCTACGCCGGCCGGGGCGCGATGGAGGCCCGCGCGCGCCGGCGCGTGGAGCAGAAGGAGAAGACGGTCCTGTTCGAGATCATGGAGGAGCGCGGCCGCGACCGCCTGTCCTCCGGCATCTGGGAACGGGCCCTGGCGCGCGACGACCAGATGGCGCTCGAGCTGCTCGAGGACGCCGTCGAGGCGCTCGGCGCGGGCGTCGCGTCCGCGGTGAACCTGCTCGACCCGGAGGCGGTCGTGATCGGTGGCGGGCTCGGCATCCGGCTCGGCGAGCCGTGGGTGGAGCGCATCCGCAAGGCCATGATCCCGCACCTGTTCGTCGACGACACGCCGCCCGCGATCATGCTCGCCGAGCTCGGCGACCTGGGCGGCGCGCACGGCGGGGCGCTGCTCGCCGCGCGGCGTGCCCGAGGGGAATAGCTTCCACGCGGCGGCGCGCGACATGCTCGGCGCCGCCCCCGAGGCCGTCCAGGCGGACGTTCCCGCGGCCGTGGCCGAGTGGCCGCTCGAGGGCCTGGCGGAGACCCGCGACCGGGTGCGCGTGGCGCCCGGCTTCTACGTCCGGCGCGACGAGGGCGACGACCCGCCCGTGTACGACGAGGAGGGCCGCGTGTCCCTGTCGTACTCGAACTTCGTCTTCGACCTCGCCGCCGCCGGGCGCCTGAAGGGCCAGCATCTCGGCGCCAAGGGCCCGATACCGGGCGAGGCGGGCCTGGAGTGGCTCGCGGGCCGCCTCAAGCCGGGCCCGGTGACCGCCACCGAGGCGCTCGTGATCTACCGCTTCTACGGCCCGCACGAGTACGCGACGGTCCGCTGGGGCGCCGAAGGGGACGCCGAGTGGCACCTGGAAGCCGACTCGCCGGCGGCGCTGCAAGCCCTGCGCGAGACGGTGGACCGCGTCGGCGGGGTCGCGCCCAGAGGGCCGGCGAGCCGCCTGCTCCGGCGCAGGCGCAAGCGGTAGGCCTCGGCACGCGTGCACGGCGGGAGCCCCCACCGTGCACGCGGAGGCGACTCAGCGGACTTCCACGGGGGCCGGCTGGCGCTCGAAGCGGCCTGACCGGCTGGGTTCCGGTCCTCCCTCGGAGCCGATGCCGGTCTCCGAACGCACGAGCAGCTCGTCGTAGGTGGCGTCCGTCGTCTCCTCTCGGCGGCTGAGCACGGTGCCCAGCCAGCAGCCGAGGAACCCGATCGGGATCGTGACCAGGCCTGGGAACGTCAGGGGCGAAGGTGAGCCCTGCGAGTCCGGGCCGGGCCACACCGGCGGGCTGAGCACGATCATCACCACGGAGGCGACGATGCCGAAGGTGATGCCGGTCAGCGCACCGGCGGTGTTGAAGCGCCGCCACAACAGCGCCAGCAGCAGCGGCGGGAAGTTCGCACTCGCGGCGAACACGAACGCCATGCTCACGAGCACGGTGACGTTGAAGCCGGAGCCGATCGCGAGCGTGCCGGCGATCGCGGCCACGCCGACGCCGATCGACGCGATCCGCGCGACCTTGCGCTCGGACTCCTCGGAGCCGCGACCCAGCACGTTGCGCCACAGGTCATGGGCGATCGCGCCCGCCGACGCGATCACCAGGCCGGCGACGACGGCGAGGATCGTCGCGAAGGCGGCGGCGGAGAACAGCGCGAGTGCGATGTCGCCGCCCGTGGTGCCGAGTCCGCCGCCCAGATCGGCCGCCAGCAGCGGCGCGGCGAGGTTCCCGCCCGGGCCGACGGCTTCCGTCGCGCCCTGGCCGAGCAGCGCGCGGGCGCCGAAGCCGATGATCGTGACCATCGCCGTGAACGTGGCGATGATGCCGATCGTGTAGAGCACCGACGTGCGCGCGGCCTTGGAGTCCGGCACGGTGAAGAAGCGCATCAGGATGTGCGGCAGGCCGGCGGTGCCGATGAAGATCGTCAGGCCGGTGGAGATGATCAGGATCGGCGACGTCAGGTACGTCCCCGGGCCCTTGATCGCGTCGCCGTCCGGGTGGTTGGCGGCCGCGCCGTCGAGCAGCGCGCCCGGGTTGAAGTTGAATTTCGCCAGCACCGCGACGGCGACGATCGTGCCCGCGATCATCAGCATCACGGCCTTGACGATCTGCACCCAGGTGGTGGCCAGCATGCCGCCGAAGACGACGTAGACGACCATGAACACGCCGCAGATGAGCACGGCGACCGGGAACGAGATGCCCGCGAGCGCCTCGATCACGGCGCCCGCGCCCACGAGCTGCGCGACGAGGTAGATGCCGGAGATCAGCAGCGTGTTGATCGCGGTCGCGATCCGCACCGGGCGGGCCTTAAGGCGGAACGCGAGCACGTCGGCGACCGTGAACTTGCCCGCGTTGCGCATGCGCTCGGCCAGCAGGTAGAGCACCGGCAGGAACGACAGGCAGGCGCCGAGGCCGATGATCCAGCCGTCGAAGCCGTACAGGTACATCAGGCCCGCGTAGCCGAGGAACGTCGAGGCCGACAGGTAGTCGCCCGCGGTCGCGATGCCGTTCTGCGCGCCGCGGACGCCGCGGCCCGCGGCGTAGAACTCGGTCGCGCTGTGCGTGCGCTTGGCCGCCCAGCGCGTGATCAGCAGCGTCACGGCCAGCACGCAGCCGAAGACCGCGACCGCCAGCGTGTTGAACTCGCCGGTCACGCCCGCTCCGCGACCCGCTGGGCCATGCGTTCCCACTCACCGGCGCGGCGGGCGTACAGCCACGCCATCAGGACGGTGAGCGCGCAGATGCTCAGCCCACCCCAGAGCGCCAGCGAGATCCCGCCGATCTCGTTCGCCATGAAGTCCTTCGCGTAGCCCAGCAGCGCCAGGAACGCGATCAGGTACCCGGTGTAGATCGCCGTGCCGATCGCGACGAACCGCCTCCGGCTCGCCACCAGCGCACGGAACTCCGGGTCGCGAGCCAGGGCCTCCCAGCCGGGCTCGGCAAGACTGTTCATGGGGGCCCGAGATACCCGGCCCCATTTGTGACGAAACGAACTAGAGGGGCAGGCGCGCGACGACCTCGTAGCCGCCGCTCGCGGGCGCGCCGGCGGCCAGCTCACCGCCGTGAAAGCGGACCCGCTCACCGATGATCGCCAGTCCGCGCGCGTCCTCGGCCGAAGGGCCGGTGTTGCGCACCGCGACGCCGAGCTCGTCCTCGCGCCAGCTCACGCGCACGCTCGCGGGCTCGCCCTGTGCGTGCCGGTGCACGTTGCGCAGCGCCTCCTGGACGATGCGAAACGCCGCCTGGTCGACGCTGGCGGGAATCCGGCGCGGCGTGCCCTCGACGTGCAGCGTGACCGGCATCCCCCCGTCTCGCGCCCGGTCGACCAGCGCGGCCACCGCCATCAGGCTGCGCTCGGTCTCCTCGTCGGCGCCGCCGCGCAGCATCCCGCGCAGCCGGTCGAGCTCACCCAGCGCCTCGTCGGTCAGCCGCGTGATCGCGGGCTGCTCGCCGTTCGCGGCCTCGGCGGCGATCGCGTGCAGCGAGCGTGCGATCCCGTCGTAGAGCTCGAGCGCGATCTGCGCCTGCTCCTCGGCCTCATCGAGCCGGGAGAGCCGCTCGCGCGCGGCCCCGAGCTCGGCCTTCAGGTCCCGCAGTTGCCGTTCGGACTCGCGATCGCGCCGCAGCACGCCCTATTCGTACACGACGACATCGGGCCGCGGCTGAAGGCGCATGACCTCCGCCGGCGACATCGTGTCCTGGTCCTCTTTGTAGAAGAGCTTGAACCCGTGGCGGAAGGCGTGCGACTGGCGGGTGAACTCGTTGTACTTGGCGACCTTGAGCGTCTGCGTCCCGAAGCCGTCGACGTTGAACACGATCGCCAGGTCGCTGCGCTCCTTGATCTCCTTCTCGGGGATCATGTCGTCGGTGAACTGGTGGATGAGCACCAGCTTCTGCGGCAGCTTCTCCCGCTTGGTGAGCTTGTTCAGCCAGTCCGTGGTGGCGTTGACCTCGCGCGCGCTGACGCTGCCGATCGTCTTCCCCGGCACCTCGTTCGGTCCCATCCGCCACTCCGGGTCCAGCGCGAGCGACACGTCGGGCTCCTTGAGCCACTTGCGCAGCCGCTTGGTCTCGCTGAAGAAGTCGGCGCGGCCGGGCTGGATGTCGAGGATGAGCAGCGCCTTGGCCTTGCGCGCGGCCTTCAGATAGCGCCGGATGACGGTGTCGGACTGGCGCAGGATGTACTGGCCGTCGTCGCCCGGGTGGGCGGCCGCGACCGTCGCGATCAGCTCCAGCGCCGGCATCACCGGCCGCGTCTTGCGGTCGTAGCCCTTCGCCTGGCGGTTGAGCCTCTTGACCGCCGAGGCCGGCGACCCGATCCCGAGTGCCCCGAGCTCGTCGTCCTGCGGCGCGCCGTAGTAGGCGACCACGCGGTAGTCGGGCAGGATCGTGCGCCCGCCGCGCGGGAGCTCGGGCAGCGGCTCGGGCGTCGGCGTGGGCTCGCCCTGCTCGGCCTCGGCCCCGTCCGCGGCCGCGCGTGGCTGCTCGGCGGCGTCGGAGCCGGTGAGCTGCGTGAACAGCAGCACGAGCAGCGCGGCGGCCACCGCGAGCGCGATCACGGCCGCGATACGGCGCTGTCGAACCACCTCGGGTGACGGGGCCATCAGCCCCCGATCTACCCCGATCTCAGGTGGATGAGGCCTTGAAGCCCCGGTCGAGCAGCTGCATCGCCTGCTTGCCGGGGTCCGGCGAGTCGAGCAAGACGACACCGAGCTTGACCGCTCCGCGCCGCGCCGTGGCCACCAGGCAGCGCCCGGCGGCGTCCGTGTAGCCCGTCTTGAGCCCGGTCGTGCCCGGGTAGCCGGCGCGCAGCAGCGGGTTGTGGTTGTAGAGCCACAGCCGGCCGCCCTTGATCGGGAACGGGAGCACCGCCTGGCGGCGCTTGACGATGCGGGTCAGGCGCGGCTCGCGCATGACGGCACGGGCGATCGCGGCGAGGTCGGCCGCGCACGAGTGGTTGCCCTTGTCGACGATCCCGCTCGAGGACGCGAAGCGGGTGCAGAGCAGGCCGAGCTGCTCGGCCTTCTCGTTCATGTAGCGGACGAAGCGCTTCTCGCTGCCGCCTGCGGCCCGCTGGGCGAGCGCGATGGCTGCGTCGTTGCCGGACGGCAGCATCAGCCCGTGCAGCATCGTGTTGACGCCGATCCACTTCCCGCGCGGGAGCACGCCGACGCCCGAGCCCGTGTAGCGCAGCGCCTCCTTGGTGATGCGGACCTTCGCGCCCTCGGGGACGCGCTCGACGACCACCAGCGCGGTCATCATCTTGGTCAGCGACGCGATCGGCAGGACCTTCGTCGGGTCCCGGCGCCACAGCACCTTGCCCGTGTCCAGGTCGAACACGACCGCGGACCGGGGCGGCTTCTTGAACTTAACCTGGATCGGGTCGGCGGCCGAGTCCAGCCGCACCGCGAGCGGCGACGGCGCCGTGCCGCCGCTCACCAGCGGCGCCGTCGAGGAGTCCTCGAGCGCGCCGGCGGCCGCGGGCGTGCGCGCCTGCGGCGGCTCACCGCTGTCGCGGAAGAAGAACAGATAGCCCGCGGCCGTGAACAGCACGAGCGCGAGCAGGGCCATGAACGCTCGGCGCATCACCGTGTATACAAACGCTCCGGCGGCCGTTTGGTGCGCTGTTTACTCGCGAATAGACGAATGGCCAGCAGCCCCCAGACGAACCCTCCGATGTGGGCGAAGTACGCCACGCCGCCGCCCCCGCCGGTGGGGTCGGCCAGGTCGAAATAGCCCATCAGTGCCTGCTGGAGGAACCAGAAGCCGAGCACGAGCAGCGCGGGCAGCTCGAGGATGGTGAAGAAGAACACGATGAAGATCACCGTCACGACCTTCGCGCGCGGGTACAGCAGCAGGTAGCCGCCGAGCACGCCCGCGATCGCGCCGGAGGCGCCGACCGTCGGGATCACCGACGCCGTGTCGGTCACGAACTGCAGCGCGAAGGCCGCGATCCCGCCCATCAGGTAGAAGACGACGAACTTCACCGGGCCCATCGCGTCTTCGACGTTGTTGCCGAAGATCCACAGGAACAGCATGTTGCCGCCGAGATGCAGCAGGCCGCCGTGCATGAACATCGCGGTGAAGAGGGTCGCGTAGGTGGGCGCGTCGTCGGTGCCGCACTCGGTCGGGAGCGGCTGCTTGTCGCCGGAGAACTCGGCCGGGATCGCCGCCCACTCGTTGAGCTGGCACAGGTAGGCGGTGCTGTCGGGTCCGTTGAGCGAGAACCCGCCCTTCTGCCAGAAGAAGTAGACGAGGATGTTCGCCGCGATGAAGACGTAGGTGACGTACGGCGTCCGGCTGGTCGGGACGTTGTCGCGCAGCGGGAGCATCGCGCGGCCGAGGGTAGCCGGTAGGGTCGACGGCGATGCCAGGGTCACACATGCGTCGTGAGATGACCGAGCAGCCCGAGGTGCTCGCCCGCCTGCTCTCGCGCCGGATCGACGTGGGACTGGAGCGGCCGGCGGGCGTGATCATCGTCGCGCGCGGCTCCTCCGACCACGCGGCCGTCTACGGCCGCTACCTGCTGGAGCTCGCGACGCGCCGTCCGGTGGCGCTCGCCGCGCCCAGCCTGTTCACGCGCTACGGCGCGCGGACCGACGCGAGCGGCTGGCTCGTGGTGGGCGTGTCCCAGTCGGGCAAGACGCCCGAGATCGTCGACGTGGTCGAACGCCTGCGCGCGACGGGCGGGCACGCGGTCGCGATCACCAACGACGCCGACTCCCCGCTGGCCGCCGCCGCGGAGACCGTGATCGAGCTCGGCGCGGGGGAGGAGCGGGCCGTGCCCGCGACCAAGACCTACACGGCGCAGATGGCGGCGTTCGCGGTCCTGGCGGCGGCGTTCGGCGAGGTGCCGTGGGAGCAGGGCGCGCTGTCCGCCGTCCCCGGCGCGGTCTCAGCCGTGTTGGAGGATCCCGACCCGATGGCGACGCTCGCCGTCCGCTGGGCCGCGATCGACAAGCTCGTCGTCACCGCCCGCGGCTGGATGTTCTCGGCCGCCTTGGAGACCGCGTTGAAGGTGCGCGAGACCGCGCTCGTGTCCGCCCAGGGCTTCTCGGTCGCCGACCTGCTGCACGGGCCGATCGCGGCCGTGGATGCGGGCGCCGCCGTGCTCGCCCTGCGCGCTGACGGTCCGTCGGCGACCGATGTCGACGAGGCCGTCGAAGCACTGCAGCAGCGCGGCGCCGACCTGCACCTGATGCCGACGGTCACCGGCGTGCCCGAAGCGCTGGCGCCGATCGCGGCCGCCGTGCGCGGTCAGCAGCTCGCGCTGGAGCTCGCGCTGCGCAAGGGGCTGGACCCCGACGCCCCGCGCGGCCTGAACAAGGTGACAATCACGCGGTAGCGGCCGCGAGGGGCCCGACACCGGGCTGGTCCTGCGGGAAGTGCTCGTCCGCGTGGTAGCTGGAGCGGACGAGCGGGCCGGCGGCGACATGCTCGAAGCCGAGGTCGTAGGCGGCGGTCTCGAGCGCCTTGAACTCCTCGGGCTCCCAGTAGCGGACGACCGGCAGGTGGCGCTCGGTCGGGCGCAGGTACTGGCCGACGGTGAGGATCTGCACGCCCGCTTCGCGCATCTGGCCGAACGCGTCCACGAGCTCCTCGTGCGTCTCGCCGAGGCCGACCATCAGGCCGGACTTGGTCGCGACCTCGCCCTCGCCCATCTCCTGGGCGTTCGCGAGCACGCGCAGGGAGCGCTTCCAGGTGGAGCCGCGTCGCGCGACCGGGTACAGGCGCGGCGCGACCTCGAGGTTGTGGTTGAAGACGTCGGGGCGCTCGGCGATGACGCGCGCGAGCGGCATCTCCTCGCCGCGGAAGTCCGGCGTGAGGCACTCGATCTTCGTCAGCGGCGCCTGCATGCGCACGGAGCGGATGACGCCGCACCAGACGGACGCGCCGTAGTCCGGCAGGTCGTCGCGGTCCACCGAGGTGATCACGGCGTGGCGCAGGCCCATGCGGGCGACCGAGCGGGCCACGCGCAGCGGCTCCAGCGGGTCGTTCCACGTCGGCTTGCCGGTCTTGACGTTGCAGAAGCCGCAGCGGCGCGTGCAGGTGTCGCCAAGGATCATGAACGTGGCCGTGCCGCGGTCCCAGCAGTCGCCGATGTTCGGGCAGGCCGCTTCCTTGCAGACCGTGTGCAGGCCCTCGTCGGCGATCGTCTTCGACAGCTCGCGGTACTTCGCGCTGCCGGGGCGCGGGACCTTGAACCAGGCCGGCTTGCGCGAGCGGAAGGGCAGCACGTCCTCGCCGATCACCTTGCGGACGTCCATGCCGCCCGGGTTCGACCGCGAGCGGGTTTGGTGGATGCGGAGGACCGGTTCGCTCACTGGATCGATGGTATCGGGGGCTCGGGAACGGATTCGAGGACGATCAGCGCGCGATCGACGCCCGCCTCGCGCAGCTGCGCCAAGGTCTCGGGCTTCGCGCCGTAGTAGGTCACATGAACCTGGCGCCCCGCCCGCTCGCGCAGCGCCGCGACGCGCTCGCGCAGTTCGCCGAGGTCGGGCATGTTCGGCATCCAGCCGTCGGCGTAGCGCAGCACGCGGTCTTCCACGCGCGGGCCATTGCCGCCGACCAGCACCGGCGGGACCGGCTGGGGCTTCGGCCACTGCCAGATCGGGTCGAAGTCCACCTGCTTGCCGTGGTACTCCGCCTCCTCCGCGGTCCAGAGCGCGCGCATGGCCTCGATCCGCTCGCGCATCAGGCCGTGGCGCGTGGCCGGGTCGGTGCCGTGGTTGCGCAGCTCGGGCTTGTTCCAGCCCGCGCCGATCCCGAACACGAACCGCCCGCCGGAGAGGTTCTGCAGCGACGCGATGACCTTGGCCAGCACGATCGGGTCGTGCTCGGTGACCAGGCACACGGACGTGCCGATCACGAGCCGCTCCGTGGCAGCGGCCGCGAACGCCAGCGCGACGAACGGGTCGTGCGTGCGCCGGTAGTGCTCGGCCAGCGGCCCGCCGTCGCGCGCGACCATCCCGGCCGACACCGGGATGTGCGTGTGCTCGGTCAGCATCAGGGACTCGTAGCCCGCCGCCTCCAGGCGCTGGGCCAGCTGCGCCGGGTGCTGGACGTCCCCGGTGAGGAAGATGGCCGCGCCGACGTCCACTACGCGGGCACCGGCTGCTCGATGCCCAGCCGCGACGCGCTCACGATCCGCTGCCGGCGGCCGAAGGCCTCGGCGAAGCGCCACGCCGCGCGCTTGCGGAAGCAGGCGACCGACTCGCGCACGCCCTCGGCGGCGATCGACGTCATCTGCACGTCCGGCAGGCCGCACGCGACCACCCAGCCGAACGGGTCCAGGTCGTCGTCGACGTTGACCGCGAAGCCGTGCGAGGAGACGCCGTGCGAGATGTGCACGCCGACCGACGCGATCTTGCGGTCACCCACCCACACGCCGACGTGCTTGTGGCCGAGCTTGGTGCCGGCTTGGACCCCCGCGTCCGCCAGCGCGGCGACGAGTGCCTTCTCCATCGTGAGGATGTACTCGGGCACGCTGCTCACGCGCATGATCGGGTAGCCGACCAGTTGCCCGGGCCCGTGGTAAGTGAGCTGGCCGCCGCGCGGTGTTTGCACCACGTCGATCCCCCGCTCGCGGTAGAAGCTCTCCGGAAACGGCAGGTCGGACGTATCAGTCCGGCGCGTGACCGTATAGACCGGTGGGTGCTCCAGCAGGAGCATCAGCTCCGGCAGCTCCCCGGCGATCACCTGCGCGCGCAAACGCTCCTGCAGCGCCGTGGCCTCGCGGTATTCGACGCGGCCCAGGTGGCAGACGAGCAGCTCGGAGGGCATACGCTCCGAGCATAGAGACCACGCTACGGCGGCCAGCGAGTCCGCGGCGGTGAGCGGTTTCGAGAACAGGAAACCCTGGCCGTACTGGCACCCGAGGGCGCGCAGGGCGTGCCACTGCTCGTCCTCCTCGATCCCTTCGGCGACGACCTCGAGCGACAGCGCATGGCCGAGGCTGACCACGGCCGCGATCAGGTTCGGCTCGTCCCCGGCGAGGAACGCGCGGTCGAGCTTGAGGATGTCCACGGGCAGGCGGCTGAGGTACCCGAGCGAGGAGTGCCCGGTGCCGAAGTCGTCGAGCGCCAGCTTGATCCCCAGGGCCTTGAGGGCGGTCAGCTGGTCGACGGCGTGGTCGGCGTCGTCCATCACCATCGACTCCGTCAGCTCGAGCACGAAGCGCGAGGGGTCGAGCCCGGCGATCGCCGCCCGCACGTCCTCGACCAGCCCCGGGTCCTGCAGCTGCTTGGCCGACAGGTTCACGTTCATCCGGTAGTCGCCGTCGAGCGCGCGCAGGTGGGCGGCGGCCTCGTGCAGCGCCCAGCGTCCCATCGGGACGATCATCCCGGTCTCCTCGGCGATCGGGATGAAGTCGGCCGGCGAGACGAGCCCACGCTCGGGGTGCTGCCAGCGCATCAGCGCCTCGAAACCCGCCGTCGAGCCGTCCGAGAGCCGGACGACGGGCTGGTAGTGCAGCTCCAGCTCGTCGGCGTCGATCGCCCGCGCGAGGCCGGTGCGCAGCTCCAGCCGCGCGAGCACGCCGGCGTGCATCGCGGGCTCGAACAGGCGGTAGCTGCTCTTGCCCGCGCGCTTGGCGACGTACATCGCGGCGTCGGCGTCGCGGATCAGGTCCTCGGCGCTGCGGCCGTCGTCGCCGATCGCGACCGAGAGGCCGAGGCTCGCCCGCAGCGTGACGGACCGGTCGGCGAGGGTGACGGGCGCCGCGAGCACGTCGAGGATGCGCTGGGCCGTGTCGGCGGCCGCCTGGCTGCCGGCGCCCTCGAGCAGCACCGCGAACTCGTCGCCGCCGAACCGCGCCGCCGCGTCCGAGCCGCGCAGCCCGCCGTCGATCCGGCGGGCGACCTCGACCAGCACGTCGTCGCCGGCGGCGTGGCCGAGTGAGTCGTTGACGAGCTTGAAGTCGTCGAGGTCGAGGAACAGCACCGCGAGCGAGCCGTCCGAGCGCCGGGAGCGGGCGATCGCGTCCCGCACGCGCTCGACGAACAGCGCGCGGTTGGCCAGCCCGGTGACCGGGTCGTGGAAGGCCTGGTGGGTGAGCTGGGCCTCGATCGCCTCGCGCTCGGTGATGTCACGCGCGTTGACGAGGATGCCGCCGACGGCCTCCTCGTCGATCAGGTTGGTGAGCTGGACCTCGAACACGCGCCGCTGGCCGTCCACGTCCACGAGCGTGCACGCGAACGCGCCGACCTCTTCGCCGGCTGTGGCGGCGGCGATCGCGCCCCGCACGCGGACACGATCCTCCGACACGAGGAACGACGCCGCGGGCTGCTCACCGAGGATGCGCGTCACCGACGGGCTGGCGTAGCTGATCCCGCCGCCCGGCTGGAGCACCAGCAGCAAGTCGGTCGCGTGGCGGACCAGCGCGGCGAAGCGCTCCTCGCCGCGGCGGCGGTGCAGCTCTTCCCCGAGCGCCCGCTGGCGCGCGGAGAGCAGGAACATGCGCGCGATCACGAGCCCGAACAGCGCCACCGACGCCACGTGGACGACGATGAAGTCCCCGTCGCCTTCGAGAAGCTCGTCGACGGCGCCGAGCACCGGGGCCACGAGCGAGGCGAGCGTGAGCAGCGCCAGCCGCGGCCGGGTGAGCAGCAGGTCGGTGCGCCGCGGGGAGGGCGCGCCGAGGCGGGCCATCGAGGGGTGCAGCACGGCGGCGCCCCACAGCGCGGTCGCGAGCACCCAGCCGGCCTCCAGCCACGGCGGCGTGCGGTCGGCCCCGGAGAGCGTCATGGACCCGGCGGTGAAATCGGTCACGAGCAGCAGCGCGAGGCTTCCCAGCAATAGCCGGAAGGCGGGCGAGCGGCGGCCGCCGTCGAGCGCGAGCTGCGCGGCCGCCGCGAGCAGGATCAGGTCCCCGACGGGGAACGCGATCGCCGCCAGCTGCTCGACCGGGTCGAGGTCGCTGCGCTGCAGGTACGGGGAGATGAGCGCCGTCCAGGTCGGGAGCGCGAGCCCGATCGTGACGATCAAGCCGTCGATCATCGTGCCCGCGGTCGTGCGGCAGCGGCGGCTGCGCACGAGCAGCACGAGCCCGGCCATCACCACCGGGTACATCGCCATGTAGGCGACGTGCGCGGTGGCGCTGAGCCCGGCGGTGAGCAGCACGTCCCCGAGCGATAGGCAGGCCACGCCCGCGGCCAGCACGATCCAGGCCCGCCGGGCGGTGGGCTTGAAGCGCACGATGGCGTAGACGGTCGCGACGAGGGCGGACAGCCCCGTCAGGCCGAGCACCGTCTCGCTGCCCTGCAGCGGGCCCGGGATGAGGTACAGGACCCCGATCAGCGTGCCGAGGGCGAGGAAGATGGCCCAACGGCTCATGAGCCGGGAATCGGCGCTCGTGAGCCGATCTTGAGGTGCGCCTCCCCCGCTGGATCTGTCCCGCCCCGGAGGCCTTCCAGCCGTCCGGGGCGGGTGTCCGTCAGACCCCGTCTCTCTAGGTCAGGTGATCGGCCAGGACTCCAGTTTCTTTCGCAGCGCGCTGAGGAACTGCGCGGCGTACGCGCCGTCGAGCGCGCGGTGGTCCCAGGACATGCACAGGTACGTCATCGAGCGGATCGCGATCGAGTCGTTGCCGAGCTCGTCCGTGACCACGACCGGGCGCTTGACGACGGCCTCGGTGTCGAGGATGCCGACCTGCGGGAGGTTGATCACGGGCGTGGCCATGATCGACCCGAACGGCCCGGGGTTGGTGATCGTGAACGTGCCGCCGCTCACCTCGTCCGGCGTGAGCTGGTTCGTCCGCGCGCGGGCCGCGAGGTCCTTGATGCGCTTGCTCAGACCCTCGACGCTGAGGTCCTGCGCGTCGCGGATCACCGGGACGATCAGGCCGCCCTCGCCCAGGCTCACCGCGATGCCGAGGTGCACGGCTTCGCTGTGGACCGTGTGCTGGTCGCCTTCGAGCGTCGCGTTCAGGTGCGGGAACTCGAGCAGGGTCTCGATCGTGGCGCGCGCCTGGAACGGCAGGTAGCTCATCTTGGCCGCCTTGCGGGCGACCTCGATGCGGCTCATGTCGGCCTCGGCGATGGTCGTGCACGTCGCGGCGGTCTGCAGCGACTGGACCATGCGGGAGCCGATGGCCTGGCGCATGCGGCTCAGCGACCCACCGCTCGGGCTCGGAGCGGCGACCGTGTCGCTCTTTGGTACTTCCTCGACGCGCTGCAGCCGGGGCTTCGGCTTGCGCTTGATCGCGGGCTCGTCGGGCCGGTACGGCGACTCGATGTGCATCGGCGGCTCCTCAGCGCCGCCCTCCATGAACGCCAGCACGTCCTTCTTCGACACCCGGCCGCCACGGCCGGTGCCCTGAACCTGCGAGAGATCGATGTTGTGCTCGGCCGCCATGCGCATGACCACGGGGGAGTAGCGCTTGGCCTGCGAGGTGTCGCGCTCGGCGTCGCCGAGCAACTCGCCGGCCGCCCCGGGGGCTTCGACCGCCGCCGCGGCCTCGCCCGTGCCGAGGTCGCCGTTCTCGGACGCGTGCGCCTCACCCGGCCGCGCATCGGTCGCGATCCGCGCCATCACGACCCCGACGTCCACGGTGTCGCCGACGTTGACGATGATCTCCGCCACGCGGCCCGTGGCGGGTGACTCGACGTCGGTGTCGATCTTGTCGGTCGAGATCGAGGCGATGATCTCGTCGGCCTCGATCCAGTCGCCGACCTGCTTCTTCCACTCGACGACCGTGCCCTCCGCGACGGACACGCCCATCTGGGGCATGGTCACGTCCACGTGAGTGCTAGTACTCGAGGAGCTCACGGCACGCCTCCCTGACGTCGTCGACCTGGGGCAGGACGGCCTGCTCGAGCGTGGGCGAGAACGGGATCGGCACGTCCGGCGTCGCCACGCGGACGATCGGGCCGTCCAGGTCCTCGAACGCGCGCTCGGCGATCATCGCCGACACCTGCGCGCCCGCGGCGCACATCTGGTTGGCCTCGTCGACGATCACGACCTTGCTCGTCTTGCGCACGCTGTTGAGGATCGCCTCCTCGTCGAGCGGGACCAGCGAGCGCAGGTCGAGCACCTCGACCGAGCCGTCGAGGTCGGCGGTCGCCTCCAGCGCGGTGTGGACCATCGCGCCGTAGGTGATCACGGTGAGGTCGGTCCCCTCGCGCGCGATCCGCGCCGTGAACGGCGTCTCGTACGTGCCGCCGGGCACCTCGCCCTTCACGCGCCGGTACAGGTGCTTGTGCTCCATGAACAGCACCGGGTTGGGGTCGCGGACGGCGCTGATCAGCAGGCCCTTGGCGTCCTCGGCGGTGCTCGGGGCCACGATCTTCAACCCCGGCGCGTGCATGAACCACGCCTCGGGGTTCTGGGAGTGGAACGGGCCGCCGGAGAAGCCGCCACCGGAAGGGAGCCGGACGGTGATGTTCACCGACAGCCCCATCCGGTAGTGGGTCTTGCCCGCGACGTTGACCAGCTGGTCGAAGCCGCAGCTGACGAAGTCGGAGAACTGCATCTCGGCGATCGGGCGCATGCCCTCCACCGCCGAGCCGATCGCGCAGCCGATGATCGCCGACTCGGCCAGCGGCGTGTCCATCACACGGCTCGCCCCGAACTCGTCGATGAAGCCGTCGGTCACCTTGAAGGCGCCGCCGAAGGTTCCGATGTCCTCGCCCATCAAGAAGACGCGCTCGTCGGAGCGCATCTCCTCGCGCATGGCGTCGGAAATCGCCTGCAGGTAGGTCATGGTCGGCATGGCGCTAGCTCCGGAAACCCGACCAGGGGGCGTTGCCGTCCTCGAGCAGCGCCGGCTCGTCCGCGAACAGGCCGTCCAGCACCGTGTCCGGATCGGGCTGGGGCGACTGCAGCGCACGCTCGACGGCGGCCTCGATCTCGGCCTTGACCTCGTCGCGCACGGCCTGCGTGTCCACGCCCAACGCCTCGAGGCGGCGCACCTGGCGGTCGATCGGGTCCTTCGCGCGCCATTCCTCGACCTTCTCGGTCGGGACGTACTTCATGTCGTCGTGGGCGGCGTGGCCGTGCATGCGCATGGTCACGGCCTCGACGAGCGTCGGGCCCTCGCCGGCCAGCGCGCGCTCGCGCGCCTGGCGGACGACCTCGAACATCGCCTCGGGGTCGTTGCCGTCCGCTGAGACGCCCGGGAAGCCGTAGGCGGCGGCGCGCTCGATCGGGTTCACGGCGAACTGCTGGTCCAGCGGCGTCGAGTAGGCGTACTGGTTGTTCTCGAGGATGAAGATGACCGGCAGCTTCTGCACGCCGGCCCAGTTCATGGCCTCGTGGAAGTCGCCGCGCGAGGTCGAGCCGTCGCCGAACCAGGTGATCGCGCAGCGCCGTTCACCGCGCAGCTTGAACGCCATCGCCATCCCGGTCGCGATCAGCATCATGTCCGGGAGCATCGAGACCATGCCGACGCAGCCCTTCGTGCGGTCGCCGAAGTGCACGTTGCCGTCGCGCCCGCGCGTGATGCCGTCGGCCCGGCCCATGTACTGGGCGAAGATGCGCCACGGCTCGACGCCGCGGATGATGTGCGCCGCGAGGTCGCGATGCAGGATGCACAGGCGGTCCTGCGCCGCCATCGCCCACGTCGCTCCCGCGGACACGGCCTCCTGGCCGAAGCCGTCGTAGAAGCTCCCCGGCACCTTGCCCTGCCGGTAGAGCGTCATCGCGCGTTCTTCGATCCCCCGCATCATCAGCATCGCTTTGAGCAACCCGACGCGGTCTTCCGTCGTCAGGTGCTCCGATACGTCCGGAGGTACTTCGGTTCGGGCGGTCTCAGTCGCCATCTGGGCGTGCTCTCCTTCGCGGTTTCTGTGCGCCGCCCCAGGATCGCCGGGGCCTGCGCCGGTCCGGGCGGACGGGATCTCCGTCGCTGTCCGGTCAGGGGTGAGCCTACGGCATGGCGGGTTATCGTTGACGCCCACGATGGTCGAGTCCGTTCGCTGGCGGCGCCTGCGGTGGCGCCTGCGCGGGGCCTGGCAGTGGCCGGCCTTCGCCGTGCTGACGGTGGGCGACGCGCTGCTCGTCGCCTGGCTCCCGTTCCAGGGCGAGGGCGGCGACCCGTGGGGTGCCGCGCTGCTCGCGGGCTTCTTCAATCTACTCGCGATCGCCGTCGTGGCACCGTTTCTCGGTATGGCGCTGCGGCGCCGCCGGCCCGACCTGCCCTTCATGATCGCGCGCGACTACGCGGGTACGGCGCTGCTCGTGACGATCTTCGCCGCGCTGCTGGTGGGCGGTCTGCTGCACCGCTCCGAGCGCGCGGCCCAGCAGAACGCGCGCGTGGTCTCAGAGCTCGCGGCGCGCGAGTGGCTGCGCGACGAGGAGCCGCGCTTCGCGCCGATCACGTTCGTGGACACGCTCGAGCTCGAGCCCAACCGCTACCGCGCGTGCGCCTACATCGCGGCCGACCGCGACCCGATCTGCCTGTTCGTGAACACCGACCAGCACCCGCCCGGCCTGATCCGCGACACCGAGCGCCTGCCGAACCGACGCTGAACCACCGTTATGTCGCTGGACGAACGTCGGATTTTGCGGAAAGCGTCCGGGGGGAATCCTTCGACTGCGCTCAACCCGGTCGCCGCCTCCCTGGCGCGACGAGCGGGTGCCCCCGCCGTCTGACCGCGGCGGGGGCGGGAGCGCCTCCTAGAGGACGAGCCGGAGCGGCTGCTCGAGGTACTCGCGGATGCGGCCCAGGAACTCGGCGGCCTCCGCGCCGTACAGGATCCGGTGGTCGCAGCTGAGCGTGAGCTCCATGATCGTGCGGACCACGACCTCGCCGTCGCGGACCACGGGGCGCGGCGTGAGCTCGCCGACGGCCAAAATCGCGGCCTGCGGCGGATTGATCACGGCCACGAAGCGCTTGATGCCGTACATGCCGAGGTTGGAGATCGTGAACGTGCCCGCCGAGAGCTCGGGCGGCGTGATCTTGCCCTCGCGTACGCGCTCGGCCAGCTTGCGTGCCTCCTCGGCGATCTGACCGAGGCTCTTGGCGTCGGCGTCGAACACCGTGGGGACGACGAGCGCGTTCTGGCCCGCGACCGCGACGCCGACGTTCACGCGCGAGTAGAGCTCGAACTGCCCGTCGCGGTAGGCGCCGTTCGCGCGCGGGAAGTCCTTGAGCGCGAGCGCCGAGGCCTTGATGACGAAGTCGTTGAAGGACGGGGCGGGCGCGTCCCCGGCGGCGGCCTTCAGCTGCGCGCGCAGGTCGACGGCGTCGGTCATGTCGACCTCGAGCGTCATCACGAAGTCCGGCGCGGTGGCCTTGGACTCCGCCATGCGCCGCGCGACGGTGCGCTGCAGGCGGGACAGCTCGACCTGCTCGGTCTCGCCGCGGCCCTGGTCGGCCGCGCGCCCCTTCTTCGGCGCCTCCTCCTCCTTGGGCGCCTTCTCCTCGGGCGCGGACTGCTCGACGTCGGCCTTCACGATCCGCCCGCCGGGTCCGCTGCCCTCGACGGTGGAGAGGTCGATGCCCTGCTCGGACGCGATCCGCCGCGCGATCGGCGACGCCTTGATGCGCTCGCCCTCCTCCGGCTCGGGCTCCTTGTCGTCGCGCTTGTCGCCGGCCTCGCCGGTGTCCGCCTCGCCCTCATCCTCGGACGCCTCGTCGGCCGCGCCGGAGTCGCCCTGGTCCTCGGCCTCCTCGCCCGCGGACTCGTCCTCGTCGTCCTCGTCCTCGTCGGACGCCTCCGGCTCCTCGTCGCCCGCCTCCTCGGCCTCGGGCGCCTCGGGCTCCTCGTCGTTGGACTCGGATGCCTCGGACTCGTCGGACGCGCCGCCGCCCTCGCCGATCCGGCAGATCGTCTCGCCGACCGGCAGCGTGTCGCCCTCCTGCGCCACGATCTCGAGCGTCCCGGCCTCGTCGGCCTCGTAGGTCATGTTGGCCTTGTCGGTCTCGATCTCGACCAGCTCGTCGCCCTTGGAGACCTCATCCCCGTCGGACTTCAGCCACTTGAGGATCGTGCCTTCCTCCATCGAGTCCGACAGGCGGGGCATGGCGACGTCTGACATGGGAGGCAGTATTACCCGGACGGCAGCGTGAAGCGGAAAACGGTGCCGCCGCCCTCACGCTCGTCGACCCAGATCCGCCCGCCGTGGCGCTCGACGATCTTGCGGCACACGGCCAGGCCGATGCCCGTGCCCTCGTAGGCCTCGCGGTCGTGCGCGCGCTGGAACATCTCGAACACCTGCTCGCGCTTCTCGCGCGGGATGCCGATGCCGCCGTCCGCGACCGCGATCTGGGCCATCCCGCCCGCCTCGCCTTCCGCGCGCACCCACACCTGCGCGCGCCCGTCGCGGCGGAACTTGAGCGCGTTGGCGACGAGGTTCTGCAGCAGCTGCTCGAGCTGCGCGCGGTTGCCCATCACCGTCGGCAGGTCGCCGATCTCGATCTGCGCGCTCGCCTCGACCATCGCCGCCGCCAGCGACTGCAGCACCACCGCCGTCACGTCCGCCAGCTCGACGGGCTCGAGCGGGTCCTCGCCGCGCCCGGCGCGCGAGTACTCGAGCAGGCCCTCGATCAGGCTCCGCATACGGGCGGCGCCGTTGACGGCGTACTCGATGAACTCGTCGGCGTCGTCGTCGAGGCGGCCGTGGTAGCGCCGGCGCAGCAGCCCGAGGTAGCTGGACACCATCCGCAGCGGCTCGGACAGGTCGTGCGAGGCGATGTAGGCGAACTGGGACAGCTCGGTGTTGGAGCGTTCGAGCGCCTCGGCCGCCTCGCGCTCCTCGGTCACGTCCGTGAACGAGACGACGATCGTGTACGGCGGCTCGCGGTCGCTCTCCACCGCGCGTGTGGACACCGCCAGCCAGCGCGTCTCCCCGCGCCGCCGTCGCAGGCCGGCCACGACCGACACCTGCGGTTCGCCCGTGTGGCCGGTGATGAACAGCGGGGTCTCCCGCAACGGCAGCGGCTGACCGGTCTCGTCCACGAACTGCCACTCGTCGTCGGTGCCGTAGGCCGAGAGGATCTCGCCGGGGTCCATGCCGAGGATCCGGGTCGCGCTCGGGTTGGCGGCGACCATCTGGCCGTCGCGGTCGATCATCACCACCCCTTCCTCCAGCGACTCCACCAGCGAGCGGAACGCCTCGCGATCGCGGGCCGAGGCGCGCCACGTCGCCAGGCAGACGAACGACAGCGCCGCGATGAACGCCGAGTGCACGAGCGCCCAGCGCCACGGCGAGTTCGCCTCGTCGTAGTCGACGATCTCGGCCGTGATCGTCTGCTGGATGCCCACGTAGAGCACGGCGGTCGCGAACGGCAGCCAGTCCTCGTACAGCGACAGCGCGGCCACCATCACGAAGAAGTGGAAGTACGCCTGGATCAGGCCGCCCGTGATGTGCACGATCAGCGCGCTGCAGGAGAGCAGGCCGACCGTGACGATCAGCGACTGCACGCGCCGGCTGCCCTTGCGCAGCTGGGCGAGCACGGCGAAGAACGACGGCGTGAACGTGTCCAGTGCGGCCTCCGCGACGCCCTGGTCGAACAGCAGCGAGATGATCGGGATCGCGACGACGTGCGCCCACAGCAGCCACCGCAGCCCGCGCTGGCGTGACTGCCACTCCGCCTCCGGCAACGAGTGGCCGTGCGGCAAGACGGCACCGAGGTGCCGGGCCGCGTCCCGGAGTCCGCGCTCGCCAGGCCCGCTCAAAGCGACGCACAGGTTAGATGCAGTCGACGCAACGCCCCACGATGGGGAAGCGGTTGAACCCCGCCTGGTAGCCCGTGACAGCGAGGACGGCCTCCCGGAGGCGGTGCAGCGCGTCGTCGGCGATCGGCGTCGAGCGGCCGCAGCGCTCGCACGTCACCCACCCGGCGGAGCGGCCGCTGAGCGTGTAGCGGCCCGGCCCGTGGCCCAGGTGGATGTGGCGCACGACGCCGATCGTCTCCAGCGCGTTGAGGTTGCGGTACGTCGAAGCGACGTCCTCGCCGCGCGCGAGCTCCTCGGCCGTGAGCGGCGCGTCGGCCGCGAGCAGCCGCCGGAGCACCGTCCGGCGCAGGGCGCTGACGCGCAGCCCATGCGCACGGACGGTGTTCACCAGCGCGGCCTCGGTCATCTCGGCTTCAGTAGCGCGAGGCCGCACCGTTCGGATCAACCCAGGGCGCGGCGCGCCTGCTGCGCCTGCCACGGATGGCCGTCGAGGCCGTGGGCGAGCGCGAGCCGCAGCTCCCGCCGCCCGTCCCCGCCCGCGGCGATCTCGGTCAGGCCCGCGTGCGCGAGCCACAGCGGGTCCAGCGCGCCGTCCCGCAACGCCTCGCGGGTGTAGCGACGGCCTTCCTTCGGCGCTCCGGCGCGGGTCAGCGCCCATCCGAGCGTGTCCGCGGCCTTCGCGCTCGGCGCCTCCCGGTAGCCGAAGCGGGCGAACCGCACGGCCTCCCGCGGGTTGCCGTGATCGGCCTCGTAGAGCGCCAGCTCGAGCGCGGTGTCGGCGTTCAGCGGCCCGATCGTCTTGCGCTTGGCGGCGACGCGCTGGAAGGTGCGTCGCGCCGGTTTCCCGGCTGCCAGCTCCGCCTCGCCGAGGGCGATCAGGTGGTCGAAGTCCGGCAGCCGGTCGGCGAGCCGCCGCAGCCGTGCGATCCCGGCGTCGAGCGAGCGGGCCGCGTCCAGCCGGGCGAGGCCCATCTCGGCCTCGGGATGCTCGGGCATCAGCGCCAGCGTGCGCTGGAACGCGCGCCGTGAGGCCGCGGGCCGGCCCCGTCGGCGTTCGAGCTCGCCGAGCAGGACGTTGACGTAGGCGCCGTGTTCCACCGACGGCCCGCCCGCGGCCAGCGCGAGGCGCATGGCCTCCACGGCGCCGTCGAGGTCCCCGCGCAGCTCGCGCACGTAGGACACGCGCGCGTAGCCCTCGAGGTTCGGGCGGCGGTCGATCATCGCCTGCAGCTCGCGTTCGGCGTCGTCCAGGCGGCCGAGCTCGACGAGCGCGTCCACGCGGATCGGCGCTCCCAGGTTCCCGGCCTTGGCGCCGAGCGCGAGCGCCTTGGTGAACTCGTGCCGCGCGGCGGCGAGCTGAGCGGCGATCGCGAGGCCGGCGGGCGTCTTCGGCCTGCCCAGCGCCCGCTCGGCCGTGTCGTAGAACGCGGTGTCCTCGGTCTCGCGCGCCCGTTGCAGGTACGCCAGCGCGAGGTCGGGGCGCAGGTCGTCCTGGCCGGCCGCGACCGCGCGCTCGAGCGCCGGGATGTCCGCGGACGTGCCGGTCAGGACGGGCCGGTCGACGCGCGGCGCCGCGGTGGCGGGGTCGTCCCCGCGGGTGAACGCGACGGTCGCGGCGGCGAAGGCCGCGGCGACCGTGAGCAGGGCGAACTTGATCATGGCGTCGGCGGCTGCGGGACCGGGGCGTGCGCCGGCTCGACGCGCCCGAACTTCGCGTCGAAGCCGCTGTCGGGCAGCGCGACGTACGGGAACGTCGTCCGGAACGGCTTGTCGTTGACGTCGATGCCGTCACCGAGCGGGATCTGCTTGCCGCCCTGCTCGGGCTTGAGCAGCGCGCCGGCGATCACGCGCAGCTCGATGTCGGTGACGTCGTCGGCCAGGCGGCGGCCGTTCGGGAAGCCGGCGGTGTCACCGGCGAGCACGCCGAAGCGGTTCGGGTTCGCGGCCGGCGGGACGCCGAGGTTGAGCTTGAGCGTGTCCGCGGGCACGGCGTTCTTCGCGATCTGCGTGAGGCCGGGAACGCCGGTCAGCAGCGCCTGCACGATGTCGGTGCGGCCGGTCTCCTTGATGCCGAGGTTGAACAGCTGGTTGAGGATCCGGGCGGGCTCCGGCGCGAGCGCGGCGGCGCCGAAGTTCTTCGCGTCGTCACGCGGCGCGCTGGCGTTGTAGAGATCCTTCTTGCCGATCGGGATCACGACCTCGTTGATGAGCGGGTTGCCGAGCCGGCTCACCTGCACCCAGCGGTCGTGCACGCGGCCGCGCTGGACCTTGATCGCCTTGCGCTCGGTGGTGGTCCAGAGGCCGACGACGGCGTTCGCGCCGGTCGGGCCGGACACGGGGCGCCCGTCACGCGTGACCTCGGCGGCCGGGACCTGCAGCGCGAACGAGTGCACGGTGAAGCCGGACACGTCGTCCTTGCCGCCGCCCTGGTTGCCGAGCCCGATCCCGGGCCGGCCGGGCTTGTCGATGTTGATGCCGTCGAAGATCGAGCCGAGGTCGACGAAGAACGGGTCGTCCACGGGCCCGACGAACGTCTTGCCGCCACCGGGCAGCGGCTGGGTGGCGCCGGCGGCGACGGCCGCGTAGTTCGGCATCGTCTTGGGGCCGACGTTGTCCGGCGCGACCGGCACGTTGCGCGCGATCCGGTCGGAGTCGGTGACCCGCCCGCCGCGGTAGCGCTCGCGGTAGAGGTCGTAGGTCTGGACGAAGTTGAGGTTGGAGTCGCCGATCGAGTTGACCGGCGGCACCGCGTACAGGAACGAGTTCGGGTTGCGGAACGTGTTGCGGAACTGCCAGCGATACGCGACGTCCTCGACGCCGTCACCCGTGTTGTCGATCTTGACGTAGTAGCGGGCCTCGGGATCGAGCTTGCCGAAGTACGGGCCACCCGCCGGGTTCTGCAGCGGCACCCAGTTCGAGATCACAGTCAGCTTGCCGGGCGCGTCCGGGGCCGTGAACGCGTACAGGTCCGTGTTGTCCGCGCTCGGGTCGAGCATGATGCGCGGGGCCTCGCGGTGCGAGGAGCCGAACACGCCGGTGGTCGCCAGCGCGCCGGCCGCCAGGGCGGCGACGGTCGCCGCCCCGAACAGGGCTGTCCTCATGAGGGTCTCCTGAGGTTGGGGTCGGCTGTGTGTGCGCAGGACCCCGGCGCGCGGTTATAAGACTTGTCGCGACTGGGTCGCTACAAGAGCGCCTTGACGGCCTCGACGATCTGCGGCTCGTGCGGGAACGCGATCTGCTCGAGCGGCTTGGAGTACGGCATCGGCAGGTCGGCGCCCGTCACGCGCTTGATCGGGGCGTCCAGGTAGTCGAACGCGTGCTCCTGGATCAGCGCCGCCAGGTTGGCGCCGACGCCGCCGTGCGGCCAGCCCTCTTCGACGATCACGGCGCGGTTCGTCTTGCGCACGGATTCGACGATCGTGTCCAGGTCGAGCGGGCGCAGGGTGCGCGGGTCGATCACTTCGGCGCTGATGTCGTGCTC
Organism: Solirubrobacter deserti; assembly: GCF_027587175.1. Classification (GTDB taxonomy): domain Bacteria; phylum Actinomycetota; class Thermoleophilia; order Solirubrobacterales; family Solirubrobacteraceae; genus Solirubrobacter; species Solirubrobacter deserti. The sequence continues at coordinate 60,615 of NZ_JAPCID010000020.1, forward strand.
GCTCGCGAGCTCCTCGGCGGCCTTCTGCGCCGTGACGGCCATGCGCGAGATCCCGACGATCGTCACGTCTTCGCCCTCCCGGCGGACCGCGGCCTGGCCGAAGTCGACGATCAGATCGTCGTCGTCGGGCACCTCGCCCTTGGCGCCGTAGAGCGACTCGTGCTCGATGAAGACGACCGGGTTGTCGTCGCGGATCGCGGCCTTCAGCAGGCCCTTGGCGTCCGCGGGCGTGGACGGCACGGCGACGAGCATCCCGGGCACGTGCAGGTAGATCGCCTCGAGGCAGTGCGAGTGGGTCGGCCCGAGCTGGTGCCCGGCGCCCTGCGGCATCCGGACGACCATCGGCACCTGGACCTGGCCGTTGAACATGTACGGGATCGCGGCCATGTGGTTGACGATCTGGTCCATCGCCAGCAGGCTGAAGTTGACCGTCATCAGCTCGACGATCGGCCGCAGCCCGGTCATCGCCGCCCCGACGCCCACGCCCACGATCGTGTTCTCGGAGATCGGCGTGTCCCGCACCCGCTTGCCGCCGAACTCCTCCAGCAGCCCCTGCGTGACCTTGAACGCGCCCTGGAAGACGCCGATGTCCTCGCCGATGATGAACACGCGCTCGTCGCGCTCCATCTCCTCGCGCAGCGCCTGGTTGAGCGCCTCCCGGTAGCGCAGCTCAGCCACGGACCTGGCCTCCGGTGACGTACACGTGCTCGTAGATCGACTCCGGCGTCGGAAAGTCGGACTCCTCGGCGAACTCGACCGCGGCGTCGATCGTCTTCGCGGCCTCCTCGTCGAGCGCGTCGAGATCGACGTCGTCGAGTTTGGCGGCGAAGTTCTTGATCGGGTCGTGCTGCTCGCGCCACTTCTTGACGTCGTCCTTCTCCCGGTACTCCTCGGGATCCGCCATCGAGTGGCCGGCGAAGCGGTACGTGACGGCCTCGACGAGCAGCGGCGTGCGCTCGCTGCGCACCTTCTCGATCGCCTCGCTCAGGACCTCGTAGGTGTCGCCGATGTCCATCCCGTCGCACTTGAGCCCGGGCACGCCGAAGCCCTCGCCGCGCTTGTGCAGGTCCGGCTGCGCGGCGTGGCGCTCGAGCGCGGTTCCCATCCCGAACTGGTTGTTGGTGACCATGAAGACCACCGGCAGCTTCCACAGCGCGGCGATGTTGAGCGTCTCGCCGAACGTGCCCTGGTTGGCCGCCCCGTCGCCGAACACGCAGACCGTCACTTCCTCGGTCTCGCGATAGTCGCTGGAGAGCGCGATGCCCGCCGCGAGGGGGAGGTTGCCGCCGACGATCCCGTAGCCGCCCATGAAGCGCCGCTCGGCGTCGAACATGTGCATGGAGCCGCCGCGCCCGCCGCTGACGCCCGTCGCCTTGCCGAACAGCTCGGCCATCACGTGTTTCGGGTCCGTCCCGCGCGCGAGCGCGTGCCCGTGCGAGCGGTAGGTGGAGATCAGGTAGTCCTCGTCGCGCATCGCCCGCACCGCGCCGACGATCGTCGCCTCCTCACCGATCGCGAGGTGCAGGAAGCCGCCGACCTTGTTCTTGGCGTACATCTGCCCCGCGCGCTCCTCGAAGCGCCGGATCAGCACCATCGTCTTAAGCCACTCACGCGCCGCGTCGAGCCCGTCTCCCATGCCGCTGGTCGTACCCGGGTAGGCCACCCGCATGCGCACTTGGACCGCGGACTCCCGCGCACCGGCAGCGATCGCGTGGGCCCTGATGGCGCGTCCGGGGGTCTGGGCCAGCTGGGCGCCGCACGTCCGGGGCGCCTGGGGCCTCGGCACACCGGAAGTCGAAGCGGGCGCGGTGGGCGCGGCGCGGCTGTTCGGCGTGCTGCCCGTCCCGGCGAAGATCACGGCCAAGTCGGCGCGTTCCTGGACCTGGCAGGTCGGCCCGGCCGAGATGGTCCACCGGGTCGAGGAGCGCGGCACGGGCTGCGTGGTCGCCATCGACCTGCGCGCGCCCGGGCCGCTCGAACCGGCGCTCGCCGCCACCTACGGCCCGATCATCCAGGTCATGCTCAACCGCCTGGCCCGGGTCGCCGAGTGAACGCCTAGCTCTCGTACTTGCGCCAGCGCGCGAGGAACTCGTCCGCTTGGAGCTGGATGAGGTCGGCGCGCAGCGCGCGGGCGAGCTTGCCCGTGTCGCGCGGGCGGGTGTCCCAGGCGAGCACGGTCTCGCCCGTGTCGGCGCGGAGCAGCTCGACCTGCTCGAGCTTGTCGGAGGGACGGAAGAAGCGTCCCTGGCGGTGCACCTTCAGCTCGAACGTGTGGTCGGCCCTCATACGACCGGGATCGCCCGCTCGCCGGCGAGCACCTGGCCGTCGACCCAGATCGCCGGCACCGTGTCGATCCCGTCGGCGGCGGCGCGCTCATGCGCCTCCGCGAGCGCGCGCTTGGTGGTTTCCAGCTCGACGCCCTTGATCACCGCGTGCGGGTGCATCTCGCACGCGGCCGCGGCGAGCAGGACGTTGTCGGGCACCGACAGGTCGCGCCCGGCGGCGAACGCCTGGCGCAGCGCGGCGAGCGAGAAGGCCACGCCACGGCCGATCCACTTCGCGTAGGTGGCGGCCAGCGTCGCCCACTCGATGTCCGCTGGGAACGGGTCCGGCCAGCGGATCGGCATCACGCCGAGCGCGGCGGCGCGGCGCTCGACGTCCTCCTTGTACGCCTCGACCTCGGCGGCGCAGCGAAACGCCCCGCCGAGATCGACCGGGATCCACTCCGGGACCTCGCCCACCGCGTGGAGCGCTCGTTCGGCGACGAAGTAGCTCTCGGGGGAGGCGAGGTCGTAATAGAAGCGGGGCTGGGCTCTATCCGTGGATGAGCCAACCGTCTGCGGCACGCGCGGCCTCCATCACACCCTCCGACAGCGTCGGGTGGCCGTGGATGATGCGCGCCACTTCGGCGTAGCCGCCTTCGAGCGCCTTGGCGTTGACCAGCTCCTGGATCAGCTCGGTGGCCTTCGCGCCCACGATGTGGCCGCCGACCAGCTCGCCGTACTTCTTGTCGCCGATGATCTTGATGACGCCGGTGCGGTCGCCGTAGACCGTGCCCGCGCCGACGGCGCCGTACTGCAGCTTGCCGACGACGACGTCCATGCCGGCGTCGCGCGCCTGCGCCTCGGTGAGGCCGAAGCTCGCCACGTTGGGCGTGCAGAAGGTCGCGCGCGGGATGTCGACGTACTCGATCGGGTGCGTCTTCATGCCGGCCGCGTCCTCGACGGCGATCACGCCTTCATCGGACGCCTTGTGCGCGAGCGCGGGGCCGGGGACGAGGTCGCCGATGGCGTAGATCTTCTCGACGGACGTGCGCAGCGCGCCGTCGACCTCGATCAGGCCGCGGTCGGTGAGCTTGATGCCGGCCTTGTCGAGCCCGAGCGCCTCGACGTCCGGCCCGCGGCCGGCGGCGATGATCAGGTACTCGACCTCGTCGGAGTTGTCGCCGTACGTGAACGTGACCTTGTCGTCGTGCGACTGGACGTTCTCGACCGGCACGCCGAGGTTGATCTTGATGCCCTGCTTCTGCAGCTGACGGCCGGCGACCTTGGAGATGTCCGCGTCCTCGGTCGGGAGCACGCGGTCGAGCATCTCGAACAGCAGCACCTCGGTGCCGAGGCGTGCATAGGCCGAGGCGAGCTCGGAGCCCGACGCGCCCGCGCCGAGGACGGCGATCTTCTTCGGCAGCTTCTCGAGCGCCCAGCCCTCCTCGGTGCCGATCACGCGGCCGCCGAACTGGGTGCCGGGCACCGGCTTGGGCACGGAGCCCGTGGCGAGGATGATCGCCTTCGACGCCTGATAGGTCTCGTCGCCGACCTTCACGCCGCCGTCGGCGAGGGAGGCCTCACCTTCGATGACGTCGATCTTGTTCTTCTTGAGCAGGCCGCCGACGCCGCCCGTGAGGGTCTTGACGACCTTCTCACGACGCGCGGAGACCTTGGAGAAGTCGACCTCGCGGCTGGGGACCTCGATGCCGAACTCGTCGGCCTCGTCGATCTCGGAGAGGATGTCCGCGACGCGCAGGACGGCCTTGGCCGGGATGCAGGCGTAGTTCAAGCAGCGCCCACCGACCTTGTCCTTCTCCACCACGGCGGTCTTCATCCCGAGCTGGGCGGCACGGATCGCGGCGACATACCCACCCGGCCCGGAGCCGATGACGATGCAGTCATATTGCTCAGGCATAAGTGGCGGCCACGTTAGCGGTTACGTCGCGAACAGGATCACGGCGACGAACGTGGCGCCGATGACCACGATCCAGCGCAGGACCTCGGACGGGACCTTGCGCCCGTACTTGGCGGCGACCTGCGCGCCGAGGATGGAGCCGAGCGCGATCAGACCCGCGGCCTCCCAGGCGACGTCGGCGACGAGGATGAACAGCAGCGCCGACACGCCGTTCGCCACCGCCGTCAGCACGATCTTGACCGCGTTCAGCCGCTGCAGCTCGTCCGGGTAGCAGAAGCGCAGCAGCGACATCAGGATGATCCCCTGCGCCGCGCCGAAGTAGCCGCCGTAGATGCCGGTGGCGAACGACGCAGTCAGCCCAGCGCCGTTGCGCTCGCTGTCGGCGTGCGCGTCCGGCGTGCGCTTGACGGCCATCAGCACGGCCGCGATGAGGATCAGGACCGGGACGATCGCGTCGAACACCGACTGGGGCAGCTCCAACAGCAGGATGCCGCCGAGCAGCGCGCCGAAGGTCGTGCCGATGGCGAGGAAGCCGACGCGCCGCCACTGTCCGCACAGCTCGCGCCGGTAGCCGACCGCCCCGCTGATCCCGCCGAGCACCAGCCCGACCCCGTTGGAGACGTTCGCCACGACGGGCGCGTAGCCGACGGCGAGCAGCGTCGGGAACGTGATCAGCGAGCCGGAGCCGACGATCGTGTTCACGCCGCCGGCCGCAAACCCCGCCGCGGCCACCGCGACCGCCTCGGCGAACGTCACTGCTTGGGCACCTGCAGGCGCGCCATCACGCGGATCAGCAACCAGAACACGGGGCCGCTGACCGCGATGACGAGCAGGGCGGCCGCCGCGGCCAGGAGGCTGCCCGCGAGCAAGAGCGAAAGCGCGGCGAAGACGATCGCGAGCGCGAGCAGCGCCTCGACCAGCACGACGACGGCGTAGATGCGCTGCCAGAGCCCGGCGGCGAGCGCCAGGCCGCCGACGACGAAGGCCGCCGCGTAGGCGAAGTGGTCCTCTGTGGCGGCGAGGATCGCGTTGGCGCCGCAGATCACCAGGACGACGACGATCGCCAGGATCAGGCCGAGCGGGCGCTCGTCCGGGCCGAGCGGCGTGAGCTGCGCGCGGATCGCCTCGTCGCGGGCGCGGCCGCGCGCGTAGCCGCGCTGCATGCCCGACGGCGCGCGGTCGGCTTCGGCCTGCTCGCGCGCGAAGTCGCGGCGCGCGGCCTCGCGCGCCGCCTCCAGCCTCGCGGCCTCTTCGCGCGGCGCGGCCGCCGGCGCGTCTTCGTGCGCCGGCTCCTCCTCGTGCGGCCGCTCAGTGCCCGGCACGTGCGGGCTCCTCCAGCGCGGCCCGCAGCTCCCGCGCGGCGGCCTCCGGGTCCTCGGCCTCGGTGATCGCGCGCACGACGACGATCCGCGTCGCGCCGCGCTCGACCACCTCGTGCACGTTGCCGGCGTCCAGCCCGCCGATCGCGAACCAGGGCTTGTTGACCGCGCTCGCGGCGTGCGCCACGTAGTGCAGGCCCGCCGCGGGGCGGCCCGGCTTGGTCGGCGTGGTGTGGACGGGGCCGACGGCGAGGTAGTCGACTTCCGGGTCCGCGTCGGCGGCCTGCGCCTGCGCGGGCGCGTGCGTGGAGCGGCCGACGACGCGGTCGGGGCCGATCAGCGCGCGGGCCTCGGCGGGCGTCATGTCGTCCTGGCCGACGTGGACGCCGTCGGCACGGGTCGCTTCCACCAGGTCGGGGCGGTCGTTGAGGATGAACAGCGCGTCGTGGCCGGTGAACGCGCGCGCGGCCTCGATGAGCTGCTCGTCGTCCAGCGTCTTGTCGCGCAGCTGGATCAGGTCGGCGCCGCCGCGGACGGCGGCCGCGATCCAGTCGCGGGGGCGCGCGGGGCAGACGAGGTACAGGCGCGCGGTGGACAGACGCTCGCGTGGAGTCACCCACCAGGGGATACCATGAACGGCTCATGCACGGGAGCCCGCAGACGGGCTGAGAGGGCGCCAGCGGGGCGCCGACCGTCGAACCTGATCCGGGTCGTGCCGGCGTAGGGAGGCAAGGACGTAGTGGCAGTGCAGTCAGAGAGCTTCGACGTCGCCGTCGTGGGTGGCGGTCCGATCGGGCTCGCGTGTGCGTGGCGGGCGCAGGAGCGCGGCGCGCGGGTGGTCGTGCTCGACGCGGGCGAGCCGGGCGCGTGGCACGTCGCGGCGGGGATGCTCGCGCCGGTGTCGGAGGCCGAGTTCGGCGAGGGCGATCTGCTGCAGCTGGGGCTCGAGAGCGCGCGCCGGTACCCGGCGTTCTGCGCGGGGCTGGAGGACCCGGGGCTGCGGTCCGTGGGGACGCTGGTGGTCGCGCGCGACAGCGACGAGGCGGCGGCCTTGGACCGGCTGGCCGAGTTCCGGCGTGGGCTGGACTTGCCGGTCTCGCGGCTGCGGCCGTCTCAGGCGCGCCGGTTGGAGCCCGCCTTGGCGCCGACCGTCCGGCTCGCGCTGGAGATCGAGTCCGATCATTCGATCGATCCGCGCAAGCTGGTCGCGGCGCTCGCGCGGGTCGTGGACGTGCGCCGGGCGCGGGTGACGGGGCTGCGGGTGGCGGGGGAGCGCGTGACGGGCGTGCTGACCGCCGACGGTGTGGTCGCGGCCGAGCAGGTCGTGGTCGCCGCGGGGGTGGACGTCGCGCGGCTGGACCTGCCGGAGAGCGCACGCGTGCCGGTGCGGCCGGTCAAGGGTCAGGTCCTGCGGCTGCGTGATCCGCGCGGGCCGGGGCTCGTAGAGCGCACGATCCGCGGCGAGCAGGCGTACTTCGTCCCGCGCGGCGACGGGCGCTACGTGCTCGGCGCGACCATGGAGGAGCGCGGTTGGGACCGGATGCCGACGGCGGGCGGCGTGTACGAGCTGCTGCGGGACATGAGTGAGGTGGTCCCGGGCGTGTTCGAGCTCGAGATCGAGGAGCTGCTCGCCGGGCTGCGGCCCGCGACGCCCGACAACGTGCCGGCGATCGGCCCGGGCGCGCTGGACGGGCTCGTGTGGGCGACGGGGCACTTCCGCAACGGGATCCTGCTCGCGCCGGTCACGGCGGATCTCGTCGCGTCTGTCCTGAACGACGAGGCGCTGCCGGACTGGGCGGCGCCCGCCAACCCCCAACGCTTCGCCGGAGTCGCCGCATGAACGTCGTGTTGAACGGAGAGCCGGCGACGCTGGACGAGGGCGCGACGGTGGCGAACGCGCTGGAGGCCTTGGACCTGCCCGGCGCCGGGCGCGGGGTCGCGGTGGCCGTCGACGCCGAGGTCGTCCCGCGCGGCCAGTGGGGCAAGACCACATTGCACGAAGGGGCGCGGGTGGAGATCCTGCGCGCGATCCAGGGAGGCTGAGATGGCCGTTACCGGTACCGATTTTCTGACGATCGCGGGCAAGACGCTGAGCTCGCGCCTGCTGCTCGGCACGGGCGGGTTCCGCTCGCTGGACGCCCTGGCCGGTGCGCTGGAGGTGAGCGGCTCCGAGCTCGTGACGGTCGCCCTGCGGCGCATCGACCCCGCTCAGCACGGCTCGATCGTCGACGTGCTGGATGCGGCCGGCGTGCAGTTGCTCCCCAACACCGCCGGCTGCTTCACCGCGCGTGACGCCGTCCTGACGGCCAAGCTGGCCCGCGAGGCGTTCGAGACCAACTGGGTCAAGCTCGAGGTCATCGGCGACGAGCGCACGCTGCTCCCTGACGCGCCGGCGCTGCTCGAGGCCGCCGAGGAGCTGGTCGACGACGGCTTCATCGTGTTGCCGTACACCAACGACGACCCGATTCTCGCGCGCCGGCTGGAGGACGTGGGCTGCGCCGCGGTCATGCCGCTCGGCTCGCCGATCGGTTCGGGCCAAGGGCTCTTGAACACGTACAACCTGCGCCTCATCCGCGAGCGTGCGGGGGTCCCGGTGATCCTGGACGCGGGGATCGGCACGGCCTCGGACGCCGCCCTGGCGATGGAGCTGGGCTTCGACGCGGTGTTGTGCGCCACCGCGATCTCCCGCGCCGAGGACCCGGCCACCATGGCCCAGGCGATCCGCCTCGGCGTCGAGGCGGGCCGCCTCGCCTACCGCGCGGGCCGAATCCCGCGCCGCCTGTACGCGCAGGCCTCCACGCCCGAAGAGGGCCTGCCGGAGTATTGACACACATTTGGTGCACCCGCGCGTAGATCCGTAACAGCGGTCCGCGAGAACATCACCGGGTGCGGTCGCGAAGCTTCCTCACAGGCAGTTTTCCGACCGCACCCACCGTGGATCAGGCGATCGCGGCCCTCGCCGAGCGCCAGCACGGTCTGATCACGACCGCGCAACTCGCTCGCATCGGACTGGACACCGCGGCGCTGACGAAGCGCGCTCGGGCCGGGCGGTTGCGCCGCGTGTACCGCGCGGTCTACTCCGTCGGCCCGCTTTCCCGCGACGCCGAGCTGATGGCCGTGGCCCTCCTCGGTGGCCCGGACACGCTGATCAGCCACTGGGCCGGCGCGGAGCTCCTAGACCTCACACGCCGCCGCGCCCCCCTCATCGATGCCCTTGTCCCGAGCAAGCGTCAGTCACCGCCGGGCACGAAGTTCCACCGGGCAACGATCGATCCGAGGGACCGCACCGACCGCCGAGGCATCCCCGTCACCACCGTCGCCCGCCTCATCGTCGACCTGACCGACGTCGTCACCGTCCCGCACGAGATCACCGCCGTCATCCGCGAGGCCGCGTTCAAAGGCCTCTACTCCCTCCTCGCCACCCAAGACGCGATCGAGCGCAACCTCGGCCGGAAGATCAGGACGGCGCGCGAAGCGATCGAGCTCTACGAATCCGGCTCGGCCGGTACCAGGAGCCGGGAAGAGGTCAAGGCCATCACCCTCCTCAAAGCCGCGGGCCTCCCCGAGCCCCTCGTCAACACGAGGCTCCTCGGCGAGGAAGTCGACTTCCACTGGCCGGCCCGCAAGCTCGTCATCGAGCTGGACGGCCCCGGGCACTCCCGCGCCCCGATCCGCCGCGACGACGCGCGCCGCGACCGGCTCCTGCGCGATGCCGGCTGGACGATCGAGCGGGTGTCCGAGCCCGAGGACGTGGTTCAGCGCCTCTTGGCGCGCGCCGTGTAGGTCTTGCCCTTGCGCAGCACCGTGCGGGTCTTCTTGACCAAGTCCCGCACCTCGACGCTGCCGACCGCCACGCGCGTGAACGTGGTGGTGCACGTGTCCTCGACGAGCCAGCGCGTGCCGCGCACGGTCGCGGCGCTGTACTTGCCGGACGTGCGGAACGCGCCCTTGCCGTCGCCCCAGAGGCGGCGCTTCTTGGGCTTGCTCTGCGCGAGGCGCGCCTGCTGGCCCCGCGGGCAGCCGGTGAGGCGTTCGCTGAGCTTGAGCTCGGTGATCCCGCCCTTCTGGGTGACGATGAAGATGCCGCCGTAGAAGTCCGCGGTCTCCGCCGGCGCGCCGGGTCGCGGGATCGAGGTGAGCGTGACGCGGCCGGCGCGGACGTCGACCTCAGAGCCGTTCGGGATGCCCGTGGTGACGTCCAGCGGCGCGAAGCTCAGCGCGCCGCGCGGCTTGACGAGCACGGTGCCCTGCGCCGGCGCGACGACGATCGTCTGGTTCGGGACGGGCGTCGGCGCCGGCGCGGGGGTCGGCGTGGGTGTGCCTGGCCCTGGGCCCGGGCCGGCCTGCGGCTGCGCGACGGTGAACTCACGCCGGCTCTCGGAGCGGTTCCCGGCGGCGTCGGTCACCCGCACGAAGAACACGTACCCGCCGGGCGCGAGCGCGTTGAAGGTCTTGGGCGAGACGCAGGCCGCGTACGCGCCCGGTCCGTCCGGCCCGTCGAGCCGGCATTCGGTCGTGGGCTCGGACGCGGTGAACGCGAACACCGGGTTCGCGTCGGTCGCGCCGCTCGGGCCCGTCAGCTCGAGCTCCGGCGGCGAGCCGGTGTTGACGGTCGCGATCCGCGGCGGGGTGGACCCGCCACTCTCGTTTCCGGCCGCGTCGCGCGCCCGCGCGGTGTAGCTGTGGGTCCCGTTCGCGACGCCGGTGAGCGTGTGGGTCCAGGCCGCGTTCGCGTCGGCGGTCGTCGTCGCGAGCGCGGTGGCGCCGTCGAAGAGCTCCACCGTCGCGCCGGCCTCGGAGCGGCCGGACAGCGTGACCGTCGCCCCGTTCACCACGGCCTCGGCCATGGTGGGCGCGGCCGGCGCGACCGTGTCCACGCGGAACGTGCGGACGGTCGGGTCGCTGGTATTCCCGGCGCCGTCGCGGGCCGTCACCGAGTAGACGTGGGTGTCGTCGGTGACGACCGCGAGCGGGATCGACCACGTCCCGGCCCCGGTGACCGTGGCCGTGCCGCGGAAGAACTGCCCCTCCCGGATCTCGATCGAGGCCCCCGCCTCCGCGGTGCCGGACACGGTCACCGACCTTGTCCGCACCCACTGGTTCTGCGCCGGATAGGCGACGGCCGGCGGGCTCGGCCTGACCGTGTCGACCGTCCAGGCGCGCGTGGCCGGCGATGCGTCGAAGTTCCCGGCGGCGTCGTGCGCGCGGACCTGGAACGTGTGCGGCCCCTGCGCGAGCCCGGTGTAGTTGACCGGGCAGGCGCCGAACGCCGCGCCGTCCAGCGAGCACTGGAACGTCGCGCCCGGCTCGCTCGTGTAGGTGAACGCCGCGCTGGTGGAGGCCACAGGTCCCGACGGCCCGGAGCCGATCGTCGTGTCCGGCGCCGTCCGGTCGACGCTGAACGCCCGCGTCACCGTGTTGCCCACGACGCCCGCGGCGTCGCGCGCACGGACGCGGAACGTCCGCCCGCCCTCGGCGAGCGGCGCGGTCGTGTGCGGGCTCGTGCACGTGGCGAACGCGTCGGAGTCGACGGCGCACTCGAACGTCGACCCGGCCTCGTTCGAGCTGAACGTGAACGTCGGCGTGGCGTCGTTGGTCGGGCCGTCAGGCCCGCCGGTGAGCGTCGTGGTCGGCGCGCCCGCGGCGTTGACGACGAACGTCCGCATCGCCACCGGTGGGTTCGGGAACGCCGCGCTGACGGCGCGCACCGAGAATGTGTACGGCCCGTCGGCGAGGCTCGCGTACGGCTGCGCGTTCTCCTTGTAACACGTCTCCCAGCTCGCGGTCTGGCCCGGCCCGGTGAGGTCGCACTGCACCGTCACGCCGGGCTCGTTGGCGCGGAAGTCGAACTGGACGTTGGTCGCCGTGACGGTCCCGCTCGGGCCGCCGGTGATCGTGACCGTCGCGGCCTGGTCGACTTCGAACGCGCCCGCGTCGCACGCCGTGCCCTGCGGCCGGGAGAGGCCGCGCTGGTCGGTCCCCTCGCACGGCGTGTCGCCGAGCGGCATGCGGTTGAAGGCGGCGCCGGCGGTGGTGATCGGGAGCACGTCGATCTGGCCGCCCTGGTTGCTGAGCGCGTTCGCGAGGCCGGGAGTGAGCTTGCCGGGCGCCAGGCCGCAGTCCGTGTCGTCCTCGACGTTGAAGTTGCCGTCGGTGAGCGGCGCCGAGCAGTTGACGGTGGTGCCGTCGGCGAGGTTGCGGGCGATGATGCTGCCCGTCGCGCCCGTGGCGCCGCTGGGCACGATGCCGCCGACGCTGCGGCTGCCGCCGTCGTTGTCGGCGATCGTCGAGCGGGTGAGCGTGACGAGCGCGCCACTGCCCGTCGACAGCAGGCCGCCGACCCCGCTCGCCGAGCTGGCCGTGTTGTTGAAGATCGTCGTGTCCGTGAGCGCGATCCAGCCGTCCTGGTTGGCGAGCTCGGACCCGCCGACGTTGTGGATGCCGGCGCCGCCGAGCCCGGTCGACGCGTTGTTGTCGATCAGCACGTTGTCGCCGACCACACGCCCGAGATTGTTCGCGATGCCGCCGCCGCGGCTGGCGGTGCTGCTGGAGATCCGTACGTCCTGCAGCGTGACGAAGCCCTGGTTGACGTAGAGCGCGCCGCCGTCGGTGACGTCGCCGCCGCCGGACAGCCCGTTGCGCAGCCAGACGTTGCTGAGCGCCAGCTGCCCGTTCGCACCCACCCGGAACGGCCGGTGCTTGTCGCCGCCGTCGATGACCGTCGTCCGCGCGCTGGCGCCCGTGATCGTGAGCTGCGTGCCGACCGTGTAGTCGGCGGCGATGGTGATGGTTCCCGCCGGCAGCTCGATCGTGTCCGCCCCGGGTGCCCGCTCCGCGGCCTCGATCGCGGCCCGCAGCGTCGTGCAGGTCGTGCCCGAGCACGCTCCGCCCGGGTCACCCGTGCCCGTGACGGTGTACGTGGCCGCCTGTGCCGGAGCCGCGCACAGCAGCGTCGCGATCGAGGTGATGAACGCTGCACGCCAGCCCACCTGCCGACCCTAACCGCATTGTCAGGCGCCGGACAAGGCCGTTCGGGCAGGTCTTAGCGCGCTTTGGCCAGATACTTGCGGCCGGCGCGGACGAGCACCGTCTTCTTGCGGTCGCGCACGGCGACCACGCCGCTCGTCACCCGCGTGAGCGTGCCCGCGCAGGAATCCTCCACGAGCCACTTGGTGCCACGCACGGTCGCGGCGCTGTACTTGCCGGACGTGCGGAACGCGCCCTTGCCGTCACCCCACAGCTTGCGCTTGGAGGCCTTCTTCTGGGCCGCGGACGCCCTGCCCTTCTTCTTCGGGCACGGCGCGAGCTCCTCGGTGAGCTTGAGGTCGAGCACCTTGCCGCGCTGCGTGACCTGGAAGATGCCGCCGTAGAACAGGGCGATCTGAACCTTGCCCGGCTCGCTCTCGAAGCGCAGCTGCACGCGGCCGTTGCGCGCGTCGATCTCCGACCCGAGCGGGATGTCGTCGATCGACCGCAGCTCCACGAACGACGGGAACCCCGGCAGCTTGACGAGGATCCGGCCGGAGACGGGCCGCGACACGACCGTCTCGCCCGCCTCGGGCTGCGGGGTCGGCGTCGCCGTCGGCGTGACGGGCGCGGCGCTCGGCGCGGGCGTCGGCGTCGGCGTCTGCGTCTGCGCCGCGACGGCCGCGACCGCGAACGTCGTGGCGGGGGAGTCCGTCGCGTTCCCGGCCGCGTCGACCGTGCGCAGCCTGAACGTGTGCGCGCCGGGAGCGAGGCCCGCGTACGTCTGCGGCGAGGCGCACGGCTCGAACGCGCCGTCGTCGAGGCTGCAGGCGTAAGTGACGCCCGGCTCGTCGGCGGCGAACGTGAACACGCCCGGCTCGCCCGCGGTGACCGCGGTCGCGGCCGGCGGCGTACGGTCCACGCGCCAGACGTGCGTCGCCACCGCGCCGCGCCTGCCGTCCGGGTCGACGGCGACGACCTTCAGCTCGTGCGGGCCCTCAGCCAGGTTCTCGTACGCCGCCGGGCAGTCGGTGAACTCGGGGTCGCCATCGAGCGCGCAGGTGAACCGCGGGTTCGGGAACTCGGAGGCGAAGGTGAAGGCCGCGGTCGTCTCGCGCGTGACCGCCGGGGGGCCGGACACGATCGTGGTCGCGGCCGCCCGATAGGTGACGGTCACGGGCGCCGACGGGGCGGAGCGGTTACCGGCGTCGTCGACGGTCACGGCCGTGAAGGTGTGCGCCCCCGGGGTGAGCGAGACGTCGAGGAACCACTCGCCGCTGCCCTCATTGACGATCCGTGCGCGTCCGACGAGCGTCGTGCCGTCGAAGATCTCGACCTCGCTGAGCCGCTCGGTCGTGCCCTCGAGGGTGATCTCCGGCGTGGTGACCTCAGTGCCGCTCGGGGGCGAGTCGATCGTCGGCGGCGCGGGATCGACCGTGTCGATGTCGAACGCGAACGTCCGCTCTTCCTCCTCCTCGATGCCGGAGGCGTCAGCGCCGCGCACCCGCAGCGTATGGTTGCCGTCGCTCAGCGCGGGCGCCGTGAACGCGGGCCCGCAGGGGACGGCGACGTCGTCGATCCAGCACGTGTACTGCGTGCCGCCGGTCAGCGTGAACGCCGGCGTGTTGTCGCTCGCCGGGGTGTCCCACTTGACGGTCGTCTGGAACGGGCCGCGGTAGATGAACGTGCGCCCGACCGGCGCCGACGAGTTGCCCGCTCGGTCGACGGCGCGCAGCGCCCAGGTGTACGTCTGCCCGACGATCAGGTCGTACGTGTCCGTGCAGGACGCGGTGTTGCCGTTGAGCGTGCACTCGAGCCGCGCCTCGGGGTCCGGCGAGGCGGGCGCGAACAGGATGCCGCTCGAGCCCGTGTACCGCGGCGGGGCGGCCAGCGCCACGGTCGGCGGGGTCTTGTCGACGATGATCCTGCGGGCGACGCCCGCGGACTGCCCGGCCGCGTTGGTCGCGTAGATCGAGAAGGCGTAGTCGCCGGGATCGGCCTCGAACTCGATGTGCCACTCGCCGTCGATGACCGCGGTGCCGCCGAAGACGTTGGTGCTCGTCGCCGCGTAGACGGTCGTGCCGTTGGCGCCGGTGCCACGGAACGTCACGGTGCCGTTCGAGTAGCTGACCTGCCCCTGCGGCGTCGTGACCACCGGCACGGCCGGCAGATCCGCGTTGATGGTGAAGGTGTGGCTCTCCGCGCTCTGATCGACGTTGCCGGCGCGGTCGCGCGCACGCACGTGGAACGTGTACCTGCCGTTCTGCAAGCCGTTGTACGGGTGACCGTCGGCGGAGCACGGGTGCTCGGTCTCGGTGACGCCTGGCCCGGTCAGCCAGCACGTGAACGTGGAACCCGGCTCGAGGGTGCTGTAGGTGAACAACGGGTTCGCGTCGTTGGTCGGGTCGGTCGGCGCCGTGTCGATCCGCGTCTCCGGCGCGGTGCGGTCGGCGTGCACGACCAGATAGTTGGGGTCCGAGCGGTTGCCCGCCGCGTCCACGGCCGGTACTTGCAGGACGAGGTCGCCCTCCGGGATGTCCACGGTCGCCGTCCACGCGCCCTGGGCGTCGGCCTCGGCGGTGGCGAGCAGTTCGGGGCCGAGCGAGATGGGGAGCGTCACGCCCGGCTCGGCGGTGCCCGAGAGCTGGAGCGAGGTGGCGCTCGTGTAGCTCTCGTTCGCGGGCTGCAGGATCACGGGCATCGCGGGCGGGGTGCGGTCGACGACGAACTCACGCGTGGCCGTCTCGCTGTCGCTGCCGGCCGCGTCGGTGGCCTGGACCTGGAACTCGTGCCGGCCGGTCGCGAGGCCGTCGACCCGGTAGGGCGAGGTGCAGGGCAGGAACGGAAGGTCGCCGTTGTCGGGCGTGAGCACGCGGCAGTGGTACTCCGCCACCGGCTCGGATGCCGTGAACGCGAACTCGGCCTCCTGGGCGTTGGTCGCCGCCGGGCCGGAGGTGATCGTCACGACGGGCGCCACGCTGTCGACGGTGAACGCGCGCTCGGCGGTCTCGGTCTGGCCGACGGCTCGCACGCTGAAGGCGTAGTCGCCGTCGCGCAGGGCGGTCGCCGGTCGGTGTGGCGAGCTGCAAGGCGCCCAGTCGGCCGCCGCCTCGAAGCGGCATTCGAAGCTCGTCGCGCCGCGCGCGGAGCGGAACTCGAACTCGGGCCGCGCTTCGGTGATGGCGCCGCGCGGGCCGGCGGTGACCCGCGCCCAGTAGTCGAGCTCGAACGCGCCCGCGTCGCAGATGAGCCCCTGCGGGCGCTGGAAGCCGCGCTGGTCGGTCGGCGCGCAGTCGCTGCCCGGCATCGCGATGTCGACCGCCGGGCTGTCGCTCGCCGGGCGCAGGCTCGGGGTCGTGCCGCCCCACAGGTCGAGCGCGCCGGCGAGCTTGGCGTCCGCGTAGCGGTGGTCGACCTCCTGCGCGAAACCGCACTCGTTGCCGCTCTCGACGTTCCAACCCTGCGAGATCGCCGGAACGCCGGTGCAGCCGGAGGGGAGCCCCTGGGCCACGTTGTCCGCGATCACGGTGAACTTGGCCTGCCAGGGCGTGTCGATCCGCACTCCGCCCGTGCCGCGGTCGCCGCCCTGGTTGCGCGCGATCGTGACGCCCTCGAGCGTCACCGAGTCCGCCGGGTTCGGGTAGCTGATCAGGCCGCCGGCGAGCCGCGCGGTGTTGAACGCGATCGTCGACTCGCGCACCAGCAGGTGGGCCGGCGCACCGCCGTCGCCGCCGAAGTTGATGATGCCGCCACCGTCGCCGCCGCCCTGCGAGGCCCGGTTGCCCTCGATCGACGAGTGCTGGATCGTCATCGTGCCGTTGCGGTTCGCGATCCCGCCGCCGCTCAGGGCGGAGCCGCCGGAGACGTGGACGCGGTTGAGGACGACCGTGCTCGACTGCGCCATCAGCGCGCCGCCGTGCGGCCCGTTCGGGCCGAGCGCGGTCCCGCCCTGGAGCGCGATGCCGGTGAGCGTGGCGCTCGTGCTCACGACTTCGACCACGCGCGCGCCGCCGGACGCGCGGGCGACGATCTGGGTCGCGGCGGCGCCCGCGCCGGTCACGGCCACCGGGGTCGTCAGCCGCAGCGCGCCCTGCGTCAGCTGGTAGGTCCCCGTGGGAACCGTGATCGTGTCCGGGATCTCCGGGTCCGGGTTCGGGGCGGCGTCCGCCGCGGCGATCGCCGCGCGCAGCGTGCAGGTGGTCGGGCAGGACGCGTCCGCGCCATCCCCGGTCGAGTTGACCTCGAACTCGGCAGCCTGGGCCGCGGGGGCGCAGACCAGCGCCGCGACCATGGCCAGGAGCATCCATGTCCGGCGCATCACGTTGGCGCCGAGGCTAGCCGGGCAGGACCGGTTCCGCCTGACCTAGGGTCTAGGTCGCGCCGTGTAGGGTTTCCCGGGCCGGACGACGATTGTCCGCTTGCGGACATTGTCGCGGACGCGCACGCTGCCCTGGGTCACACGCGTGAGGGTCCCGGCGCAGGAGTCCTCGACCAGCCACTTGGTGCCGCGGACGGTGGCGGCGCTGTACTTGCCGGACGTGCGGAACGCGCCCTTGCCGTCACCCCACAGGCGACGCTTCTTCGCCTTGGCGGCGGCGGCGCTCGCGCGGGCGTTGCGCGGGCAGCGGGCGAGCGGTTCCGTGAGCGTCAGGTTCGTGATCCCGCGCGACTGGGTGACGCGGAACAGGCCGTCGTAGAAGACGGCGGTCTCGGGCGGCGCGCCCGGCCTGGGGATCGAGGTGAGCGTGACGCGGCCCTTGCGCGTGTCCACGGTCGAGCCGACCGGGATGCCGCGGGTCGCGTCGAGGTCGAGGTAGCGATTCGCGCCAGGCAGCTTGACCTTGACCGTGCCGCGGGTGGGGCCGACGACGATCGTGCGGTTGACGACCGGCGTCGGAACCGGCGTGACCGTGGGGGTGGGCGTGGCGGTGGGGCCGGGCGGCGGCGTGGCTGTGGGCGTCGGGTCCGGCGGCGGCTCGACCACCGGCTCGGCGTACTCGTACGCGCCCGCGTCGCAGGCGAGGCCCTGCGGACGCAGCACGCCGCGCTGGTCGAACGTCCGCGTACCGCACGGTGCGATGTCGCGCGCCGGGCTGTCGGCCGCGATCGCCAGGACGGGCGGCGCGCTGGTGTCCAGCGCGGCGGCGAGCTTCGGGTCGGTGTTCGTGTGGCCCGCGACGCCGCAGTTCGTGCCGCTGTCCAGGTTCCCGCCCTCGTCGACCGGTGGCGGCGAGATGCCGCAGTTCGACGGCACCGGCGTGGCGGTGCTGGCCGCCGGCATGGTGTTGCCGGCGATGATCGAGCCTTCGAAGCGGACGCCGCCGCTGCCGTTGGCGAAGATGCCGCCCGCGTTGCCGAACGCCCTCGCCCGGTTGCGCGCGAGCGTCACGCCCCGCAGCGCCGTCGCGACGTTGCTCGTCACGTACAGCCCGCCGCCGTTGACGGCCTCGTTGTCGGTGATCGTGGAGTCCTGGACGGACAGCTGGAGCGTGGTCGTGTTGCCGGAGGCGTAGATGCCGCCGCCATTCGCCTGCCCCGTGCCGACCGTCCGATTGCCGTCGATGAGACTCGCGACAATGCTGAGCTGGTTGCCGCCCGCGAGGATGCCGCCGCCCTGGGGCGCGCTGCCGTTCGTCACCCGGGTGCGCAGGAGCCGCAGCGAGCCGGTGTTCTCGACGCGCACGTTGCCGCCGCCGGTGTCGCTCGCGACTCCGTCGCGCAGCGTGACGTCCTGGACGGCGATCGAGGCACCGGCTCCCACGGTGAGTACGCGCGTCGCACCCGTCGGCCGGATGATCGTGGCGTTCGCCCCGGCGCCGGCGATCGTGATCCGCACGGCCGGGGTGCCGTTCAGGTTGAGCCCTCCGCTGACCGCGTACTCACCCGCCGGCACGTTGACCACGTCGTCCTCGCCGGCCCCGTTGGCCAACGCCGCGGACACCGCCGCGCGCAACGAGCACTCGGACGGCGTGCACGGCGTCTGCAGGTCCTGCGGCGTCGTGACCTGGAACGTCGCGGCGTGCGCCGGCGCAGCGCTGAAGGCCAGCGCGCCGAACGCCGCGATCGCCAGCCGCCGCACCTACTTCTTCGCCCTGGCCACGTAGGTCTTGGGCGCCCGCAGCACGATCCGCTTCTTCTTGACCTTGTCCTGCACGAGCACGCTGCCCTGCGTCACGCGCACCGTGGTCGTCGTGCACGTGTCCTGCACCAGCCACTTCGTGCCGCGCACGGTCGCCGCGCTGTAGCGCCCGCTCGTCCGGAACGCCCCCTTGCCGTCCCCCCACAGCTTGCGCGACTTCGGCTTCTTGCCCTTCTGGCTCGCCGACGCGCGCTTGCCCTTGCCGCAGTCGAGCTCCTCGACCAGCGCCAGGTCCGTGATTCCGGCGCGCTGGGTCACCTTGAACAGGCCGTCGTAGAACGTCGCCTTCTCGGGCGGCGCGCCCGCCCTCGGCACCGACGTGAGCTCGACCGCGCCCTTGCGCGTGTCGATCGTCGAGCCCATCGGGATACCGCGCGCGGCGTCCACGTCCACGAACGTCTTCGTTCCCGGCAGCTGCACCTTCACCGTGCCGCGCACCTCGCGCACCACCGCAGTCTGGTTCGGTGCGGGCGTCGGCTCGGGGCCCGGCGCCGGCGTGGGCGTGGGCGGTTGAGGCGGAGGCGTGGGCGTCGGCGTCGGGTCCGGGGGCGGGTCCTGCGGGAAGCCGGGATCGGTGCCGGACAGCTCGTAGGCGCCGGCGTCGCATGGGCCGCTGAGCGACGGAACGCGCGTGAACGGGCGCTGGTCGATCTGGATCACGCACGGGTTGACGTAGTCGATCGCCGGGCTGCCGGCGGCGATGGCGAGGACGTCGGTGTAGCCGCCTTGGTCGCTGGTCGTCGCGGCCAGCCTGGGGTCGGTGACGGACTGGTTCTGCCCCGGAGCGAGCGCGCAGCTGGTGGTGTCCTCGACGTTGTGCTCGCCGGTCAGCGGGCCGCCCGCGCAGTTGGTGCCGCCGCCATTGAACGCGATGATCGAGCCGCTGGCGAGCGCGTCCTGTGGGCTGCTGAAGCTCAGGCCGGCCGCGGCGTTGCGGGCCACCGTGGCGTGCAGCAGGCTGACGTTGTTCTCGCTCGTGCCGACCGACGCAATCCCGGCGCCGGAGTTGAGGGCGACCGTCGAGTTACCCACGGTGACGTCCGCCGGCTGTCCGTCGATGCCGGCGTTGCGGATGCCCGCGCCGTTGTTGCCGTCGATCAAGCTGTTCGTGACGACCACGGTGCCCGCGTTGAGGATCCCGGCGGTGCCCGTCGCGGCGGTGACCCGGGTGAAGGTCATGCCGACTTCGGCGCCGCCGACGATCGAGATGCCGTTCGTGCCGCCGCGGATGGTCATCAGCGCGAGCGTGACGTCGGCGCCGCCTCCGGCGGTGAAGACCGGCTGGGGGCTGTCGACCGACCGCACGGTGGTCTGACGTGGGCCGGCGCCGGCGATCTGGATGCTGCCGGCCAACTCCAGGTCGCCGGCATTGACGCTGTACTCGCCCGCGCCGAGCGAGATCGTGTCCTCGCCGGTGATCGCGCTCGCCTGGTCGACCGCCGCGCGCAGCGTCGTGCAGGCCCAGATGCCGGTCGGGCCGTTCGGTGCGCAGGAACCGCTGCCGTCACCGAAGCCCGTGACGGTGAAGGTGTCAGCCGCGGCGGGAGAGGCCACGACCAGGCTCGCGGCCACCGCGAGCGTCGCCACACGAAGCTTCATCTGCTGGCGACCCTAGCCCGCCCGCGGAGGCCCGCGCAAGCACCAAAGGTCTGTGATCGCGACCCCGGAGGGCAGTCAATCGGGCAATCGGACGGACGGGTCCACGAGCTCGACGCCCACGTCCGCGAAGCCCGCGAGGGGGTTGCGGGTCGCGAGCGTGGCTCGGTGGGCGACGCAGATCGCCGCGATCTGCGCGTCGAGGGCGGCGATCAGCCGGCCCGCACGCTCGCGCTCGCCGACGAGCGGTCCGTAGCGAGCGGCGGCGGCCGCGTCGAAGGGCAGGATCTGCTCGGCGAACGCGCCGAGGGTCTCGTCGGCGAGCCGTTGCAGCTGCGTCGCGCGCCGTCCCGAAGGCAAGCCGCTCCAGCCCGTACCGGAGCTCGGCGACCGTGACCGCGGTCGTCGCCAGCGGCTCAGCTCGACCGCGCAGCCACGCGACCACCTGGGGCGCCGGCGCCGGGCGCATCAGCTCCGACACGACGTTCGTGTCGAGGACGATCACGCGGAGAAGTCGGCGGCCCGCGCGGGCTCCGTGCGCGCGGCGGCGGGTAGGTCGACGCCGCCGGCGGCGCTGAAGCGGTCCAGCAGCGTCGAGAACAGGTCCGCCGACGGCGGCTCGCTCACGGCGTCGGTGAGGATCGCGCGGATCTCGGCCTCCATCGAGCGGCCGTTGCGCGCGGCGCGGACCCGCAACCGCTGCCGGACGTCGTCGTCGTGATCACGGACGCTGACCGATGCCACTGCTTGCAACGCTAGCGTCGAGCGCGCGGAGGCGCCAGACGTCCGGGATCGTCAGCCCGAGCAGCACCAACACGAAGCCCGCGGCGCCGCCGGCGATCAGCACCTGCGTGTTGCCGACCGCCTCGCCGAGCGGCCCCGCGAGCAGGTAGCCGAGCGGGAGCAGCGCCAGCGAGCCCATCCAGTCGTAGGAGCTGACCCGCGAGAGCGCGTGCGCCGGGATGCGCTGCTGGAGCGCGGTGTGCCACCAGACGTCGAACAGCGCCAGGCCGACGCCCGCCACGAAGAACCACGCCACGAGCACGAGGACCGGCAGGCCTGAAGATGGCGACGACGCCCCAGACCCACGCGTGGGCACGGAACTCGTCCCAGCCCTCGCGCAGGTCGCGCACCACCGAGCCCGACGGCGCCGCGATCTCGCCGCGCGCCCGCGGCCGGATGCGGGCCAGAAACCACGCGGAGACCACGAACGTCGCCGCGTCCAGCGCGAACGCCCACCCCGCGCCGACGCCGAGCACGAGCAGCGTCGCCAGCGCCGGCCCGGCGAACTCGGCGACGGTGTTGACGACCGCGATCGCCGAGTTCGCCTCCTGGACGCGTTCCTCGCTGACCGTCTGGGGCACCAACCCCGTCATGGCGGGCCGGAAGAACGCCTCGGCGGCGCCGAACACGATCTCGATCACGACGATCATCCAGACCTCGACGACGCCGGTGAAGATCAGGACCGCGAGCAGCGCGTGCACGCCGCCGCGGATCAGGTCCGTCACGAGCATGAGCCGGTGCCGGGGCAGCCGGTCGGCCCAGACGCCGCCGAACGTCAGGCACAGCACCAGCGAGACCGTGTAGGCGGCCAGTACGTAGCCGACGTCGGTCGGCGTCCCGAGCTCGGTCACGAACAGCGCGAGCGCGACGAACACGAGCCGGTCGCCGACGGTCGACGCGCTCTGCCCCAACCACAGCAGGCGGAACTCCCGCTCACGCAGCACGCCCAGCATCGCGGTCAGCCATCATGGCGGCCGTGGACGTCGACGAGCTCTTCGACGCGTGGGATCGCGCCTGGTCCGGCCGCGATCCGCGTGGGTTCGAATCCATCTGCAACCCGGACGTCCACTACGAGGACCCGCTCACGGAGGAGCCGTTGATCGGGACGCGCAGGCTCGCGAAGCATGCGCGCCAGCTGTGGAAGGCGCTGCCGGACGCGCGCGTGAACAGCACCGGCAACCGCCTGACCGACGGCACGTTCGCCGCCGCGCCGTGCCGCATCCTCGGCACGCACCTGGGCGAGATCGGGCGCATCCACCCGACCAAGAAGGCGCTCGAGGTCCACGCGGTCGTCTACGCGGAGCTGCAGGACGGGCGCTTCTTCCGCATCCGCGCGTTCTTCGACGTCTACTCCGCCGCGATGGACCTCGGCGTGCTGCCCAAGCCCGGCACGGCGGGGGAGCGGGCGATGCTGATGCTGCGGGGGTTCGGCCTCAGAGGGTGACCCGGATCGGCGGGTGGTCCGACAGCGACCCGCGGTCGAGCACCTCGAACCCCGAGCCGGCTGCACCGCGGGCAAAGAAGTGGTCGACGTGGTTGCCGCCGAGATGCACGAGCCCGGGCAGCGCAGGGCGCTTGAGGTTCAGGTCCCCGCCGAACAGCAGCGGCGCCTCGACCGGCCACGCGCGCGCCGCCCGCGCCACGTCCCGCGCGGCCCACACGTCGCGGTGCGTGGACGCGTGCAGGTTCACCACCCACCACGGTCCGACCCGCACGCCGTGCGCCCAGCGCCGCTCCGGCCACCACGTCAGACGGACGACACGATGCTCCTGCACCCGCCCCCGCACGAGGATCGCGTTGCAGCCCCCGCCGTTGGCCTTCAGCAGGTCGGGGTTGCGCGCCGAGACCGCCCGCCGCACGCCCAACCCGAAGTTGCGCGACGTCAGCACCCATCGGGCGCAGGCGCCGCTCGCGCGTCCCAGCAGCGGCGGCCACCACGGCGGTACTTCCTGCAGCAACGCGACGTCCCAGTCCCAACCGTCCAGCGCCGCGGCAAACTCATTCAGCAACGACCGTCCGGCGGGATCCACCGCGCGACCGTGGTAGAGGTTCCAGCTCAATGCCCGCACCCCAACACTTCATCACCGGCGCCGAGTTGGACGCGGACCGGCTCGATCTGCTCCTGCATCGCGCGGCCGCGCTCAAGGAGGCTCCCCTGTCCAGCCGGGCCCTGGAAGGCCGTACCGTCGCGCTGCTCTTCAACAAGCCGTCGACCCGCACGCGCACGTCCTTCGAGTCCGGCGTCTTCGAGCTCGGCGGGCACCCGATGATCCTGCGCCCGGACGAGATGCAGCTCACGCGCGGCGAGTCGGTCAAGGACACGGCGATCGTCCTGTCGCGCCACGCCGCGATCATCGGCCTGCGCACGGGCGACGAGGACGAGCTCAACGGCCTCGCCGAGCACGCGGCCGTCCCGGTGGTGAACATGCTCAGCCCGGGCCACCACCCGTGCCAGGCGCTCGCGGACCTGCTCACGCTCAAGGAGGCCTTCGGCGACATCGAAGGCCGGACGATCGCCTACGTCGGTGACGGCAACAACGTCGCCCGCTCGCTCGCGGTCATCGGCGAGCTCGCGGGCGTGCGAGTGAGGATCGCGGCGCCCGACGGCTACCAGATCACCGACACGCCGGCCGAGCTGTTCACCGACCCGGTGGAGGCCGTCAAGGGCGCGGACGCCGTCTACACCGACGTGTGGGTGAGCATGAGCGACGACGAGAGCTCCGCCGCCGCCCGCCGCGAGGCGCTCGCGCCGTACGCCATCACCGACAAGCTCATGAGCCACGCCAAGCCGGAGGCGTTCGCGCTGCACTGCCTGCCGGCCCATCCCGGCGAGGAGATCACCGAGTCCGTGCTCTACGGTGAGCGCCAGCGCATCTGGGATCAGGCGGAGAACCGTCGCCACGCGCAGAAGGCGCTGCTCGAGCTTCTCGTTTCACCGCAAAGGGGGGAGGGGTAACTCCCGCCAGTCCGATGTCCCCGCAGCTCAAGAATCCCGTCGACGTCATGGTCATCACGCGCGAGCGCCTGCAGGACACGCTCGACGACGCGGTCCGGCGCGGCCGCATGACCCGCGACGATGCGACGGAGCTGATGGCGGAGATCGTCCGCCGCGCGATCTCCGCACCCGCCGAGCTCAGTGCGGTCGGGCTCACCCAGGACGCGTTCCCGATCGCCGACTACGACGAGCTGACCGCGGCGCAGATCGTGTCCCAGCTCACCGAGCTCGAGCCGGCCGACCTGCGCCGCGTGCGCGACTACGAACGCCGCAACGCCAACCGCAAGACCGTGCTCAACGCGGTCGACGTCAAGCTCAATCAGTAACGGCTGCCGACGGCCTCGGGGAGCGCGTCGAGCTCCGCGAGGTCCTCGGCCGACAGCTGCAGCGAGGCCGCCGCGGCGTTCTCCTCCAGCCGCGAGACCTTCTTGGTGCCGGGGATCGGCACGACGTTGGAGCCCTGCGCGAGCAGCCACGCCAGCGCGACCTGCGCCGCCGTGGCCTCGCGCCGGGCGGCCACGGCCTGCACCCGCTCGACGAGCGCCTGGTTGGCGTCCATCGCCTCCGGCTGGAAGCGCGGGTTGTTCTTGCGGAAGTCGCCGGACGGGAACTTCTGCGGCGCCAGCGCGCCCGTGAGGAACCCGCGGCCGAGCGGCGCGAACGGCAGGAACGCCGCCCCGTGCTCGACGCACCACGGCACGACGTCGGCGAAGGCGTCGCGCGTCCACAGCGAAGCCTCCGACTGCAGCGACGCGACGGGGTGAATCGCGTGCGCGCGCTCGAGCTCGTCCACGCTCGCCTCGGACATCCCCAGCGCCCGCACCTTGCCGGCCTCCACCAGCGACGCCATCGCGCCCCAGGTCTCCTCCAGCGGCACCTCCGGGTCGACCCGGTGCAGCTGGTAGAGGTCGATCACGTCGATCCCGAGCCGCTTGAGCGACCCGTCGACGGAGGCGCGCACGTGCTCGGGGCGGCCGTTCTTGCCGATCACGTACTCCGCGGCGTCCTCGACCACGAGCCCGCACTTGGTGGCGACGAAGTAGTCCTCGCGGCGCCCGGCGATCGCGCGGCCGACGAGCTCCTCGTTGGTGTACGGCCCGTACATGTCGGCGGTGTCGAGCAGCGTCACGCCCAGCTCCGCGGCGCGGTGGATGACGCGGATCGACTCGGCCTCGTCGCGCTCGGCCTGGCCGTAGGCCCACGTCATACCCATGCAGCCGAGGCCGATCCGGCCCGGGACGACCGTCACGCCGTCACCAGGATCGGCGCGGACTCGGTCACGACCAGCGTGTGCTCGAAGTGCGCGGCGGGCTTGCGGTCGTAGGTCTTGATCGTCCAGCCGTCGGAGTGCTGGTAGACGGCGCCCGTGCCGGCGGCGATGATCGGCTCGATCGTGATCACGAGGCCGTCGGTCAGCGTCGGGCCGTCCCAGTCGATGTTCGGGACGTTCGGCTCCTCGTGGATCCGGCGGCCGATGCCGTGGCCCGCGAGCTCCTCGATCACGGAGAACCCGCGCCGGCGGACCTCGTCGTTGACGGCCTTGCCGACGACGCCGACGTTCACGCCCGCGACGGCCGCCTCCAGCCCGCGCTTGAGCGCGGACTGCGAGGCCGCCATCAGCCGCTGCTCGCGCGGGCGCACGCGGCCGACCGGGACGGTGCGGCAGGCGTCGGCGTAGAAGCCGTCGAGCTCGGCGGTGACGTCGATCTTCAGCAGCTGGCCCTCGCGCAGGCGGCGCGGGCCGGGGATGCCGTGCACGGCCTCGTCGTCGACGGACAGGCAGATCGTGCCGGGGAAGTCGTAGTCGAGCTGCGGGCCGCTGCGGGCGCCGAAGCGGGCGAAGACCTGCGCGGCGACCTCGTCCAGCTCGCCGGTGGAGATCCCGGGGCGCACGCGCCGGGCGACCTCGCGGATGGTCTCGGCCACGACGCGGCCCGCGGCGCGCAGACCGGCCAGCTCATCAGGGGAGTCGATGGACACCCTGTCATCCTCACACATC
Source organism: Solirubrobacter deserti (assembly GCF_027587175.1). Taxonomy (GTDB): domain Bacteria; phylum Actinomycetota; class Thermoleophilia; order Solirubrobacterales; family Solirubrobacteraceae; genus Solirubrobacter; species Solirubrobacter deserti. Next base: position 86,594 of record NZ_JAPCID010000020.1, read on the forward strand.
CATGTCTGCGCCCACTTTCAGCCGACCCTCGCGCGGGGACATCCTCGAACTGACGATCGACACGCTCGCGCACGGCGGCAACGGTGTCGCGCGCAAGGAGGGCTACGTCGTGTTCGTCGCGGGCGGCTTCCCGGGCGACACGGTCAAGGCGGAGGTGGGCAAGGCCAAGCGGGCCTACGCCGAGGCGCGCGTGGTGGAGGTCGTCACGCCGTCGCCGGACCGGGTGGAGCCGTTCGCCGACCATCCGGGCGCGCCGTGGCAGGTGCTGCCCTACGAGAAGCAGCTCGCGGTCAAGGCCGAGCAGGTCGAGGACGCGCTGAAGCGGATCGGGCGGCTGACGGACTTCGAGCTCGAGCCGATCATCCCCGCCGTCGAGCAGTGGCGCTACCGCAACAAGGTCGAGTTTTCGTTCGGGCAGGGCCCGGAGGGCGAGCTGGTGTGCGGCTTCCACGCGCCCGGCCGCTGGAACGACATCGTGCCGATGGACGACTGCAAGCTCGTCTCCGAGCGCGTGAACGAGCTGCGCGAGCAGGTGCTGCGCTTCGTCAAGGGCTACATGCCGTGGGACCGGCGCGATCAGCGGGGGTTCCTGCGCAACCTCGTGATCCGTGAGGGGCGCCGCTCGGGCCAGACGCAAGTCCGCCTCGTCACCAGCCCCGGCAAGCTCGACGTGGACGGCTTCATCGACGCCGTCGACGCCGACGGCCTGTGGTGGACGCAGACCGCCGACCTCGGCGAGAGCACCCAGGGCGGCGAGTCGACGCTGCTCAAGGGCGCGCCCCAGCTCGTCGACTCCATCAACGACCTCGACTTCCTGATCTCGCCCGAGGCGTTCTTCCAGACGAACACCGACATGGCCGAGAAGCTCTACGGCGTGGCGCTCGAGTACGCGTCGCTGTCCGGGAGCGACAAGGTCTTCGACCTGTACTCCGGCATCGGCACGATCGCGCTCTCGATGGCCACCCGCGCCCGCCAGGTCGTCGGCCTGGAGATCGTCGCGCCCGCCGTCGCGGACGCGATCGCCAACGCGAAGCTCAACGACATCCAGAACGCGAACTTCTACGCCGGCGACGCCCGTCTCGCCCTGCGCGAGCTCGTCGAGCGCGAGGGCAAGCCCGACGTCGCGATCATCGACCCGCCGCGCGCCGGCCTGTCGGCCAAGATCGTGCGCCGGATCGTAGAGGCCGCCCCGTCGCGGATCGTCTATGTCTCCTGCAACCCGACGACGCTCGCGCCGAACGCCGCGCAGCTCGTCGAGGCCGGCTACCAGCTCAAGCAGGTGCGCCCGGTCGACATGTTCCCGCAGACGCCGCACATCGAGTGCGTCGCGCTGCTGGAAGCGGGCCCGGAAGGCGTCCGCAACCCAGACCGCGAGTAGTCGCGGCAAGCGCTTTCCGCGTGCTCACACGAGTAAGTACGCGCGGGCGCGCCACTTCCGTCTAGGTTTGGACGAACATCCGTCCAAGGGGGGCTAAAAGCGCGCTAAGGTTGCGGACCTTGGCGTCCGCAAGGAGTGACGGACGCGAAACCTGAGAGGGGAGTTCCGACTTGCGTTTCCGAAAGGGAGCGGCCCTTGGGCTGTTCGCTGCGGCGACCTGCGCGCTGAGCGCGGCGCCTGCACAGGCCGCTGATCCGCTCGAGAAGGTGCTGGTCTTCTCGAAGACGGCCGGCTTCCGGCACGACTCGATCCCGCAGGGCATCGCCGCGGTCCAGTCGCTGGGCACGACGAACGGCTTCACGGTCGACGCGACCGAGGACGCGACGAAGTTCACGGACGCGAACCTCGCCCAGTACGACGTGATCGTGTTCATGTCGACGACCGGCGACATCCTCAACAGCGAGCAGCAGGGCGCGTTCGAGCGCTACATGCGCGCCGGCGGCGGCTTCGCCGGTGTTCACGCCGCGTCCGACACCGAGTACACGTGGCCCTACTACGGCCAGATGCTCGGCGGCTACTTCAAGTCCCACCCGTCCGGCACGCCGCAGGCGACCGTCCGCGTCGAGGACGGCGACGAGCCCTCCACCACGGGTCTTCCGACCTCCTGGGTGCGCAACGACGAATGGTACAACTTCCAGCGCCCGAACAACCCAGTCGTCAACGGCAACCAGCCGGGCATTCCGGACTACTCGCCGCGGACCAGCGGTGTGAAGGTCCTCGCCAACGTCGACGAGTCGACCTACGACGAGGGCGACGACAACAGCACGGACGACGATCACCCGATCTCGTGGTGCTCGAACTTCGACGGCGGCCGCGTCTGGTACACGGCCATGGGCCACACGCAGGCGTCCTTCCAGGAGGAGAACTTCCGCGCGCACCTGCTGGGTGGCCTCAAGACCGCGGCGAAGAACGTCGACGCGGATTGCGGCGCCGAGCGCCGGCGCACCCCGACCAACGACGACTTCGAGGTCGCGACGCTGGCCAAGGGCGTCGACAAGGTCGGCGAGCCGATCTCGCTCGCCGTGCTGCCGGACCGCCGCGTCCTGCACACTTCGCGCAACGGCCGCCTGTGGCTGACGACGCCGAACGCGACCACCACGCTGGCCGCGCAGCTCGACGTCTACACGCACGACGAGGACGGCCTCCAGGGCGTCGCGGTTGATCCCAACTACGCCACCAACGGCTGGATCTACCTGTTCTACGCCCCGCGCCTGACCACGCCGATGAACGACGCGCCCAACGACGGCGCCGACAGCGCGTTCGCGCCGTTCAAGGGCTACAACCAGGTCTCTCGCTTCAAGCTCGGCACGGACGGCAAGCTCGATCTCGCCTCCGAGGAGAAGATCATCCAGATCCCGTCCGAGCGCGGCTCCTGCTGCCACGTCGGCGGCGACATGGACTTCGACGCCCAGGGCAACCTCTACATCGTCACGGGCGACGACTCCAACCCGTTCCAGTCCGACGGCTACTCGCCGCTGGACGACCGGGCCAACCGCAACCCGGTCTACGACGCGCGCCGCACCTCCGGCAACACGAACGACCTGCGCGGCAAGCTGCTGCGGATCACGCCCAAGGACGGCGGCGGCTACACGATCCCGGCGGGCAACCTGTTCCCGGCGGGCGACATGCAGACCAAGCCCGAGATCTACGCGATGGGCTTCCGCAACCCGTTCCGGTTCGCGGTCGACAAGCAGACGGGCTTCGTCTACCTGGGTGAGTACGGCCCCGACGCCGGCGGACCGAACGCGAACCGCGGCCCCGGCGGCCAGGTCGAGTTCAACTTGATCAAGGAGCCGGGCAACTACGGCTGGCCGTTCTGCACGGGCAAGAACGACGCCTACAACGACTACGACTTCGCCACGGGCACGTCCGGCGCGAAGTTCAACTGCGCGGCGCCGGTCAACGACTCGCGCCACAACACCGGCCGCACCAACCTGCCGCCGGCGATCCCGGCGTGGATCGCCTACGACGGCGGCTCGATCCCGGAGTTCGGCTCCGGCTCTGAGTCCCCGATGGGCGGCCCGACCTACCGCTACGACCCGAACAACCCGTCCAAGACGAAGTTCCCGGCCTACTTCGACGGCAAGAACTTCGCCTACGAGTTCGGGCGCGCGTGGATCAAGACGTTCACGGGTGGCACCGACGGCTCGTTCCCGCAGGTCGACACCTGGTTCCAGAACTTCGGCTTCAAGCAGCTGATCGACCTGGACTTCGGCCCCGACGGCTCGCTGTACGTGCTCGACTACGGCACGGGCGGCTACTTCGCGGGTGACGAGAACTCCGCGGTCTACCGCGTCGACTACGTGCAGGGCGCGCGCTCGCCGATCGTCAAGGCCACGGCGGACAAGACGTCCGGCCCGGCGCCGCTGGCGGTCAAGTTCTCCAGCGCCGGCACCGTCGACCCCGACGGCACGCCGCTCACGTACGCGTGGGACTTCGACGGCGACGGCGCGACGGACTCCACCGAGCCGAACCCGAGCTTCACCTACACCACCAACGGCAAGCGCACGGCGACCCTCAAGGTCACCGACGCCACCGGCCAGGAGGGCTTCGCGTCCTTCAACATCACCGCGGGCAACACCGCCCCGACGGTGAAGATCAACCTGCCGGCGCAGGGCGCGTTCTTCGACTACGGCGACAAGATCAGGTACACGGTCACCGTCACCGATCCCGAGGACGGGACGATCGACTGCTCGAAGGTCATGGTCAACACGGCCCTCGGCCACAACGACCACTCGCACGGCGACCAGTCGCTGAGCGGCTGCTCGGGCGAGTTCACGATCCCGCCCGCGTGGGAGGACAAGACCCAGCACATCTGGTACATCGTCAACGCGTCCTACACGGACCGTTCGACGGGCCTGGAGCTGACGGGCCAGAGCCAAGTCGAGCTGGAGTGGAAGACGCTGCAGGCGGAGCAGTTCGACGCCAACAACGGCTTCACGGTCAACACGGTCGCCAACGCCATGGGCGGCAAGCGCATGGGCTACACCGATCCGGGCGACTGGCTGCGCTTCGACAAGGTCAACATGGCCGGCATCGACAGCGTCACGGTCCGCACCAGCGGCCCGAACGCCGCTCGCCTCGAGCTGCGCGCGGACTCGCCGACCGGCCCGCTGGTGGCGAACGTCCCGGTCGTGGCCTCCGGCGACTGGGAGGTCTACAAGACCCAGGATCCGGCCCCGATCACCGATCCGGGCGGCACGCGTGACCTCTATCTGGTTGCGCCGGTCTCCGGCTTCGACATCGACGAGCTCACGTTCAACGGCCCGGGTGCGAACGGCAACGCCGCGCCGAACCTGACCGCCAACGCCACGCCGGTCTCCGGCGCCGCGCCGCTGAAGGTCGACTTCACGGCGAGCGCGGTCGACCCCGAGGGCACCGCCGTCTCCTACGCGTGGAACTTCGGCGTCAACGGCGCCACGGCGACCACCGCCAACGCGTCCTACACGTACACGCAGCGTGGCCTGTACACGGCGACCGTCACCGCGACGGACGCCGACGGCCGCAAGACGTCGCGGTCGTTCTCCGTCGAGGTCCTCGGCACCTGCCCGGGCACCGACGCGTTCACGGGCACGGCGCTCGACCGCACGGTCTGGCCGTCGATCGTCCGCGAGGACGCGGCCAACTACAAGGTCGAGAACGGTGTTCTGAAGATCAACGCCGTCGCCGGTGACATGTGGACCGGCAACACGACGGCCAAGAACATCGTCTCCCGCCCGGCCCCGGCCGGCCCGTGGACGGCGACGACGAAGGTCGCGCTGAGCCAGGTCGCCAACGGCGAGCAGGCGGCGATCCTCCTGCGTCAGGGCGACACCGAGGTCTACAAGGCCGCGTTCATCCGCACGGCCGAGGGCCGCAACGTCGAGTTCGTGGGCCTGCGGGCCAACGAGGCGGCGTACGTCGCACGCTCGGCGATCTTCCCGGGCGACGCCGGCAGCACCGTCTACCTGCGCATGCAGAGCGACGGGACGAGCCTCACCGTCTGGTTCTCGCGTGACGGCGTGTCCTTCACGCAGGTGGGCGCGGCCCGCCCGCTGGACCGCATGACGAGCCCGCAGCTCGGCATCGCGGCCTTCAACGGCACCGCGCAGACGCCGGCCAGCTTCGAGTGGTTCAACCTCTCGACGCCGAACGACGAGTTCGACGGCAGCGCGCTCAGCGACTGCCGCTGGACGACCGTGGTCCGCCCGGTCTCGGGCGAGGTGCGGGTCGCCGACGGCGAGCTCCAGATCGACGCCATCGACGGTGACCTCTACAACGGCACCGACACGGCGAAGAGCGTCCTCCTGCAGCCGGCGCCCGTCGGCAAGTGGGAGGCGACGACCAAGGTCAAGCTGGCCCAGGGCGGTCAGTACGAGCAGGCGGGCCTCGTCCTCTACAAGGACGGCCGGAACTTCGCGAAGCTCATGCTGATCGACCTCGAGGGCACGGGCTGGCGCCTGGAGCTCGGTCAGGACGTCAACGGCGTCACGACCAACGTCGACAACCAGGACCGCTCGGGCGCGCTCCCCGCGGGGATCAACGAGTCCGGCGTGTGGCTGAAGATGATCAGCGACGGCACGACCCTCACGGGCCAGTGGTCCGCGGACGGCACCACCTGGACGACGTTCGGGCGGGCCAAGCCGCTGGCCTCGCTGGCGGGGGCGAAGGTCGGTCTCGCCGGCTACCACGGCACGGGCCAGCCGGCGCGGTTCGACTTCTTCCGCCTCGGAACCGGCAACCGCGCGCCGGTGATCTCGGCCGCCACGGCCACGCCGAACAAGGGCACGGCGCCGTTCTCGACCCAGTTCGAGGCCGTCGCGACCGACGCCGACGGTGACGCGCTCACCTACGCGTGGGACCTGGACGGCAACGGCACGGTCGACTCGACCGTCGCCAAGCCCGCGTTCCGCTACGAGCGGGCCGGCACGTACACGGCGAAGGTCACCGTGTCCGACGGCAAGCTCACCGCGGAGAAGACGGTCACGGTGACCGTCGAGGGCGCGTCGACGTCCACGCCGATCGAGCTCGGCAGCGACGTCGCTCCGACGCTCAACCTCACGCTCGGCCCGGTGCTCGACCTCGAGCCGTTCGTGCCGGGCGTGACGAGGGACTACCTCGCCTCCACCACGGCGACCGTCGTCTCGACGGCCGGCGAGGCCAAGCTCACGGTCACCGACCCGGGCGCGGCCAAGCCGGGCTACCTGAGCAACGGCAGCTACCCGCTGCCGCAGCCGCTGCAGGTCAAGGCGGCCGAAGGCGCGTTCGGCGGCCTCCCGGCCACCCTGCGCACCTACACCGGCCCGGTGGGCAAGGACGTGATCCCGGTGCAGTTCAAGCAGCCCATCGCGGAGACCGACGGTCTGCGCTCCGGCCGCTACGGAACGACGCTGGTCTTCACGCTCAGCACCACGACGCCGTAACGATCACGCTGGTTCGGCGGCGGCTCAGACGCCGCCGCCGAACGGCGGGATGTTGCGGAAGGCCGCGGGGCGCGGATCGTCGGGCGTCGCCGGGCGCTCGGCGGCCTCGGTGGTCTCGGTCGTCTCGCGCGGCTCCTCGACGGGGACGAAGCGCCCCGTCGCGGCGTCGAAGCGCATGGTCACCTTCGGTGGCGGCGGTTCACCGGCGTGCTGTCGGCCCGCGGGCTGGTGTCTGGCCATGAGACCAGGCTACGTCGTCTGCGCCCAGCGGTGCCCGAACTCGCCGAGCGCGTGGCCGATCTCCGCGTAGACCTCGGCGTTGGCGCCCATGCCGACGTGCGAGGAGTGCACCTCGACGAGGTCGGCGCAGCGGTCCAGGCAGGCGTGCCAGTTGACGATCCCGTCCGTCTTGGAGTAGATCGCGGTGAAGCCGACCTCGGGCGGGACGTCGGCGTTGAACTCGTCGCGGAAGCGCTCGCAGCAGGCGCCGCGCAGGCAGCTCATGCGGAACATCCCGGGGAACCGGGTCGTGCCGAGCACGCCGACGAGCGCGACCTGGGCGAGCACGAGCGGATGCGTGCTGAGCTGGTTGACGGTGGGCGAGCCGAGCGTGACGATGCCGCTGACCAGGTCCGGGCGACGCACGGCGAGATGCCGGGCGAAGATGCCGCCGCGGCTCTGGCCGATCACGGCGACGCGCTCGCCCGTGTCCTGCGCGAACTGCTCGACCCGCTCCTCGAGGCGGTCGATCGCCTCCGACGAGCAGCCGACGTTGATCCGGATTCCGGCCCGGCGCGTGTGGTAGCCGTTCTGACGCAGCCAGCCGGTCATCGTCGCCAGCGAGCCGTCGCCGGCGAGGAAGCCGGGAATCAGCAGGACCGGGCGGCCCTCGCCCTCCGGCACCCCGCCGCCGCGCCAGACGGCGCTGCGCCGCAGCGCGGCCAGCTCGACGCCGGCCATGCTCTCGCGCCAGAGCGGGGGGAAGTGGGGAACCTGGACGCCCAAGTCCACATTCTTACCCAAAACCGGTGCGGACCACCACCGCCAACGGGACAGGGCGCCTGGAGTATCTTCGCGACCATGCGTGCCGCCACCATCGTCGACGGCCGGATCGAGGTCGCCGACCGTCCCGATCCCGAGCCCCAGGACGGGCAGCTGCTCGTCCGCGTCCGCGCCGCCGGGCTCAACGGTGCCGACATCCTGCAGGTCGCCGGCCACTACCCCGCGCCGCCCGGCGTTCCCGCCGACATCCCGGGCCTCGAGCTCGCGGGCGAGGTCGTCGCCTGCGGGCGCCGCGCCGAGCGCTTCGAGCCCGGTGACCGAGTGATGGCGCTCGTCGCCGGCGGCGGGCAGGCCGAGCTCGCGGTCGTGCACGAGCGCACCGCGATGCCGGTGCCGGAGGAGCTCGACTGGACCGCCGCGGGCGGCGTCCCGGAGGTCTTCACCACCGCCCACGACGCGCTCTTCACGCAGGCCGGCCTCACGGTGGGCGAGCGCCTGCTGGTGCACGGCGCGGCCGGCGGCGTCGGCATGGCGGCCGTCCAGCTCGGCGTGATGGCGGGCGCGCGCGTGACGGCGACCGTGCGCGACGAGCACGCCCGCGAGCAGGTCGCGGCGCTCGGCACGGTGCACGCGATCGCGCCCGACGAGTTCGTCGCCGCGGGCGAGTACGACGTGATCCTCGAGCTGGTCGGCGCGATCAACCTGTCCGACAACCTCGACGCGCTCGCCGTCGGCGGCCGCATCTGCACGATCGGCGTCGGCGCGGGCGCCAAGGCCGAGATCGACCTGCGCAAGCTGATGGCCAAGCGCGGGCGCATCCACGGCTCCACGCTGCGCACGCGCCCGATCGAGGAGAAGGCGATCGCGGCGCGGCTGGTGGAGAAGATGGTGCTGCCGGGCTTCGCGTCCGGCGACCTGTCCGTGCCGGTCACGGCCGCCTTCCCGCTCGGAGACGCGCCAGCGGCCTACGAGCGCTTCAGCGCCGGCAAGAAGTTCGGCAAGGTCGTCCTGGAGATGTGAGCGCTAGTACGGCGGGAAGTCGCTCCACCAGGTGCCCAGCTCGCGGAACGCGCGCCAGAAGTCGCGCTTGGCGGACTCCTCGTCGAGCGATCGGTCGATGTCGGGGACGTACAGCGCCTCGATCGAAGGCGTCAGGCGCTGGATGTCGCCCGGGAGCTCATGGAGCTCGCGGGCGAGTGGCAGCTGCAGGTCGTTGAGCACGTCCAGCGCGTCGGTGCCCATGACCACGACGATCTTGGGCTGCACGATCGCCAGCTCCTCCACCAGGCGCGCGACGCACTCCGGCGCGGCCAGGGAGGGATCGGCGACCGGGCACTTCACGCACAGCGTGCCGTAGACGACCAGCGGGTCGATGTCGAGCCGCCGCAGCGACTTCATGAGGGCGGTCCCCGATCGGCCGTAGAAGGCAACGCCCTCCTCGACCTCCGCGGGGGTCGGCGCGTACTTGAGCAGGAACACGTCCGCCTGCGGGTGGCCCGAGCCCAGCACCGGCATCAGGTTGCCGCGTGGGCAGCGCTCGCAGCTCTGCAGGTCGTGGGTGAACGTGTTGAGCTCGCGGATGGCGCGCTCGAGGTACTTCTCGCGGATCTCGTCGTCGGTGGCGGGCATTCCGCCGACGAGGTTCACGCCCAGCCCGGGTTCTCCTTGCCCCTGCAAGTCACTGCCCGCCGCGACCGGCCACCGCCTTCGCCACCTTGCGCCTGCGCGTGGCCCGGCGAGCGGCCGGTGGCATGGCGGTCGTCTGGAGGAACTTGAGGGCCTGAACCTGCGCGTAACGCAGGGAAGAAGGCTTGGCGGCGATGTTCGCGTCGCGCAGGGATTCCAGGAACTCCTCGGGTCCGTCGAAGTCGCGCATCGTGATCCGGACCGAGCCCAGCGCCTGTGCAACATGTCCGTCAGTCCCGGCGCCGCCGACGATCCGGTACTTGGCGGCGAAGCGCACGGCCTCCTCGTTGAAGGCCGGGATCGCGATCCGCGGGTTGAAGACCTCGATCGCGTCGATGTCGGACACGATCGCGAGCATGTGCTCATAGTCCGGGACGCTGTGTAGGCGGTCGAACGGGTGCGGGACGTAGACCAGCCCGCCCTGGCGGCGGATCTCGGCGATCGTCTCCTCGAGCGTCATCCCGCGCGGGATCTTCTCGTTGATGAACAGGCCGATGACCTCGCCCTGGTCGGCGGTCTTGACCTCCTCGCCGACGATCACCTTGATGCCGTAGTCCGCGGCCTTGGCCGCTGCGTCGTGCGCGCCGGAGATCTCGTTGTGGTCGGTGACGGCGATCGCGCCCAGCCCGACTTCGACCGCGGTGGCCAGCAGCACGTCGACCGGGGTCGCGCAGTCGTTGGAGTGGTCGGTGTGCATGTGCAGATCGACGTCGATCAGCTTCTTCTTGGCCACGCGCGCGCGGACCTCGGGCTTGGGGTCCGGGTCGTGCCGGAGCGCGGCCAGGCCGGCGTAGATCTCCTCGACCTGGTCGGTGACCCGCGTCCACCCCAGCGCCTCGCGTGCCTCGGCACCCGCGGCGACGAGCTTGGCGCGCAGGGCCTCGTCCTTGAGCGCGCGCTCGAGCTGCTGGGCGAGCACCTCCACGTCGCCGACCTGGAAGTGCAGGCCGAGGTCTCCCTCGCGCAGGACCTCCTCGTACACCGGCGTGCGCGCCGCGAGCGGGACGGCGCCGACGCCGAGCGCCTTCACCAGAACGCCGGGGGCGGTCACCTGGCCGAGCGAGGCGGCCACGACGATGTCGGCGCTCGCGAACGCCGCGTCCTCGTCGTCGACGACCGTCACGCGGTTGCGCAGGCTCGAGCGCAGCGTCGGGATGCCGCCCGTCTTGCTGTAGACGACGGCCTCCCACGGCAGCTCCTCGGGCAGCAGCCGCAGCGCGCGCAGGAACAGCCGCAGCGCGCCGCGCTCCTCGCGGTCGCTGAACGCGATCCGCGGCGGGCCTTCCGGCCGCTCGCGCTGCTCGGGGGTCATCCCGGGACGCAGCAGCTGGTAGGAGGACGGGAAGAAGCGGTTCATCAGCTCCGCGGTGGCCTCGTAGGACGCGGTGCGCGCGTCCATGCGGCCGAAGAACAGCTCCACGAACTTGCGGGCGACCTGCGTGGAGAGGACGCGCTCGGCGGGAGCGTGGAAGGAGCCGACGTTCAGCGCGCGGCTGTGCCGGAGGGCGACGCTGCCCGCGCTCGGCGCCCACGGCTCGTGCACGTGCACGAAGTCCAGCGGCGTGTGCGTGAGCACTTCCTCGATCGTGCGCGCGATGTCCACCGGCGGCGCCGGGTTGATGCCCTTGCGGCCCGTGTTGAACAGCAGCTCCCCGACCCCGAGGACGCGGACGCCGCCGTCGGGGTCGAACAGGTCCTCCGGCGTCTCGCGCGCGGCGCGGATCAGCCGGCGCGACTCCCGCACGAGGTCGGGATTGCGCGAAGGTGCGAGCAGCAACACCCGGTGGCCGCGCGCGGCGAGCTCCTTCGAGACCTCCGAGGCGAACGTTCCGACCTCGTTCGCATCCTCGAGCGGATGCGGCGCGACCTGGGCGATGGCGAACCGTTCAGCCACTGAGCGGGAGGATAGTCACCGGTCCCTCCCGCAAGATGTCCCACGGGTGAACGAGCGTGTCCACGACGGTGGACGGCCGGTCGTACTTGATCGCCTCGGGGTCGACCACGACGTGGATGGCGCCGCTGCCCACGGGATGGAGCCGGCCCGCGGCCTGGATCGGGTCCGGGTCGGGCGGCTCGCCCGACAGGTTGTGCGACGTCGCCGTCAGCGGACCCCTGAACGCGGCGAGGATCTGCAGCGTCGCGGGCGTGTCCGGGATGCGCGCGCCGAGCGTCCCGGTGTGCGCGGTCAGCGCGTCCGGCACCACGCCGCGGCTGCGCCCGACCAGCGTCAGCGGCCCGGGCATGTGCTCCAGGCACAGGCGCCGCGCCTCCTCGGGCAGCTCCGTGACCCGGTCGATCTCCTCCAGCGAGGCGACGGCCACGTGGATCGGTTTGGCCTCCGGGCGCCCCTTGGCGGCGTAGACGGCGTCGATCGCGGCCTCGTCGGTGGCGTCCACGGCGAGCATGTAGCCCGTCTCGGTCGGGAGCACCGCGAGCCCGCCGCCGCGCAGGTGCTCGACGCACGCGGCGACCGCGCTGAGCGGCAGCAGCCGCCCACGCGTGAGTTGATCGTGCACTTCCAGCGGCAAGCGGTCATCGTACGCCGGAACCCGGTTGCGTTGGGAAACCTGAGCGTCCGGCCAGGGGCGGCCGATCCGCCCGACCGTAGGTTCCCGCACACATCGACCACGGAGGAGCGCATGTCAGTCGTCGCCCACTACGAGGACTTCACGGCCATCCACGACCACATGCCGGGCAGCGACGGCGCGCTGCGCGTGTCGGGCACCGTCGTGTGCCGGACCGACGGCTGCACGGCCGAGCTGCGCGACTACGAGGGCAACCCGGGGATCAACCCGCGCATGCTGGTGCTCGAGCTGGCGTTGAGCGGGCCGGAGGGCGGGGCGGCGGAGGTGCTCACGCCGATCCCGGTCGAGTACGTGCTGTCCGAGCCGGGGCTCGAGTACGAGCAGGTGGAGTTCCGGGTGTCGGGCACCGACGACGAGCCGCCGCCCGTCGTCGAGGTGCAGCACCCGCAGTGAGGGTCAGCGCCGGCGCGCCATGATGGTGAGGAACTGGTCGACGCTCAGTGGCGGGGCGGACATCGGCGTCGGCGCCGTGCGCTGCTGGGCGAGGCCGTCGACCAGCAGGGTGAGCGTACGCTCGAAGTAGTCGGGTGAGCAGTCGCGGGTGACGTCGGCGATGGCGCCGACCGCCTGGTGGATGAGCGGGATGTCGAACGGCGAGATGTCCTCGCGCAGGACGCCCGCGGCCTTGGCGCGCTCGATCAGCGCCCCGGCGAGCGGCTGGATGGTCGCGCGGAACGCGGTCACCTGCTCGCGGCCGCGATCGGTGGAGAGCATCACGTCCTTGAGGCCGCGGTCGCCGGCGTGCATGCGCGAGACGGTCATCACGTACGTGCGGAACGCCTCCCACGGGTCCTCGATCTCCAGCGCGGCCCGGGCGGCCTCGACGATGCGGTCCAGCTTGGTGGCGAAGACGGCCTCCACGAGCGACTCGCGGTCCGGGAAGCGCCGGTAGAAGGTCCCGATCCCGACGCCCGCCGCCGCGGCGATGTCATCGACGGACACGTCGACGCCGCGCTCGGCGAACAGCGTCCTGGCGGCTTCGAGGATGCGCTGGCGGTTGCGTTCGGCGTCGACGCGGAGGGGGCGGGCGGCGGACATGGGTGAGACGCAGGATAGAAGAAAGCGGAAGCACTCCCTCCAGTTCCGTGCTACCTTGTCCGATAACCGGAATACCAGCCTCCACTTCCTCCCCTAAGGCATGCCTCCCCACACCGATCCCCACCACTCACGCCGCTGGTTGATCCTCGGCGTCATCGCCATCGCGCAGCTCATGGTCGTCCTCGACGCCACGATTGTGAACATCGCGCTCCCGAGCGCCCAGCAGGACCTCGGCTTCAGCAACGACTCCCGCCAGTGGGTCGTCACCGCCTACGCGCTCGCGTTCGGCTCCCTGCTGCTGCTCGGCGGCCGCATCGGCGACCTGTTCGGGCGCAAGTGGACGTTCATCGGCGGCCTGCTCGGCTTCTCCGTCGCCTCCGCCGTCGGCGGCGCGGCCGACTCGTTCGGCCTGCTCGTCGGCGCTCGTGCCGCGCAGGGCGTGTTCGGCGCGATGCTCGCGCCTTCGGCCCTCGCGCTGCTGGCCACGACCTTCACCGACCCGCGTGAGCGCGGCAAGGCGTTCGGCATCTTCGGCGCGATCGCCGGCACCGGCGCCGCGATCGGCCTGCTGCTCGGCGGCATCCTCACCGAGTACCTGTCCTGGCGCTGGGCGCTGTACGTGAACCTGCTGTTCGCGCTGCCCGCCGCCGTCCTCGCCTTCCGCCTGATCACCAACCAGGCGAACCCGCAGCGGCCGCGGATCGACGTCCCGGGCACGCTGCTCGCCACGTCCGGCCTGTTCGCGCTCGTCTACGGCTTCTCGAACTCCGAGACGAACTCCTGGGGCCACCCCGTGACGATCATCATGCTCGTCGCCGCGGTCATCCTGCTCGCCGGGTTCTTCGCCGTCGAGCGCCGCGTCGCGCACCCGCTGCTCCCGCTGCGCGTGATCGCCGACCGCACCCGCGGCGGCGCGTTCGCCGGCATCGGCATCGCCGGCATCGCGATGTTCGCGCTGTTCCTGTTCCTCACGTACTACCTGCAGTCCACGCTCGGCTTCTCGCCGATCCAGACCGGCCTCGCGTTCCTGCCGATGTCGGCGGCGATCATCGTCACGGCCAACGTCGTCAGCCAGCGCCTGCTGGCCAAGTTCGGTCCGCGGCCGCACATGGTCACCGGCATGCTGCTCGGCGCCGCCGCGATGCTCGTGCTGACCCAGCTCGGCACCGACTCCAGCTACGTCACCCACGTGCTGCCGGCCCTGGTTCTGATGGGCGTCGGCATGGGCAACATCTTCCCGCCGGCCTTCCAGAGCGCCACCTACGGCGTCGACCGCGCCGACACGGGCGTCGCCTCGGCCATGGTCAACACCATGCAGCAGGTCGGCGGCTCGATCGGCACCGCGCTGCTGAGCTCGATCTTCGCCGGCGCCGTCACGTCCTACGCCAACGGCCACACCCCGTCGCCGTCCCTGGCCGAGACGGCCACCGTCCATGGCTACACGGTCGCCTTCTGGGTCGCCGCGGGCGTCTTCGCCGCCGGCGCGATCATCGTCGGCGCGATCGTCCCGTCGGTGCGCGTCGCCGAGCCGGGCGCCGCGGGCGAACCTGTCGCTGCGCACTGAGAACCGGCCAACCGTTCTCGCACCTGCGAAGTTCTGGGTAGGGTCGCCGCTTGCGACAGCAGCGGCGGCCGGCCCGTCTTCGGGGCGTTGGAGTGACGGTGCTCGTCGGAGCGTTGGTCACGCTGGGGCTGTGGCTGGCGGGCTCGCGTCTGGATGCGGAGCGCGCCGCGCTCCGCGACGACGAGGCGCGTGCCGCCGCGGTGGGCGCCCTGCGCCTGCAGCTGACCAAGCTGAGCGCGCAGGTCGAGGGCCTCGCCAGCCTGTTCGAGGCGAGCCGGAACGTCACGCGGGCCGAGTTCGACGCCTACACGCGCGACATGTTCGAGAACTCGGAGGCGAACTCGTTCGGGTACATCCGCCGGATCGAAGCCGCTGAGCGGGCCGCCACGGAGCGCCGGCTCGGCGTCCGCGTGCGCGAGCTGCGCCCGGACGGAGCAATGGTCCTCGCGGGTGAGCGTCCCGAGTACGCCGTCATCGAGGAGATCCGTGACGCGGGCCGCGGTCGCAACATCGTCGGGCTCGATCTGCTGGTGGACCCGGTGCGCCGCCGCGCACTCGAGCGTGCCGCGCGCACCGGGGAGCTCGGTGCGACGGGGCCGATCGCGCTCGCCCAGCGCGACGAGCGGGGGTTCGCCGTCTACGCCCGGGTGGGGAACGACCCGCGGCAGTTCGTCGTGGGAAGCCTCACGTTCCGGCGGCTCGACCAGACGGTCGAGCGCGCCCTGGTGCGCGACACCGAGGTGGCGGTGGCGGTCGCCGGGCAGACCGTGATCGGCGCGCCGCGGGCCCGGTCCGCGCCCAGCGGGGCGGTCGAGTACGGCGGCGTGCGGATGGCAGTGCAGGCCGACGCGCCGAGCGGCGACGGCATCCGCTACGGCGCGTTGGGGCTGCTCGTCGGTCCGGGGCTGACCGCGCTCGCGCTGATCATCGCCAGCGCGTGGCGGGCGCGGCGGCGGCTGGCCGTCGGCGAGCTGCGCTTCGCGGACGCCTTCGAGGCGAGCCCCGTGGGTCAGGCGCTGGCGTCGCCGGACGGGCGCTTCGCCCGCGTCAACGCGGCGCTCGGCGAGCTCACCGGCCACACGCAGGAGCAGCTGGCGGAGATGACCTGCGTCGACCTCGTCGATCCGCGCGATCACGCCGCCGTCAGCGCGATGCTCCGGGAGGCGCTCGAACGCCCCGGCGTCGGCGTCGGCCGGGAGGTCCGGCTCGCGGCCACGGACGGCGTCGCGCGCTACGTGCAGGTGCATCTGATCCGGCTCCGCGACCGGGACGCCGCGCACCCGGTGCTCACCCAGGTCATCGACGTCTCCGAGCAGCGGGGGCTGGAGGTCGAGCTTCGCCATCAGGCCGAGCACGACGCGCTCACCGAGCTGCTGAACCGGCGCGGCTTCCAGCGCCGGCTGGACGCCCTGCTGACCGGGCCCGACGCGGCGCGGGGAGCGGTCATGCTGCTCGACCTGGACCACTTCAAGGCTGTCAACGACACGCTCGGCCATCATGTCGGCGACCAGGTGATCCGGGCCGCCGGGCACGCGCTGAGCGAGGCGGTGCGCAGCGGCGACATCGTCGCCCGGATCGGCGGCGACGAGTTCGCGGTGCTGCTGCCGGGCGCGTCCGACGAGCACGCGCACATGACCGCCGACCGGCTCGTGGCCGCCGTGAGCACCGGCTCGGTGGTGCCGGACATCACGGGGCTGCACTCGGTCAGCGCGAGCGCGGGCTACGCCATGCTCGACGGCGACTTCGCCAACGCCGACGAGGCCCTGATGGCGGCTGACCTGGCCATGTACGACGCCAAGGCGGCCGGCCGTCGGCGCGCCGCGCGCTTCGACCACCGCTCGGCGTCGAGCACGCAGACCCGGCTGCGCTGGGTCGACCGCATCCGCACCGCCCTGGCGGAGGAGCGGTTCGTGCTGCTGGCGCAGCCGATCCAGGACCTGGACTCGGGCTCGGTCGTCCACCACGAGCTGCTGCTGCGGATGCTGGGCCGCGAGGGCGAGCAGATCGCGCCCGGCAGCTTCGTGCCGATCGCCGAGCAGTTCGGGCTCATGGAGGAGATCGACCGCTGGGTCGTCACCCGCGCGATCGCGGCGCTCGGCGCCAACCGGGACCGCGACCTGATCTTCGAGGTCAACCTCTCCGGCAGCTCACTCGGCTCCACCGAGCTGCTGGCGGCGATCGCGGACGCGCTGGAGGCGCACCGGTTCGCTGCCGACCGGCTGATCTTCGAGATCACCGAGACGACCGCGGTCACCAACCTCGAGGAGGCGCAGGCGTTCGCGTCCGCCCTCGCGCGGCTGGGCTGCCGGTTCGCGCTCGACGACTTCGGCGTCGGCTTCGGCTCGTTCACCTACGTCAAGCACCTGCCGTTCGACTTCCTGAAGATCGACGGCGAGTTCGTCCGCAACAGCGCGAGCAGCGCGACCGACCGCGTGATCCTCGAGAGCCTGATCCACGCCGCGCGCGGGCTGGGCAAGCGGACGATCGCCGAGTACGTCGAGGACGCGGCGACCGTCGACCTGCTGCAGGGCCTGGGCGTCGACATGGCCCAGGGGTTCCACGTCGGCCGCCCGCGTGACCTCACGAGCACGATCGCCGCGGCGGCCCTGACCCGACGCTGAGACGCGGGCACGCAGGACGCCTGCGTGCCCGCGGTGGGCCTACTCGGCGGGCGCTTGGACCTTCTCGGTCGTCGCGGCCTTCTTCTCGCGCGCGGCGCGCGAGACCTTCTCGGCGCGCGAGTAGCGGGCGATGAACTCCTCGGTCGCCTGGCGCGCCTGGTCGTCCGGGCGCTGGTTCTGCGGCGACTTCATCAGGTACGACGACGGGCCGTCGAGCTGGCCGGAGACGCCGTTGTTCATGGCGAGCTTGCAGCAGCGGGCGGCGTCGATGACGATGCCGGCCGAGTTCGGGGAGTCCCACACCTCGAGCTTGAGCTCGGCGGTCAGCGGGACGTCGCCGAAGGCCGCGCCCTCGAGGCGGATGTGCGCCCACTTGCGGTCCGTGAGCCACGGCACGTAGTCCGAGGGGCCGACGTGCACGTCGTGCTCGGGCATCTCGTGGTCGACGATCGAGGTGACGGCGTTCGTCTTGGAGATCTTCTTGGATTCCAGGCGCTCGCGCTCGAGCATGTTGTAGAAGTCCATGTTGCCGCCGACGTTGAGCTGCGACGTGCGCTGCAGCTCGACGCCGCGGTCGCCGAACAGGCGAGCCAGCTGGCGGTGGACGATCGTCGCGCCGACCTGGGACTTGATGTCGTCGCCGACGATCGGCAGGCCGGCCTTCTTGAAGCGGTTGTCCCAGTACTGCTCGCGGGCGATGAAGACCGGGATGCAGTTGACCATCGCGCAGCCGGCCTCGAGGATCTGCTCGACGTACCACTTGGTCGCCTGCTCGGAGCCGACCGGCAGATAGGAGACGACGACGTCGGTCTTGGTCTCCCTCAGCACCTCGACGATGTCGACCGTGGAGCCCGGCGCCTTCGTGATCTTCTGCGAGAGGTACTTGCCCAGGCCGTCGTGCGTCATGCCGCGCTGAACCGGCACGCCGAGGTTCGGGATGTCCTCGTTGTAGAACTTGATCGTGTTGTTCTGACCGGCCCAGATCGCCTCGGAGAGGTCCTTGCCGACCTTGTCCGCGTCGATGTCGAAGGCCGCGGAGAACTCGATGTCGCCGACGTGGTAGCCGCCGAGGTCGACGTGCATGAGACCCGGGACGCGCGTCTCCGGATCAGCGTTCTTGTAGTAGTGCACGCCCTGCACGAACGCGTTCGCGCAGTTGCCGACGCCGATGATGGCGACGCGGACCTTGTCGTTCTGGTAGCGGCCGTTGCCGTTCGTTGACGCCGTCAAGTGCCTCAAATCCCTTCCAAGTGTTGATGACCGTCGGTCAATAAACCCACTTAGACCGTATCGGTTACAGGCTTCGTCAGCTCGGAGCGCACGTGGAAGATGCGCTGGAACACCGTGATGATCGCCATCGCGGCCAGGACGTATACGGCGGGTTCGATCGCCTGGACGAACCCGAACACGAGGCCCGCGGACAGCACCACGACGCGCACGGCGCGATCCGCGATGCCGACCTTGCACTCGACGCCCAGCGCCTCGGCGCGGGCTCGCGTGTAGGACACCATCAGCGACGCGAGCACGGCCAGGACCGTCACGCCGACGGCGACCTCCGCGTTGAAAATGAACGTCAGGTCCTCGTCGCGCACGAACATCACGCCGACGGCCGCGAGCACGATGCCCTCCTCCAGCCGGTCCAGCGTCGAGTCCAGGAACGCGCCGAACGGCGTGCCCTTGCCCGACATGCGCGAGTAGCGGCCGTCGAGGGTGTCGCAGACCGAACCGACGATGAACGCGATCCCGCCCGCGATCCACCAGCCCTGCAGGATCAGCACGGCGGACACGACGCAGAGCACGAACCCGGTCAGGGAGATCGCGTTCGGCGTGAGCCGTGATTCGATGAGACGGTTGCGCATGACCGTCTGGTAGTCGCGTGTGGCCATTCGGCCGCGCAGCCTACCCGGCGCGCGCCGGAGCGGCCAGGCCCGGCTCCGAGCGGAACGCCCAGTGAGCGGGCCAGACGCGCGCGAACAGCACCTGCGCGGCCAACGCGGAGACGACCGCCACTGCGGCGCCGGTGACGGCGTCGAAGATCCAGTGGTTGGCGGTGACGACCACGACCAGGCTGACGACGAGCGGATAGGTCGCCCACACCACCTTCACCCAGGTGTGGCGCGTCATCCGGATCACGGAGATCGCCAGCATCAGGGCGAAGCCGACGTGCATCGAGGGCACGGCGGCGTACGGGTTGTAGAGCGCGTTGACGTCCGACGTCGGCGCCACGCCCGTGAACTGCATGACCGAGTCCGTGAAGCCGAGCTCGGGCATCAGCCGCGGCGGCGCGGTCGGGTACGCGACGTACCCGACGAGCGCGAGCCCCATCGCGACCATGAACATGTTTCGCACCCAGTAGAAGTGCTCGTTGCGGAACAGGTAGATGAACGCGAGCGTGACCGTGGTCACGCCGAAGTGGGTGTTCAGGTACATCCAGGAGCCCAGGTCGTCGACCCAGCCCGTCTGGATCGCCCAGCGCTGGATCTCGGGCTCGGCGAAGACGTGCAGCGCCTGCTGGAGGTCGACGATGTCGCGCGCGTTGGCGAACGCCGCCGCGGACTGGTCCCAGACCTGCCCGCGCACGAGCCGGTAGAGCCAGTACGCGCCGCAGAACAGGAGAACCTGCCACAGCAGGTCGCGGGGGCCGCGGGGGAGCACTCGGGACAGCAACGTCCGCCCAAGACTAAAGGGGGCGGCGCCTCGGCCTCCTCGGCCTCAACAACGGCTAATGACAGGTCTTGGCGCGCCGGCTGCGGTCGATGCCGAAGCGCGCCTGCACGATCAGCACGCCGGATTCCTCCGGCTCCACGCGCGTCCAGCCGCCGGGCGCGCGGCTCACGCACGCGTTCGTCGTCGTCCAGTACGGCGTGTAGCGGTACTTGACGACCGTCGGCTTGGAGGCGTTGACCATGAACCAGTTCGGGCCGGCCGCAAGCATGGACGCGCCGTTGGACGCGGGCGGGACCGGGTCCCGCAGCTCCCAGATGCGCCAGCGCGGGGACTCGTAGACGAGCTCGAGGTAGTCCAGCCCGTCCTCGAGCAGCAGCGCCTCGGCGTGCGCGGAGTAGTCCAGCGGCGCGGTCGGGAGCGCGACGAAGCGGACCGCGTTCTCGCGCAGCCAGTCGTGGTAGCGCGCCGGCGTGAGTCGCTCGTCGTCGTAGAAGATCGGGTTGGCCTTAGCGTCCAGCTGGCGCTCCCACCCGCGTGCGAGCGGGACGACCTTCGCCAGGTCGGCCGCTTCCCAATGGTTCATGGTCAGCGGGACCTCGACGCGTTCGCCGGGCTGCGCCCGCTTCTCGAGGAAGTCGCGCGCCTCGGCCTGGAACGCGAGCCGGGTCGACGGGTCCCCGTGCGCCTCCGCCACGGCCCGCACGGCGGGCAGCCACTGCAGGTACAGCAGCGCGACGCCGACGGTGGCCACCGCGACAAGCGGGACCTTCCGCCGGTGTGCGAGCGCGAGCACGGACGGCCCCGCCAGCACGCCGAGCCGCAGCGCGTTCTGGCCGAACGGCGTCGGGACCACGAACGCGCCGATCAGCACGCCCAGGTACAGCAGGCCGCCGGCCCAGATGGTCCGCCGGCCCGGCGTGAGCAGCGCGACGCCCGCGGCGCTGATCGCGAGCATGGGCCAGAAGGCGGTGGCGGTGAAGCGGTCGTTGCCGCCCTCGGGGAACAGCGCCCACAGCGCGATCCCGCCGGCCAGGGCCGGGGCGAACACCCACGCCGCGGTGCGCAGCGCGGGCCGGCCGTCGGCGAGCAGCTTCGCGGCCGCGCCGAGCATCAGGAACACGCCCGCGACGGGGCTGGCGAGCATGGTGCACAGGGCGAGCCCGCCGCCGAGCGCGCGGCGCCCGCCGCGTGTGACCGTCCAGGCCGCCACGCCGAACGCGATCCCGAGCAGGAACGGCATCCGCCCGATCGCGACGTTCGACAGCACGCCCGCGGTGAACAGCCAGGACGCGATCGCGGCCGCGGTGTCCGAGGGCGCAGCGGCGCGGGCGAGCGGCGGGAACAGCAGCGTGGCCGCGATCGCGGCGGCGACACCGACGAGCGCCGGGCCGAGCACCATCGCGAACGGCGCGAACAGCAGCGAGTAGCCGAGGACGTGGTGGCCGCCGTACCACTGGGCGTTCCAGACCGTCAGCCCCTGCTGCTCGAACAGCCACGCGCGGTAGGAGTGCGCGGCCATGTCCGCCGTCGCCGGCTGCGCGATCAGGTACGCCAAGCAGGCCAGCGCGCATCCGAGCGCCGGCGCGAGGGGATGCTCGAACGCCCGCCGCATGTGCGGCAGACAGCGTATCGGGCGCCGAGGCGCTAGCGGGCGGTGCCGAAGTCAGCGGTGACGAAGCAGGCACGCGACGTCGCCCGGCGGGCCACGCCGACACGGCGGAACGACCGCGAGAGCATCACGTGGCGGTGCGACGACGAGCGCGCCCACATGCGCACGACCTTGTGCGGGTCGCAGCGGTTCATCCACGCGAGGTTCTCGCCCACGCGCGCCACGCGGCGCACGTAGCGGCGCACGCGCTTGCCGTAGGCGCCGTGCGCCAGCCGGTTCTCCCGCAGCATCCTGGCGGAGTGCACGTCGGCGGCGCGGGCGAACCCGAGCTGCTGACGGAGCTGCGGCAGGCCGTGCTGGGCGCGGAACTGGTTCATGGCACGGACGATCCCGGCCTCGAGCGAGTCGGTGCGCGCCGACGCGCGCGCCACCGCACCGGGCGCTGAGACGCAGACGATGAGACACACGACGAGCAGCGCTCGCCGCACGGACGTGACGGACATGAATCCCCCTGGGACCGGAGGCCCGACCAAGGCCACCGGGGTGTTGACCAAATTCGGCGCAGTCCGTCGCCGTACTTCGACCAGCGCGAAATCCGTCCGCGCGGCCCGCAACCTAAAGGTCGCACACGGATCTCGCAGCCCGTGGACCGCGCGATCCGTCAGAAACAATACATGACGGTGCTGAAAATCGCCAAACCGGGGTATTGGATCGCGCCGATACGGTGGCCGTCGTGCCTGAGCTCAACCGCGCGCGCGTCCGCCGGATCCGCGACCGCCTCCGCCTCGTCTACGGTCGGCCGTTCGCCCCGCCGCACGGGCAGGGCCTGGACGAGCTGATCCTCACCGTCCTGTCGCAGTCGACCAACGATCGCAACCGCGACGTCGCCTACCTCGCCCTGCGCGAGCGCTTCGAGAGCTGGGCGGCCGTTCGCGACGCGCCGAACGCGGAGGTGGAGCTCGCGATCCGGCCCGGCGGGATCTCGAAGGTCAAGTCGGCCCGCATCCAGGACATCCTGCGGGCGATCGACGTCGACACCTTCGACGCCGCCCTCGCGCGCATGAGCGTGGACGAGGGGCGCGAGCTCCTGGTCGGCCTGCCCGGAGTGGGCCGCAAGACCGCGGCCTGCGTGCTGCTGTTCGCCTACGGCAAGCGCGACATCCCGGTGGACACCCACGTCTCGCGGGTGGGGACCCGCCTGGGGCTGTTCCGGGAGAAGGCCCCGTTCGAGGAGCTGCACGACGCGATGCTCGCGCTCACCCCGCGCGGGCAGGAGCTCGAGTTCCACGTGAACCTGCTCCGGCACGGGCGCCGGACGTGTCATTCAAGGCGCCCTAAATGTGAGGACTGCGCGCTGTTGCGGCTCTGTCCGACCGGCTACAATCTGCGTCAAGCAGACTGAGATTTCGGACGAGGAGCAATAGCCACATGGCAAAGACCATCGGGATCGACCTCGGGACCACCAACTCCTGCATGGCAGTGCTGGAGGGCGGCGAGCCCACGGTGATCGAGAACAGCGAGGGTGGACGCACCACCCCGTCGGTGGTCGCCTTCGCGCAGAGCGGCGAGCGCCTGGTCGGCACCGTCGCCAAGCGCCAGGCGGTCACCAACCCCACGAACACGGTCTTCTCCGTCAAGCGCTTCATGGGCCGCAAGGAGGCCGAGGTGCGCGAGGAGGAGTCGATCGTCCCGTACAACGTCGTCTCCGGCTCGGGCGGGGAGGCGCGGATCGATGCGGGCGGCAAGCAGTACACGCCGCCGGAGATCTCCGCGATGATCCTCCAGAAGCTCAAGGCCGACGCCGAGGCCTACCTGGGCGAGTCCGTGGACTCCGCGGTCATCACCGTCCCGGCCTACTTCAACGACGATCAGCGCCAGGCGACCAAGGACGCCGGCCGGATCGCGGGCCTGGACGTCAAGCGCATCATCAACGAGCCGACCGCGGCCGCGCTGGCCTACGGCCTCGACAAGGAATCCGACCAGACGATCCTCGTCTTCGACCTCGGCGGCGGCACGTTCGACGTGTCCGTGCTCGAGATCGGCGACGGCGTGTTCGAGGTCAAGGCCACCGCGGGTGACAACCACCTCGGCGGCGACAACTTCGACAAGGCGATCGTCGACTGGCTCGCGGCGGAGTTCAAGCGCGACCAGGGCATCGACCTCACGCAGGACAAGATGGCCCTGCAGCGCCTCTACGAGGCCGCCGAGAAGGCCAAGATCGAGCTGTCCTCCGCGCAGGAGACGCAGATCAACCTGCCGTTCATCACGGCCGACGCCTCCGGCCCGAAGCACCTCGACGTGCGCCTCACGCGCGCCAAGCTCACCGAGCTCGCGGGCTCGCTGATCGAGCGCGTCGTCGGCCCGGTCCGCCAGGCGCTCGACGACGCCAAGGACAAGGGCGTCAAGGAGATCGACCACGTCGTGCTCGTCGGCGGCATGACCCGCATGCCGGCCGTCCAGGAGAAGGTCAAGGAGCTCACGGGCAAGGAGCCGCACCGCGGCGTCAACCCGGACGAGGTCGTGGCCGTCGGGGCCGCCATCCAGGCGGGCGTCCTGGCCGGCGACGTCAAGGACGTGCTGCTGCTCGACGTCACCCCGCTCACCCTCGGCATCGAGACCAAGGGCGGCGTGATGACCAAGCTCATCGAGCGCAACACGACCATCCCGACGCGCAAGTCCGAGGTCTTCTCGACCGCCGAGGACAACCAGCCCTCCGTGGAGATCCACGTGCTCCAGGGCGAGCGCGAGATGGCGATGTACAACAAGTCGCTGGGCAAGTTCCAGCTGACGGGCATCCCGCCGGCACCGCGCGGCATCCCGCAGATCGAGGTCGGCTTCGACATCGACGCCAACGGCATCGTCAAGGTGTCGGCGAAGGACCTCGGCACGGGCAAGGAGCAGAAGATCGAGATCAAGTCGGGCTCCGGTCTGAGCGACGACGAGATCAAGCGGATGGTCCAGGACGCCGAGTCCCACGCCGACGACGACAAGCGTCAGCGTGAGCTCGCCGAGGCGCGCAACAACGGCGAGTCCGCCGCCTACAACGCGCAGAAGCAGCTCAAGGACCTCGCCGACCAGATCGACTCGGCCTCCAAGACGGAGATCGAGGACGCGATCAAGGACGTCAACGAGGCCGTCAAGGGCGAGGACGCCGAGGACATCCGCAACAAGACCGAGCGTCTGCAGACCGCCTTCCATCGCGTCTCCGAGCAGATGTACGAGCGTGCCCAGGCGCAGCAGCAGGACACGCCCGCGCCGGAGGACAACAACGGCCACGCGACCAGCAGCAACGGCAACGCGGCCAGCGCGGACGAGGAAGAGGTCGTCGACGCCGAGGTCGTGGACGAGCAGAAGTAATGACGGACGAGAACGTCAACGTCGAAGCCGCGGAGGCTCCCGAGGAGTTCTCCGCGGCGGCGCCGCCCGACGCTGCGGCGTCCGGCGCGGGCGAGACGTCCTTCGCGGATGCGGAGGCGCCGCCCGCGTCTGAGGCTCCGATCGCGCCCGAGCTCGACGCGCTCACGGCCGAGCGTGACAAGTACCTCGGGCTGGCGCAGCGCGCCCAGGCCGACTTCGACAACTACCGCAAGCGGATGGCGCGTGAGAACGCGGCGGCCGCCGACCGCGGGATGGCGAAGCTGGCCAAGGAGCTGCTGCCGGCGCTCGACCACCTCGAGCTCGCGCTCAAGGCGGCCGAGGGGCACGAGGACGTGGTGAAGGGCTTCGCGATGGTCGCGGGCGAGCTGCAGGCCGCCCTCGCGCGCGTGGGGATCCAGGCGTTCTCGCCCAAGGGCGAGCCGTTCGATCCCAACGAGCACGAGGCGATGGCCCAGGCCCCGATCGAGGGTGTCGAGTCCGGCACCGTCGCCGAGGTCTACCAGTCCGGCTACCGGATCAACGGCGCGGTGCTGCGCCCCGCTCGCGTGGTGGTGGCTCAGTAGCGATGGCGCGCGGTACCGACCACTACAAGACCCTCGGGGTCGACAAGAAGGCGTCCCAGGAGGACATCAAGAAGGCGTACCGCAAGCTCGCGCGGCAGTACCACCCGGACACGAACAAGGACGCGGGGGCCGAGGAGCGCTTCAAGGCGATCTCCGAGGCCTACGACGTCCTCGGCGACCCCGACAAGCGCAAGAAGTACGACCGCGGCGGCTCGGTCTTCGGCGGCACCTCGCCGTTCGGGGGCGGGACGTCCGGCACGGCCGGCGGCGCGTCGAGCGCCGACTTCGGCTCGTTCTCGGACATCCTGAGCGGGATCTTCAACACCGGCGGCGGGCGCGCCACGCGCACCAAGCCGGCGACGGAGCGTGGCAAGGACCTCGAGACGGCGGTCACGCTGTCGTTCGAGCAGGCGCTGACGGGTGCCCAGGTGCCCGTCTCGGTCGCCACCCACGCGCCGTGCACCACGTGCCGCGGGTCGGGCGCGCGGCCGGGCACCTCGCCCAAGGTCTGCCCGGTCTGCAGCGGCCGGGGCGTCGAGGCCCAGGGCCAGGGCGTGTTCTCCATCACCCGCCCGTGCTCGCGCTGCAACGGCACGGGCACGGTCATCGAGGACCCGTGCGGGACCTGCGGGGGCGAGGGCCGGCTGCGCGAGATGAAGCGCTACCGGGTCAACATCCCCAAGGGCGTGCGCGAGGGCTCGCGGATCCGGCTCGCCGGCAAGGGCGAGGCGGGGCTACGCGGCGGGCCGCCGGGCGACCTGTACGTGGTGACCCACGTCACCGAGTCCGAAGTCTTCAAGGCCAAGGGCGACAACCTCGAGGTCGAGGTGCCGATCACGGTCGTCGAGGCGCTCGGCGGCGCCGAGGTCGAGGTCCCGACGCTGCACGGCACCAAGAAGCTGCGCGTCGCGCCGGGCACCAAGCACGGCACGGTCCAGCGGCTCCGCGGCGAGGGTGCGCCGATCCTCGGCAAGTCCGGCAACGGCGACCTGCACTACCGGTTCGTGATCGACATGCCGTCCTCGCTCACCGCCGAGCAGCAGGCGGCCGTCGAGCAGCTCTCGAAGGTGATGAACGGCAACCCGCGCGAGCGGATCCTGAGGGCGGCGGGAGCGCGCTGATGGCGTCTTCCCGCCGCACCACACGGATCACGGCGCGGGTGGATCACGACCGCGGCGTGTTCATGATCTCGGTCGCCGCCGAGCTGGCCGAGATGCACCCGCAGACGTTGCGCATGTACGAGGCGCGTGGCCTGATCGAGCCCAAGCGCTCGCCGAAGGGCACGCGCCTGTACTCGCAGGCCGACGTCGAGCGCCTGCGCCGCATCCAGGAGATGACGACCGAGTGGGGGATGAACCTCGCCGGCGTCGAGAAGGTCTTCGAGCTCGAGGAGCAGCTGAACCGGATGCAGCGCAAGGTGCAGGTGCTGGAGGGTCGCGCCCAGCAGCTGCAGGACGAGATCGTGCGGCTGGAGAAGAAGCGAGAGTCGGTCAAGGCCGAGATCGTGCGGTACGAGGGCCAGCCCGGCACCTCGCTCATCCCCATCAAGCACATCAAGCGGTAGGCCGCGACCTTACTGGGTGGCCAGCACCTCGTCCGTCCGGGGTCGCGCCACGCCGATGAGAGCCAGCGCGATGCTGACCACGGCGACGCCGACGATCACCGCGATCGCGGTCTGGTAGCCCGAGCTCACGACCGCGGTCACGGCCGCCAGGACGATCGCGCCGCCCATCTGGAAGCTCGTCTGCACCAGGCCGGCCGCGAGTCCTTGCTCGTGGTCGGCGACGCCGGCCGTCGCCTGCACGTTGAGCGCCGCGTAGCCGAGCGTGAAGCCCAGGCCGATCAGCAGCATCACGGGCAGGAACGTGAGCACGTACGGGTTCGCGTCGACCGGGAGGAAGAGCGCGTAGCCCGCGGCGAAGGCCAGCGTGGACGCCAGAATGGGCCGCGTCGTGCCGTAGCGGCTGATGATCGCGCCCATCCGCGGCGCGCCGAAGGCGACCAGCAGACCGCCCGGGAGGAACGCCAGCGCCGTCTCCAGCACGCTCCAGCCGAGCGTGTTCTGGAGGTAGAGCGTCGCGACGAACTGGAACCCGACGTAGGCGCCGAAGAGCGCCATCGCGCCGAGGTTCGCCCGCACCAGCGAGCCCGACCGCAGGATGCCGAGACGCACGAGCGGGTGCGCGGTGCGCCGCTCGACCGCCACGAACGCGGCGAGAAGGGCGAGCGCGACGATGCCCTCGACCACGTTCTCCTCCACGAGCGCGTGGACAAGGACGAGCATCCCGCCGGTGAGCAGGACGGCGCCGGGCAGGTCGTAGCGGCGCTTGGCGCCCAGGTGCGGGCGGTCCTTCGCGATAAAGCGCGGGATCAGCGCGAGCAGGATCGCGGCGACCGGCACGGGGAGCAGGAACGTCAGCCGCCAGTCGGCGCTCGTCAGCAGGCCGCCGAACACGAGGCCGAAGCTGAAGCCGCTCGCGCCGAACGCGTTGAAGATCGCGAGCGCCTTGTTGCGCGCCGGGCCCTCGGTGAAGGTGGTCGTGATGAGGCTGAGCGCGGCAGGGACCGTGAACGCCGCGGCGGCGCCCTTGATGAAACGGGCGGCGATCAGCAGCGCCGGGTCGTCGACGAGGCCGCCGACGAGCGAGGCGAGCGTGAACACCGCCAACGCGCCGAACAGCACGCGGCGCCGGCCGAGCAGGTCGGCCGCGCGGCCGCCGAGCAGCAGCAGGCCGCCGAGCCCGAGCACGTAGGCCGAGACGATCCACTGCAGCTCGGACGTGGTGAGGCCGAGATCGGCCTGGATCGAGGGCAGTGCGACGCCGACCATCGAGACGTCGAGCCCGTCGAGGAAGACGATCCCGCACAGCAGGATCAGGGCGCCCCAAGTGCTCGCATCGAAGCTCGGGCCGCCTCGTGACGCGGCCTTGGTCGCGGCCGAGGCACGGCGGGGGTTCCAGGTTGGGGAGGAAGAAGACACGTCCGGCAGCATACATGCATGTGCATCTAATGCATCTGCAACATATGTGCGCGGTACGATTGACGGCGTGTTGGATGAGCTCGCGTACGAGTGGCGTGACCTGCTCTCTCGCCATGCGCGGACCACGGTCGCGCTGGACGAGGCGCTGGCCGCGCACGGGCTCGGCATGAGCGAGTTCGAGGTGCTCGACCGGCTGGCGTGCGAGTGCGGCGAGAGGCCGAGGATGCAGGAGCTGGCCGCTGCGGTGCATCTCAGCCAGAGCGCGCTGTCACGGACGGTCGGGCGGCTCGAGAAGGACGGGCTCGTGAGCCGCGCCATGTGTCCCGAGGACCGGCGCGGCGTGGCTGTCTGCCTGACGGCGGAAGGGCGCGAGCGTTACGAGGCGGCGCGGCCCACGCACCGCCGGGTGCTCGCGCAGACGCTCACTCCGCCGTCGTAGTCCAGAGCGCGAGCTGCAGCGCGCTGGCGAGGCGGTGGTGCGCCGCGCCCTTGACGTCTTCGGCGTCCAGGCGCACGACGATCACGCGGTTGCTCGCGGTGTCGAGCTTGAAGCCGCGGCCGGCCATCTCGCAGGCCACCTTCCACGCGTCCTTGCCCGTGTCGCGCAGGTCGATCGCGAGGCGCACGCTGCTCGTGTCGCTCTTGACCTCCGGCCCGAGGACGCGCACGCCCTGGATCTCGGCGATCCGGTCGCGGGCGATGGTGGCGGCGGCGCGGACGCGCTCGAGCTCCGCCTCGGCGGCGAAGTCGCGGACTGGGGTCAGGAGCTCCGGCGGGGGGAAGAAGATGAGGGAGGGGGCGGCCATGACCAGAACCCTGTCCGATGGGAGGGTGCGCCTCCATCAGCGCAAGGGGTGAACCTTCTCACCCCTGGTGGTCCGGAGCGCGTAGAGTGGACTCGTGGTGCACGACTGGCCTGAACGTCACGCGTCGTCCCCCGCCGAACTGCAGGCCCGGCTGGCCGCCGAGCGGGCGGAGGCGCCGTTCGTCGAGCTGCGCGACGGCGACGGGGTGCAGCGGATCGTGACGCTGGACGGCGAGCTGACCGTCGGGCGCTCGCCCGCAGCGGGCCTCGCGTTGCCGTGGGACGCGCAGGTCTCGCGCTCGCACGCGTCGATCGAGTGCCTGGACGGCGTCTGGACCGTGCTGGACGACGGGCGCTCCACCAACGGCACGTTCGTCAACGAGGAGCGGGTCGTCGGCCGCCGCACGCTGCGCCACCTGGACGTCATCCGCGTGGGCGCGACCCGGCTGCGCTTCCACGATCCGTCCGAGGCGGGGCAGGACTCCAAGCTCACCGAGGTCGCCTCGGCGGCCGCGGTGCCGGTGCTCACGCCCGCGCAGCTGCGCGTGCTGGGCGCGTTGTGCCGCCCGGCGGACGGGCCGGCGTCCAACGAGGAGATCGCGGCGGAGCTGACGGTCTCGATCGACACGGTGAAGACGCACATGCGCGCGCTGTTCGACGCGTTCCAGCTGCAGTCTTCGGCGCCGTACCGCAAGCGCTTCGAGCTCGTGCGCAAGGCGGTCGAGGCCGGCCTGGTCTCGCCGCCTCGATAGCGGCGATCCTTGCGAGCCGGCTTCGCCGGCTGCTTCGGTGGCAGGGAAATCGCTTCGCGGATTTCCCGTTTCTTTCCTTTCGGGTACCTAGAGTCGCGGTTGTGAAGCCGCGCGTCTTGTTCGTCGAGGACGAGCCCTCGATCTCCGGGCCGTTTTCGAGCGCGCTCGCGCGGGAGGGGTTCGAGCCGGTCGTCGCGGGGTCGCTGGAAGAGGCGCGGGCGGCGTGGCCGTCGGGCTTCGAGCTCGTGCTGCTCGACCTGATGTTGCCGGACGGCGACGGGCGCGACTTCGCGCGGGAGATCCGCGGTGCCGGGTCCGAGGTGCCGATCATCATGCTCACCGCGCGGGGGACCGAGCTCGAGCGGGTGGTCGGTCTCGAGCTGGGCGCGGACGACTACGTGGTCAAGCCGTTCAGCGGGGCGGAGGTGATCGCGCGCATGCGCGCCGTGCTGCGGCGGGTGAAGCCGTCGGCGCCGTCTGACGTGGTCGTCGGGCCGCTGCGCGTCGAGCTCGCGTCGCGCCGTGCGCTCCTGGACGACGAGGAGCTGGCGCTCTCCCGCAAGGAGTTCGATCTGCTGGCGGAGCTCGTCCGGCACGCCGGGCAGGTCGTCACGCGCGAGGACCTGATCGCGCGCGTGTGGGACGAGAACTGGTTCGGGTCGACGAAGACGCTGGACGTACACGTCGGCTGGCTGCGCGGGAAGCTCGGTGATCCGCGCTGGGTGCACACGGTGCGCGGCGTCGGGTTCCGGTTCGAGGGTCCGTCGGCATGGTCATGACGCTGCGGGGGCGGCTGATGCTCGTGCTGGCCTACGTGCTCGTGCTGGCGATCGGGTCGATGCTCGTGCCGCTGGTGCGGTCCGTGCGCGACCGGATCTCGGCCGAGGTGTCGCAGGCGGCGGTCTCACAGGCCGAGGTCGTCGCCGCGACGGCGGGCGACACGTCCGATCCGGCGGCTCTGGCGGTGACGGCCGCGCGCCAGGTGCGCGGGCGGGTGCTGATCCTGGACGCGCGCGGCGTCGTGGTGGCCGACTCGTCGCCGGGCGGCGTGGGCGCGGACTACTCGTCTCGGCCCGAGGTGCGTGCGGCGCTGCGCGGCACGACGTCCCAGGACGAGCGCGAGTCCTCGACGCTCGACGAGCCGATCCTGGCCACGGCGGTGCCGGTGCTGCGGGACGGGCGGCCGGACGGCGCGGTGCGGATCACGCAGAGCGTCGACGCCGTGGACCGGGCGGTGGGATCCGCGACGATCGGGCTCGTCCTGGTCGGCGCGATCGTGTTGGCGCTCGGTCTGGGCGCGGGGGCGCTATTGGCGGCGTCGATCGTGCGGCCGCTGCGGCGGCTGGCGGTCGCCGCCCGGCGGGCCGGCGAGGGCGACCTCTCGGCGAGGGTGGCGATCGAAGGCTCCCTGGAGCAGCGCGAGGTCGGGCAGGCGTTCAACGAGATGACCGCGCGGGTGCAGCGGATGGTCGACGCCCAGCGCGACTTCGTGGCCGACGCCTCCCACCAGCTGCGCACGCCGCTGACCGGGCTGCGCCTGCGCCTCGAAGAGGTGGCGGCGACCGGTTCGCGCGAGGACCTGAGCGCCGCGCTGGACGAGGTCGACCGCCTGTCGGACGTGGTGTCGGAGCTGCTGGTGTTGAGCGAGGCGGGCGCGGCGCGGGCGCCGGACGCGGTGTGCGAGCTGCTCGCGGGCGCCGCCCGGGCGGTCGAGCGCCACCCGGCCGCCCACATCGAGCTGCGCGGCTCGCCCTCGCTGGTGCGCTGCACGGCCGGCGACCTCGACCGCATGCTCGACGCCGTGCTCGAGAACGCGATCGACTACGGCCCGGCCGGCCAGATGGTCGTCGTCGCCGTGGCGCCGGGGCAGCTCACCGTCACCGACGAGGGCCCGGGCCTGCGCGCGGGCGAGGAGGAGACCGTGTTCCACCGCTTCCACCGCGGCACCGTCGGCCGCGCGTCCCGCCGCCGGGGCACCGGCCTGGGCCTCGCGATCGCGCGTGAGCTCTCCGCTCGCTGGAACGGCACCGTGACGCTCGCCAACGCGCCGGAAGGCGGCGCTGTCGCGACGATCACGTTTCCGGTCGCCGACGGCGCCACGACCTCGGAACACCCTGCGGAGGCGACGACCTCATGAGCGCGGACGCCCGTCCCGCTCCGGCCCGGCGCCGCGACGCTGCGCCCGCTGTGCCCGCCCGCGCGCGGCGTCACGCGCTGGCCTGCGCGCTCGCGGCGCCGTTCGCCAGGCCTGCCCGCGGAGGACGGTCGTGACCGGCTGGCGCCGAACGCTCGTGGTCGTGGTCGCCGCCGTGGCCGGGCTCGTGGTCGCGGCCGCACTCACCACGGCGGCGAGCACGCTGTCCAATCAGAGCGTCGGACTCTCGTCGGAGCCCTTGACGGCCGGCGAAGGGCTGGCGCCGACCGCGACCGCGACCGTGACCCCGACCCCGTCGCCGCGCCCGACCCGCACGGCCACGCCCCGACCTACGCGGACGGCCACGCCGCGGCCCACGCGCACCGCCACGCCGCGGCCGACCAGTACGCCCGTGCCGACGGTGGACGACGACAACTCCGGGCCCGGTGGTGGCGATGACAGCTCCGGGTCAGGCGGCGGCGACGACGATTCCGGCCAGGGCCGTGGGCGTGGTCGCGGACGCGGCCGCGGCGGCGACGACTAGCGGATCACGCACTTCTCGCCGACCGTCGTGCGGACGCTGAGCGAGAGGTTCCCGTCGACGCGGACCCGGCCCTTGCGGCAGCGGTCGACCGGTGGGTCAAGCGACTGCTGGCAGTGGCCGCTGCACGGGCGTGTGTAGCTGATGACGGTGTAGGTGCCGGGCGGGACCGCGAGCGCGCGCGGCGTTGCGCTGAGCTCGGCGATGGCCACGGGAGTCGGGTTGCCGGGCCAGCGGAGCTCCACGAACTGCAGCGCGCCCTCGATGTAGACCGGGGCTCCTGGGTTCTCGCGGTAATCCTCCGTGACGGTGACGCGGGCGGTCTTCGTCTCGTCCGAGATCCGCGCGGTGGTCCGCGGGTCCTCGTCGCCGTCCTCGAAGACCTCCACGAACTGCTGGTAGCCCTCGACCGACTGCTGCTCACGCGGCTCCTCGGCCACGACCAACTGCGCGTCCTTCTCGGCCCCGCAGCCCGCGGGCGCCGCGAGCCCAATGGTGAGCCAGCGCTTCACGGTGCACATAGACAGGTTTTCCGAACTCTTTCCCTTCGCCTACCGGACGCTTGGGCAGCCGCACCCGATGGTATGTGGCATGAGCCTCCGCACCCCAGTCGTCATCGCCATCGCGCTCGTCTCGGCGCTGGGCGGCGTCGCCGTGGCGGCCCTCGCCCTGCCTTCGACGCCGCCGCGCCCGACGATTGCCGCCGCCACCCCGTCGTCCACGCCCAAGCCCGAGGTCAAGACGAAGACGATTCGCCGCACGATCCACGTCGTCCGCCGCGAGCGTGCCTCCTCGTCGAACACCGGCGGCGGCGCGGCCGGCGGCGGCGGGAGGACCGCCTCCTCCTCGGCGCCCGCCCCGGCCCGCGCCAGCGCTCCCGCCCGCACGGCCGCCCCGGCCCCGCGCGCCC
>NZ_JAPCID010000001.1 GCF_027587175.1 Solirubrobacter deserti
CGCCGCACCGGACGCGGCGGGTCCGGCGCGCGGGGCGGCCGGGCGCGGCGGCGCCGCACCCGCCGGTCAGGGCGTGACCTCCGCGGACGCGGGGTCTTCGTCTTCGCTCATCGTCGCCGTCGAGCACCTCCCCGCGCTGCTGCTGGCGGCCGAGCCGGCGCTCGCCGCGGACCTCGCGCGGTCGCGGCTCGCGCCGCTCGACGCGCTCGGGGACGGGCCGCGGGAACGGCTGGTGGAGACGCTCAGGGCGTGGCTGGACCGACCCGGGCAGGTGCAGGCCGTCGCCGCCGAGCTGGACGTGCACCCACAGACCGTGCGGTACCGGCTCAAGCAGCTGCGGGAGCTGTTCGGCGCGCGTTTGGAGGACCCGGAGGCGCGCTTCGAACTCGCGCTCGCGCTGCGGGCCGCGGACGGAGTCCGCTACACCTAGCGCCCATGCGCCTACTCGTCACCGGGGCCGCCGGCATGCTCGGCACGGACGTCGTCGCGGCCGCGGCCGTGCGGCACGAGGTCGTCGCGCTCGCCAGGGCCGACCTCGACATCACCGACGCCGAAGCGGTCCGCGCGGCCTTCCACGACACGCGGCCGGACGCGGTGATCAACTGCGCCGCCTACACGAACGTCGACGGCGCCGAGAGCGACGAGGAAACCGCCACGCGCATCAACGGCGACGGCGCCGGGCACCTCGCCGCGGCCGCCGCGGAGGTCCAGGCGCACATCGTGCACGTCTCGACCGACTACGTCTTCGCAGGCGACGCGACCGAGCCCTATCCGGAGGACGCGCCCGTCGGGCCGATCGGCGCCTACGGCCGCTCCAAGCTCGAGGGCGAGGTCAAGGTGGCGCAGGCCGCGCCGGCTTCCCACAGCATCGTCCGCACGGCGTGGGTCTTCGGGCCGCACGGCAAGAACTTCGTCGACACCATGCTCCGGCTCGGCGCCCAGCGCGAGGAGCTGTCGGTGGTCGACGACCAGCTCGGCTGCCCGACCTTCACCGGCCACCTGGCGCAGGCGCTGATCGAGGTCGCCGAGACGCGCCCGAACGGCATCCTGCACGTCGCCGGCGGCGGCCGGTGCACGTGGCGCGACCTCGCCGTGGCGACGTTCGCGGCCGCGGGCATGAACGTCACGGTCCACCCCACCACCACGGCCGCGTTCGGTGCCCCCGCACCGCGCCCCGCCTACTCTGTCCTCGGCTCCACCCGCTCGGACGCGCCCGCCTTGCCGTCGTGGCAGGAGGGCCTCAACGCCCATTTGACCCTCAGGGAGGTACTCGCGTCGTGAAGTTGCTTGCGACCGGCGCCGCCGGCTTCATCGGCGCGAACTTCGTCCACTACACGATGCGCAACCACCCGGAGTACGAGGTGGTCGTGCTGGACGCCCTCACCTACGCGGGCAACCGCGAGTCGCTCAAGCCGGTCGAGAACGAGATCGAGTTCGTCCAGGGCGACATCTGCGACGCGGCGCTCGTGGACCGCCTGGTCGCCGAGTGCGACACCGTCGTGCACTTCGCGGCGGAGTCGCACGTGGACAACTCGCTGCACGACCCGGCGCCGTTCGTGCAGACGAACCTGATCGGCACGTACACGATCCTCGAGGCGATCCGCAACCACGGCGCCCGCCTGCATCACATCTCGACGGACGAGGTGTTCGGCGACCTGGACCTCGAAGGCGACGACCAGTTCACCGAGCAGACGCCGTACGACCCATCGAGCCCGTACTCGGCGACCAAGGCCGGCAGCGACCTGCTGGTCCGCGCCTGGGCGCGCTCGTTCGGCATCCACGCGACGATCTCCAACTGCGCGAACAACTACGGCCCGTACCAGCACGTCGAGAAGTTCATCCCGCGCCAGATCACCAACGTCTTCACCGGCGCGCGCCCGAAGCTCTACGGCCAGGGCGAGAACGTGCGCGAATGGACGCACGTCGACGACCACAACGAGGCCGTCCACCTGATCCTGTCCAAGGGCGCGCCGGGCGAGACGTACCTGATCGGCTCCGGCGACGAGCGCAACAACAAGGCGATCCTCGAGCTCACGCTGGAGCTGCTGGGCGAGCCCGCCGACGCGTACGACCACGTCCCGGACCGCCCGGGCCACGACCTGCGCTACTCCAACGACTCCACGAAGATCCGCACCCAGCTCGGGTGGGAGCCCAAGTACGGCGACTTCCGCGCCGGCCTGCAGGCGACGATCGACTGGTACCGCGAGAACGAGTGGTGGTGGGGCCCGCAGAAGGCCGCCACCGAGGCGCGGTACTCCCAGCTCGGACGCTAAGAGGTGCCGAGGGCGGTGGCGCGCCACTCGCCGCGGTCCTTCACGAACGTGAAGGTCGCGGTGTTCTTGGCGTCCTCGCCCTGACGGACCGTCGCGGTCGCCGTCGTGCCGTTGACGTCGACCTTGACCACCTGCAGGTCGAAGTCGCTCGCGTCGCGGATCGCGCGGTCCATCTCGGACACGCAGTCGCCGTCCGCGGCGCGGATGTCGCGCAGCAGCTGCGGCGCGAGGATGTCGGCGCAGATCGTCCGCGCGTCGCGCGCGCGGCCCGCGGCGGCGAGATTGTCGACGACCTGCGCGACCTCCGCCTGGTCACCCGTGAACCTGCTCTCCTGGGTCTCCCCGGCAGCGCCGCACCCGCCGGCGAGCAGGGCGATGACGGGCAGGGCGATCACAGCGCGGCGCATACGCCCAAGAGCCTAGCCGGAGCTAGGATCGATCCGTCCCATGGCCGCCTTGGAAGCGCTCAACGAGGCGGTCGTCGACTGCCGCCGCTGTGACCGGCTCGTCGAGTGGCGCGAGCAGGTGGCGCGCGAGAAACGGGCCGCGTACCGGGACTGGACCTACTGGGGCCGCCCGATGCCGGGCTTCGGCGACCCCGCCGCCCGCATCCTCATCCTCGGCCTCGCGCCCGCGGCGCACGGCGGCAATCGCACGGGCCGGATCTTCACCGGCGACCGCTCGGGCGACTTCCTGTTCGCCGGCCTGCACCGGGTCGGGCTCGCCAACCAGGCCGAGTCGATCCACAAAGACGACGGCCTCGAGCTGCGCGGCGCGTACATGGTCGCCGCGGTGCGCTGCGCACCGCCCGCCAACCTCCCCACGCCGGAGGAGCGCGCGAACTGCAGCGAGTGGCTGGAGCGCGAGGTCGTGCTGCTGCCGGACGTGCACGTCGTGCTCTGCCTCGGCGGGTTCGCGTGGGAGAGCGCGCTGCGCCTGCGGGCCACGCTGAGCCGCACGCCGACGCCGCGGCCCAAGCCGAAGTTCGGCCACGGCGTGGTCGCCGACGGCGAGCCGTGGCCGCTGCTCGGCTGCTTCCACCCCAGCCAGCAGAACACGTTCACGGGCAAGCTCACGCCCGCCATGCTCGACGAGGTCCTGCAGCAGGCGAAGGACCTCGCCTGGGGCAGATGAGGCGCTACCTCGAGATCCTGCGCTCGCCCTACGTGGGCGTGCTGGTCGCGTCCTCGCTGTTCAGCCGCCTGCCGATCGGCATCAACGCGCTCGCCATCGTCCTCTACCTGCGCGAGCAGACGGGCTCGTTCGCGGTCGCGGGCGCGGTGTCGGGCACGCTCTCGCTGGGTTCCGCGCTGGGCGCGCCGCTGCAGGGCCGCTTCGTCGATCAGCTGGGGGCGCGCCGGGTCCTGTTGCCCGTCGCGGTGATCCACGCCGTCAGCCTCGGGGCGATCGTCGGCCTGGCCGAGCTCAGCGCCCCCACCGCGATCCTGCTGCTGTGCGGGTTCGTCGCCGGGTTCGCGGTCCCGCCGACTTCTTCGGTGCTGCGGTCGATGTGGACCGAGCTCGTCGAGCCGCGCCTGCACCAGGCCGCCTACGCGCTCGACAGCACCATGATCGAGCTGATCTTCATCTCGGGTCCCCTGCTGACCGCGCTGATTGCCGCGATCTTCTCGCCCGCGGGCGCGCTGATCGTCTCGGCCGTGGCGGTCGTCGTCGGCACGGCGATCTTCACCGCGCTCCCGCCCACGCGCCACGTCGAGAGTGACGGGGACCGCCCGGTACGCGGCCTGCTGGGCGCCCTCGCCTCGCCCGGTGTGCGCACGCTGGTCATCACGTCGTTCCCGACCGGCGTCGGCCTCGGGATGCTCGAGGTCGGCATCCCGGCCTTCAGCCGCGCCGAGGGCGCCGCGGCGACCGCCGGTGTGCTGCTCGCGGTGTGGTCCTTCGGCAGCCTGGTGGGCGGCCTCGCCTACGGGATGCTCCCGCGCCGGTCGCTGCACCGCACCCACATCATCCTCACGGCGGTGATCCCGCTCACGCTGCTGCCGCCCGCGCTCGCGCCGAACGTGTGGGCGATGGCGGTGCTGGTGATCCCGGCCGGCTGCGCGATCGCCCCGCTGCTCGCGACCCGCAACGAGCTCGTCGGCGGTGTGGCCCCGCCCGGGATGCGGACGGAGGCCTACACCTGGCCGATCACGTCCTTCGTGGGCGGGATCGCGGCCGGCGCGGCGCTCTCGGGCGCGCTGGTGGAAGGGCCGGGCTGGCAGACGGCGTTCCTGATCGCGGCCGCGATCTCGGCCACGGGCACCGTCGCGGCCCTGATCGGCCGGCACACGCTCGTGCCCGCCCGGGCATGAGCACGGTCGCGCAGGCCGTCGGGCTGTTCGTGGTCACGAACCTCGACGACCTCGCGCTGCTGGCGGTGCTCGTCGCGAGCGGCGTCTCGTTCGCCCGGCTCGTCGCGGGCCAGTACCTCGCGTGGGCGGCGATCGCGGTGCTCGCGGCGGGCGTGGTGGCGGTCGTGCCCGAGGACGCGCTGCGCTGGCTGGGGCTGCTGCCGATCGTGATCGGCGTCAAGGAGCTGCTCGAGCGTGAGGAGGAGCAAGCGCCGCTCGGCACGCCCAGCCTGGCCGCGATCGCGTTCGCCGGCGGCATCGACGACGTCGGCGTGCTGCCGCCGGTGTTCGCGGCCGCCGACACCGCGGTGTTCGTCGCCGTGTTCGCGGCGCTGATCGTGCCGTGGTGCCTGCTGGCCCGCTGGATCGCGACGCGCCCGCCCGTCGCGGCCGCGATCGAGCGGCTCGGCCGCTACGCCGTGCCCGTCGCGCTGATCGCGGTCGGCGTGGCCGTTTTGATCTAGACGTCAGGGGCACCGCGTAGTGTTCTTCGGTCCATGACGGATCCACTCGCTCAGTTCACACCTCAGGTTCGCGAGTGGTTCGGCCGGGCCTTCGCGGGGCCGACGGAGGCGCAGGCGCAGGCGTGGCCCGCGATCGCGACCGGGGAGCACGTGCTGATCTCCGCGCCGACCGGCTCGGGCAAGACGCTCGCGGCGTTCCTGTACGGCCTGGACCGCTTCGTCGCGAACCCGACGCACGAGCAGACGCGGCTCGTCTACGTCTCGCCGCTGAAGGCCCTGAGCTACGACGTGGAGAAGAACCTGCGCGCGCCGCTGCGCGGGATCGGGGCGGACCTGAACGTCGCCATCCGCACGGGCGACACGCCGCAGAAGGAGCGGCGGGACATGGTCAAGCACCCGCCCGACGTGCTGATCACCACGCCCGAGTCGCTGTACCTGATGCTCACGAGCGGCGCCCGCGCGATCTTCGAGGGCACGGAGACCGTGATCCTGGACGAGATCCACGCCGTCGCGCAGACCAAGCGCGGCGCGCACCTGGCGATCACGCTGGAGCGGCTGGTCGA
Organism: Solirubrobacter deserti; assembly: GCF_027587175.1. Taxonomy (GTDB): domain Bacteria; phylum Actinomycetota; class Thermoleophilia; order Solirubrobacterales; family Solirubrobacteraceae; genus Solirubrobacter; species Solirubrobacter deserti. The sequence continues at coordinate 5,655 of NZ_JAPCID010000001.1, forward strand.
GCAGGCGGACCGCGACGTACAGCGCGTCGGCCTGTCCGCGACGCAGAACCCGCTGGAGGAGGTCGGCCGCTTCATGGTCGGCCCCAAGCGCACGGCCACGATCGTGGACACCGGCGTGCGCAAGCCGCTGGACCTGAAGATCCACGTGCCGGTGGAGTCGATGGTGGAGCCGGAGACGATGGACATGGACCTGGACCCGTTCGCGGGCCAGGAGGCCACGCGCAAGTCGATCTGGCCGGCGATCTACCCCGAGCTGCTCAAGCTCGTGCGCGAACACACCTCGACGCTGATCTTCGTCAACAACCGGCGCGCGGCCGAGCGGCTCGCACTGCGGTTGAACGAGATCGCCGAGGAGAACATCGCGAGAGCCCACCACGGCAGCCTCGCCCGCGAGGAGCGGCTGATCGTCGAGGAGCAGCTGAAGGCCGGCGAGCTGCCGTGCCTGGTCGCGACCTCCTCCCTCGAGCTCGGCATCGACATGGGCGCCGTGGACCTCGTCCTGCAGGTGGAGTCGCCCAAGTCCGTCACCGCCGGCCTGCAGCGCATCGGCCGCGCCGGCCACAACGTCGGGGACACGTCGAAGGGCCGCATCTTCCCGAAGTTCCGGGCTGACCTGCTGGAGTGCGCCGTGGTCGCCCAGCGCATGCGCGAGGGCAAGATCGAGACGACCGTCGTCCCGCGCAACCCGCTGGACGTGCTCGCGCAGCAGATCGTCGCGATCGCCGCGACCGACGAGGACACGCCGATCGCGGTCGACCAGCTCGCGGCGATGCTCGCCCGCACGTACACGTACGCGGAGCTCTCGCGCCAGCAGCTCGAGAACGTGCTGGACATGCTGGACGGGCGCTATCCGTCCGAGGAGTTCGGCGAGTTGCGCCCGCGCATCGTGTGGGACCGCGTGAACGGGACGATCCGCCCGCGCAAGGGCTCGCGGGCGCTGGCGATCACGAACGCGGGCACCATTCCGGACCGCGGCCTGTACTCGGTCAACCTCCCGGACGGCCGCCGCGTCGGCGAGCTCGACGAGGAGATGGTCTACGAGGCGCGGCCGGGCCAGACGTTCCTGCTCGGCGCCTCGTCCTGGCGGATCGAGGAGATCACGCGCGACCGCGTGATCGTCACGCCCGCCCCGGGCGTCCCGGGCGCGGTGCCGTTCTGGAAGGGCGACGGGCTCGGCCGCCCGCGCGAGCTGGGCGAGGCGATCGGCGCCTTCGCGCGCTGGGCCGTCGACGAGGACCCGTCCACGCTGGCCGAGAGCCACCACCTGGACGAGAAGGCGGCCGTCAACCTCGTGCAGTTCCTGCGCGAGCAGCAGGAGGCGACGCGGGTCATCCCGTCCGACCGCACGATCGTCGTCGAGCGCTTCCGGGACGAGATCGGCGACTGGCGCGTGTGCGTGCTCTCGCCGTTCGGCGGCCGCGTGCACGCCGCCTGGGGCCTCGCCTTGAGTGCCCGCATCCGCGAGGTCTACGGCCTCGAGTCGGACGCGATCTGGTCCGACGACGGCATCATCGTCCACCTCCCCGACGCCGACGAGCCGCCGGACGAGGAGCTGATGCTGATCGACCCGGACGAGCTCGAGGACCTGGTGGTCGGCGAGCTGGGCGGGAGCGCCCTGTTCGGCGCGCGGTTCCGCGAGAACGCCGGCCGCGCGTTGCTGATCCCGCGCGCCTACCCGGGCCGGCGCACGCCGCTGTGGCAGCAGCGCCTGAAGTCCCAGTCGCTGCTGGAGGTCGCGCGCCGTTACGCGCAGTTCCCGATCGTGCTGGAGACCTACCGCGAGGTCCTGCGCGACGTGCTCGACCTGCCCGGCCTGCAGGAGCTGCTGACCAAGCTGCACCGGCGCGAGCTGTCGCTGGTGACGGTGGAGACCGAGACCGCCTCCCCGTTCGCCTCCAGCCTGCTGTTCGACTACGTCGCCACGTACATGTACGAGGGCGACCAGCCGAACGCCGAGCGGCGCGCCGCCGCGCTGGCGCTGGACCGCGAGCTGCTGCGCGAGCTGCTCGGCCAGGAGGAGCTGCGCGAGCTGATCGACCCGGGCGCCCTGGAGACGGTCGAGGCCGACCTGCAACGGCTGTCCGAGCGCACCCGGGCCGACTCCGTGGACGCGCTGCACGACGTGCTGCGCCGCGTCGGCGACGTCACGCTCGAGGAGGCGATCGCGCGCGGCGGCACGGAGGCGTGGCTGGAGCAGCTCAAGGGCGAGCGGCGGGTCGCAAAGCTGCGCGTCGGCGGCGAACAGCGCTGGGTGGCGGCCGAGGACGCCGGGCTCTACCGGGACGCGCTCGGCGCCGTCCCGCCTTCCGGCCTGCCCGAGGCCTTCATCGCCGACGTCCCGGACGCGATGGACCGGCTGGTGCGCCGCTACGCGCGCACGCACGGGCCGTTCGAGACTGTCGCGCTGCGCGAGCGCTACGGGCTGGACTTCACGCCCGTGCTCGAGCGGCTGGAGTCCGCGGGCGACCTCGTGCGCGGCGAGCTGCGGCCCGGCGGCACCACGCGTGAGTGGTGCGATCCCGAGGTGCTGCGGCGGCTGCGTCGCGCCTCCCTGGCCGCGCTGCGCGCCGAGATCGAGCCCGCGGACCAGCGCGCCTACGCCCGCTTTCAGGCCTCCTGGCAGGGGGTGGACCGCCACCCGCCGGCCGGCGCCGGGATCGACCGGCTGCGCGAGGTGCTCGTCCCGCTGCAGGGCTTGCCGCTGCCGCTCGAGGTGTGGGAACGGGACGTGTTGCCGCGCCGCACCGGCGCCTACTCGCCGAACTGGCTGGATCAGCTGTGCGCGTCCGGTGAGGTCGTGTGGGTCGGCGCGGGCGCGTTGGGCCGCCGCTCCGGCCGCGTGGCGCTGTACTTCCGCGACGACGCGCCGCTGATCGGCCCGCCGCCGAAGGCCGCCGATGCGCCGACCGAGCCGATCCACACCGCGATCCGTGAGCGCCTCGCCGCCGGCCCGTGCTTCTTCACCGACCTGCTGACCGACGTCGCCGGCTTCACGACGGAGGAGCTGCAGAACGGGCTGTGGGACCTCGTGTGGGCGGGCGAGGCGACCAACGACGCGTTCGCGCCCCTGCGCTCGCCGAAGCTCACCGCGGCGACCCCGCAGTGGTCGCAGCGCGCCCGGGCCGAGCGCAAGCGCACGTTCGGATCGCGGCGGCGGGGCGGCGCGCAGCCGGCCGTCCAGGGCCGCTGGTCGCTCACGCCGCCGCTGTTCCGGGCCGGCGACGAGGACCCGTCCGCGCGCCGGCGGACACAGGCCGAGCTGCTGCTGGAGCGCTACGGCATCGTCACCCGCGAGCAGGTGCTGGCCGAGGGCATCCCGGGCGGCTTCTCCAGCCTCTACGACTCCCTCGCCGCGCTGGAGACGATCGGCGTCGCCCGCCGCGGGTACTTCGTCGAAGGGCTGGGCGGCGCGCAGTTCGCGCTTCCGGGCGCCGTCGAGCGCCTGCGCGCGCAGAAGGACGACGACGCCGCCCCGCCGATCCTGCTCGCCGCCACCGACCCGGCCCAGCCGTACGGCGCGGCCCTGAAGTGGCCGGACTCGCCGCGTCGTCCCGCCCGCCAGGCCGGCGCCTACGTCATCCTGGCCGGCGCCGAGCCCGTGCTGTTCGTCGAGCGCGGCGGCAAGGGCCTGCAGGTCCTCGTGGACGCTGACGACCCGCGCGTGGAGCCGTCGCTGGCCGCGCTCGCCGAAGCGGTCAAACGCGGCCGCATCAAGCGGCTCGCGCTGGAGAAGGTCGACGGCGAGCCCGTGGTCGGCTCCCCGTGGGAGGAGCCGCTGCTCGAGCTCGGCTTCCGTGCCGGCCCGCGCAAGCTGACGCTCACGACTTGAGCGGCCGTCTACGCTCGCAGCGGCGTGATCCGCAGGGTGATGATCGACACGATGGTGTTCGACGCGCTGCACGACGACCCGGATGGGCGAGACGCCGTGCTGACGGCGATCCGCGAGGGCGCGCTGGAGCTGCTCACGACCCACGTGCAGGAGGACCAGGTGGCGGCGATCCGCGACGCGGTGCGCCGAAAGGCGCTGCAGCGGCTGCCGCGGACGGTCGTTCCCTCCTCCGTCGTGGTCGAAGGTGTGACACGCACGGGCCGTGCGCGGGTGAAGCCGGACAGCCAGTACGCACGTATGCGTGATGTGCGGCATTTCCAGGACTCGCTGATCGCGGACGCGACCGCCGCGCGCGCCGACCTGCTCGTGACGGACGACCGACGGCTGGCGCGCGAGGCGTACGAGGCGGGCAACGACGTGTGGTCCAGCGCCGAGCTGCTCGAGTGGGCGACACGCCGTGCCTGAGGGCGACACGATCCACTACGCGGCGAACAAGATCCGCCCCGTGCTGCAGGGACACGTGCCGGATTCGATCGAGACGCCGCACCCGCGCTTCGGGCGCGACCGCTGGCCGCAGAAGCTCGCGGGCAGCGCGGTGCGCTCCGTCGACGCGCACGGCAAGAACCTGTTCATCCGCTTCGACAACGGGCTGACGATCCACAGCCACCTGCGGATGACGGGCAGGTGGCGCACCCGGCCCGGGGACTGGCGCACGCCGCGCAACACGTGGCTGATCCTGCGCCACGGGAACATGCTCGTCGCGCAGATCAACGGCCCGGTGCTCGAGCTGATGACCGACAGCCGAACGCGCTTCGACCGGCGACTGGCGATGCTCGGCCCGGACATCCTCGCGCCCGAGCTCGACGAGGCCGGCATCCTGCGGCGCCTGCGCGAGGACGACCCGACGCGGCCGATCGGCGACGCGCTGCTCGACCAGCGGATCCTCGCCGGGATCGGGAACCTGTGGAAGGTCGAGGGCTGCTTCGCGGCCGAGATCGACCCGTGGCGGCGCACGGGCGACGTCTCCGACGAGGAGGTGCTGCGCATCCTGCGCCTGACGCGCCCGCGGATGCAGCGCTCGGCGCGCGACGGGATGCAGGACCGCTTCAAGCTCGTCTACGGCACGGTCGGCCAGGACTGCCCGCGCTGCGGGAAGTTGTCAAAGATCCGTTCCCGCGGGCAGGGCGACGACAACCGCATTACATACTGGTGTCCACGATGTCAGCGCTGAGACGGATCGGCCACAAGGGCGCCGACCTCATCGTTCCGGGCAACACGCCCGCCTCGTTCGACGCCGCGCTCGAGCACGGCGTGGACATGATCGAGTTCGACGTGCTCGAGCACGAGGGTCGCCTGCTGCTGGCCCACGACTACGCGCACGTGGACGGCGCGCCGACGCTCGAGGAGGGCCTCGCGCACCTGGCGAGCAGCGCCTTCGAGGGGATCGAGCTCGACGTGGATCTCAAGCTCCCGGGCTATGAGCAGCGCGCCGTCGAGCTGCTGCGCGAGTACGACCTCGTCGAGCGGACGCTGATCTCGACGATGTGGATGCGCTCGCTGATCGTCCTGCGCGCGCTGGAGCCGCGTCTGCGGCTGGGCTGGAGCGTGCCGCGCCTGAAGTCCGACCCCACGCAGTCGTGGGTCACCAAGCTGCCCGCCTACGCGGGCGCAGCCTGGGTGCGCACCAAGCTGCCGGGGGCGGCGCGGGCGCACATCGGCGCCGGCCGCTGCGACGCGATCATGTCCCACTGGCGGCTCGTCACGCCGCGCCTGGTGCGGGCGATCAAGGAAGCGGGCGGCGAGCTCTACGTGTGGACCGTCGACGACGGGCCGCGCATCAGCAAGCTGGAGCGGCTGGGCGTGACGGGCGTCATCACGAACGACCCGAGGTTGTTCACAGCAAGCACGTAGCCGCTGAGTAGCCGACCGGGTCGGAGCCGGCCTTGGTGGGGTGCCCGGCCTCGGTCGCGGCCTCCTGCTCGCGCGGGAGCGTGTTGCCGCGGCGGGTGCGGAACTTCACCACGCCGCGCAGCGTCACCGGCGTGGTGCGCTTGGCGAACGTGAAGCTCCAGCCGTACTCGAGCGGCACGCCCTTGGCGATGCCGACGTTGCGCCAGCCCGAGTCGGCGTCCTCGACGTCCTCCCACGTGCCGTCCGCGAGCCGGTACTGGACGCGGAAGCGCATGGAGAGCCGCGCACCCTTCGGTGTGCCGGGCATCGACGCGCGGATGCCGATCGCGTCAGGCTGCTTGGCCGTGTCGCAGACGTTGACCGTGGCCCACAGCTCCGCCGGTTCCCGCGCGATCGCAGCAGCGGGCAACAGCACCAGGACAGCGAGAGCGACCACCACCACGCGCAGCATCGGGCGAAGGAATCTAGCGCGGCTGTGATGGATCCCGGAGAGGTTCGTAGTGAGGGTGTGACGGCCACCACCGCGACCGTGCCCACGACGGCGGAGCGCGCGCTGAACTTCGACGCGCTGTACCGCGAGTCACGGGATGATGTCTTCGCCTACGCCGCGACGCTTCTGCGTGACAGCGCGGCCGCCGAGGACGTGACCGCAATGGCGTTCGAGCGCGCCTACCGCAAGCGCTCACGCTTCGACGCCCGCCGCGGCTCACCGCGCGCGTGGCTGTTCGGCATCGCCCGCAACGCGGCCCTGGACGAGCTGCGCCGGCGCAAGCGCGCGGCGACGGCCGAGATCCCCGGGCCGCTGGAAGAGCCGAGCCCGGACGAGGCGGCCGAGCTGGCGGCGGCGCGCGACGCCGTCCGCGCCGCGCTCTCGACGCTCGCTGCGCGCGACCGCGAGGTGATCGCGCTCAAGTACCACGCCGACCTCTCCAACGCCGAGATCGCCGAAGTCCTCGGCGTGAGCGCCACGAACGCCGGCACGCTCCTGCACCGCGCCATGACCAAGCTCCGGGAGGCCGTCGATGCCTGATCTCGAGACCCTCCTGCGGGACGTCAAGCCTGAGCCCGACCCCGCCTGGACGCTCAAGCTCGACACCCGGGTGGCCAACCGTTTCCCCCAGCCGCCGTCACGGTTCAAGCGGCGCATGATCACGATCGGCGAGCACATGGTCGCGATCGTGGCGTCCCTGGCCGTGGCGGGCGTGATGGCCGTGGTCGTGATCGCCGGGCTTTCCGGCGGCGGCGGCGATGAAGAAGAGCCCGCGTCGGGCGGGAGCGGCGAGGTCGCGGCGATGGCCCCGACCGAGCCGAACTCGATGTCGGAGGACTCGTCGGGCGCGTCGAGCGCCGCGCAGCCCGAGTCCAAGCGCTCCGTCGTGCCCGCGACGGTCGCGCCGCAGGACCGCGCGGTCAAGACCAACGCGTCGCTCACCCTCTCCACGACACCCGACCGGGTCCCGGCCTTGGCCGATCGGGTGATCGCGACCGTCGACTCCCTCGGCGGCTTCGTGCAGAGCTCGCAGGTGGAGCAGCCCAGCGAGCGCACGGCGAGCGCGACCCTCGCCCTGCGGATCCCGTCCGCCCGGCTCGACGACGGCCTGGCGCGCATCTCCAAGCTGGCGCACGTGAAGGCGCGCTCGCAGCAGACGGAGGACCTCACGGACATGCGCGAGGTGCTCGAGTCGCGGGTCCGCGACGCGCGGGCCGACCGCGAGGGGCTGCGCAACCGTCTCGCCAAGGCGACGACCGACAAGGACCGCCAGCGGCTGCGCGCCGCGCTCGACCGCGCCTCCCGCCGCGTCACCCAGGCGCAGCGCGAGGTGAACGAGCTCGGCGCGGAGGTCAGCTATGCGACGGTCGACCTGTCGATCGAGGGCGAGCGCCGCCGCGGCGCGGCGGCCGCGCCCGGCGACCGCTGGACGCCGGGCGACGCGATCGGGGACGCCGTACGTGTGCTGGAGGTGATCGCGGGCGTGGCGCTGATCGCGCTGGCGATCATCTTGCCGATCGCCGCGATCGCGCTCCTGGCCGTGTTCGCGGGCCGGATCTTCACCCGCAGACGGCGCGAGCGGGCCCTCGAGGTGGCATAAGTTCCGCCGGGGGTGGTAGACCCCCGGTGAACGTGACCGGCAGCACACTCCCAACCGCAGAGCTTCTCGCCCGGGTCCCGGTGTTCGTCTCGCTGGGACCCGACGACCTCGCGCTCGTCGCCGAGGTCTCGCACCCGCGCCGCTTCGGCGCGGGTGAGGTCGTCTTCCGCGAGGGGGACGAGTCCAACACCTGTTACGTCGTGCGGTCCGGCCACGCGCGGGCCGTGCGCGAGCACGCCGACGGGCGCCAGATCGCGCTCGCCACCTTCGGCCCCGGCGACATCTTCGGCGAGCTCGCGATGTTCGACGACGAGCGCCGCAGCGCCACGGTGGAGACGATCGATGCCGTCGAGGCGCTCGCGATCCTCGGCCCGGACATGCGCCGGCTGATGCTGCGCCGGCCGCAGCTGGCGGTGGCACTCGCCGGATCGCTGGCGCGCCGCCTGCGCGCCACCAATGAGCGCCTGGCCTCGCAGTCGTTCCAGACCGTGCAGTCGCGCGTGGCGAGCGTGATCGCGCAGCTGGTGCAGCAGGCGGTGGCCGAGGGCGCGCCCGAGGGCGACGTCCAGATCACGGCCACGCAGGCCGATCTCGCGATGCTCGCGGGCTCCTCCCGTGAGTCCGCGTCCCGGTTCCTGGCGACGCTCGAACGGGCAGGCGTGATCTCTCAGGGACGTGGCCGGCTGGTCGTCCACGAACCCGACGCGCTGCGCAACTATGTCTACTGAGCGCGAGACGTCCTACGGCGGTGTGGTCCTGCGCGGGGAGGAACTCCTCGTCATCACACCCGCCGGCAAGCGCGTCACCGGGTTGCCCAAGGGCGGGATGGAGGACGGCGAGACGCCCGAGGAGGTCGCGGCGCGCGAGGTGCGCGAGGAGACCGGCGTGGTCGCGAACGTGCTCGAGCCGCTCGGGGATGTTCGCTACACCTACCGTCGGGGTGGTCGGCGGGTGCGCAAGACCGTCCACTTCTTCCTGTGCGAGTACGTCGGAGGCTCCACGAGCGACCACGACCACGAGGTCGACGACGCCCGCTGGATCGCGCTCGAGAGCGCCCCGGACACGCTCTCGTACCCCGGCGAGCGGGCGCTGATCGGGCGCCTGCTGTCCAAGAAGGCTTCTTGACGCTAGTCTGCCGCGTCGTGCAGGTCCTCAACTTCTACTCCACGGTGTTCGCCGACCAGATGAAGCGCGGTCGCAAGACCGCCACCATCCGCCTCGGCGACAAGCGGCACAAGTACCGCAAGAACCAGGTCGTGCTCGTCACCGTCGGCTACCAGTACTCGCCGCGCGAGAAGCTGTTCCACGCCGTCATCGACAACGTGGAGGTCAAGCGGGTCAAGGACCTCTCGCCGCGCGACATCGAGCACGACAACCCCGAGTTCCGCCGGACGGAAGAGCTCGTCCACTTCCTCAAGCAGATCTATGATCGCGAGGTCGCCCTGGATGACACGGTCACGGTCGTGCGCTTCTCACAGATCGTCGAGAACCCGCCGGACTTCCAGGATCGCCTCCGCGGCGTGGGCGGCGCTCAGAACTAGCCTTCTCGCGCTCGCTCTGGCCCCGGCCACGGCGAGCGCCTGCGTCTGCATCCCCGGCCATCCGGCCATGTCGCTCGCCGGGGCGCAGAACGCGGTGGTCGGCGTCGTCGAGTCGCGCACGGCGGCGGCGGGCGCCCTCGAATACTCCGTGCGCGTCGAGCGTGCGCTGAAGGGATCGCCGGGCGAGCGCGTCACGCTGCGCAGCGCCTTCACCTCCTGCCAGGTCCAGCTGACGGTCGGCGCGCGCGTCGGGCTGCTCTATGACGCCGGCGGCGAGATCTTCGCGTGCAGCACGTCGGACCCGGAGACGCTGATCGCGGCGAGCGAGCTGCCTGCCCCGAGCGGCACCGCGCGGCTGGTGGCCGCGGTCACCGGCGTGCGCGGCACGGACACGGTCCAGCTCGGGGCCGACGGGCGGGTCGCGGGCTACGGCGTCGCCCAGGGGCAGGTGCTCGCGCAAAGCCGCTGCGCGACGGACGGCGTCGTGCAGGCCCTCCGCGGCGCGGACGGCCGGGTGCGCCTGGCGAGGACGTCCGCGGGCGGCTTCTCGGGGTCCACCGCGGTGCCGGTCCGGGACGCGGTCGCGGTGGGGTGCACCGGGCAGGGCGACCGGCTGTGGGCGGTCGGCCGGCGCGACGGCGAGATGGTGCTGCTCTCCGTGCGCCACGGGCGCGTCCGGGAGCGCATGCACCGCCGCGCCGACGCCGCCGCGATCGTCGGCTCGCGCGCGTACTTCGCCCACGGCCGCCTGGTCCGGATCGTTCCGCTCACCGGCGGGAGGCTGCGCTCGGCCCGGATCAGGGGCGAGTTCACGTCGATCTCCGGCTACGGCCACCGCGTCGCCGGGCGCCTGCGGGACGGCCGCTCGGCGGTGCTCGACGTCCGCTCGGGGAAGCTCGTCACCGGCGCGGGCGGACGGCTCACGTGGCTCGACGACGATCGGCTGCTCGGCGCGGACGGCGTCTACGACACGCGCCTGCGGCGGCTGCGCGCCGTCTCGACGCGCGGCGCACTGGTCGGCGTGGACGACGGCGCCGCGTTCTTCAGCGACGGCGACGTGCTCTACCGGCTCGCGCCGGGAGCCAGGCGAGCCACGCGCTTCGCCCAACTCCCGGGCTCCGTCACGTCAGTCGTGACGGCGCCTCGGGCGTTCGCGTCGCGCGCGTCTTGGCACTCCTGTGAAGAGAGTGCCAAGCAGCCCTTGACGACCTGAAATTTCGTCGTATCATGCACCTCCGCTGGCACTCTCTCCCTGAGAGTGCCAACAGATTCAACAGGCACCCATCTGAGTGGAGGTCACTCAATGAAGCTGAAGCCGCTGGGCGATCGTTTGATCGTCAAGGCCGTCGAGGAGGAAGCGACCACCGCTTCCGGCATCGTTCTTCCTGACACCGCCAAGGAGAAGCCCCAGAAGGGCAAGGTCCTTGCCGTCGGCGACGGGAAGCTCGACGACAACGGCCAGCGCCAGCCCCTCGACGTCGTCGAGGGTGACGAGGTCCTGTACTCGAAGTACGGCGGCACCGAGATCACGGTCGACGGCGAGGACCTGCTGGTCCTGCGCGAGTCCGACGTCCTCGCCAAGGTCGCCGGCTAACGGCTTTTCAAGGAGACCTGAAGACACATGGCTCACAAGGAACTCAAGTACGACGTCGAGGCCCGCAAGGCCCTCGAGCTCGGTGTTGACGCGGTCGCCAACGCCGTCAAGGTGACCCTCGGCCCGCGTGGCCGCTACGTCGTCCTGGACAAGAAGTTCGGTGCTCCCACGATCACGAACGACGGTGTGACCATCGCGCGTGAGATCGAGGTCGAGGACGTCTTCCAGAACCAGGGCGCCCAGCTCGTCCGCGAGGTCGCCACGGCGACCAACGACGTCGCCGGCGACGGCACGACGACGGCGACGGTGCTCGCCCAGGCGATCGTCCGCCAGGGACTGAAGAACGTCGCTGCCGGCGCCAACCCGCTCGGTCTCAAGAAGGGCATCGAGATCGCCGTCGATCAGGTCGTCGAGCACATCCGCTCGCAGGCCAAGGAGATCTCCGGCAAGGACCAGATCGCCCGCGTCGCCACCATCTCGGCCGGTGACGAGGAGATCGGCGACGTCATCGCCGACGCGATCGACAAGGTCGGCAAGGACGGCGTCGTGAACGTCGAGGAGGGCCAGACGTTCGGCATGGACCTCGAGTTCACCGAGGGCATGCAGTTCGACAAGGGCTACATCTCGCCCTACATGGCGACCGACCAGGAGCGCATGGAGGGTGTCCTCGAGGACCCCTACATCCTCATCGCCAACCAGAAGATCGGCTCCGTCCGTGACCTCCTGCCCGTCCTGGAGCAGGTCATCCAGTCCGGCCGCCCGCTGCTGATCATCGCCGAGGACGTCGAGGGCGAGGCTCTGGCCACGCTGATCGTCAACAAGCTCCGCGGCACGTTCACGGGCGTCGCCGTCAAGGCGCCGGGCTTCGGCGATCGCCGCAAGCGCATGCTCGAGGACATCGCGATCCTCACCGGCGGCGAGGTCATCACCGAGGAGATGGGCCTCAAGCTCGAGAACACGCAGCTCTCGCAGCTCGGTCGCGCCCGCCGCGTCGTCGTCGCCAAGGACAACACGACGATCGTCGACGGCGCCGGCGATGCGGACGCCATCAAGGGCCGCATCAACCAGATCAAGGGCGAGGTCGAGAACACCGACTCCGACTTCGATCGCGAGAAGCTGCAGGAGCGCCTCGCCAAGCTCTCCGGCGGTGTCGCCGTCGTCAAGGTCGGCGCGGCCACCGAGACGGAGATGAAGGAGAAGAAGCACCGCGTCGAGGACGCCCTGCAGGCGACCCGCGCGGCGCTCGAAGAGGGCATCGTCCCGGGCGGCGGCATCGCGCTCGTCGAGGCGGCTGCGGCCATCAACGTCGACGCCACCGGCATCGACGACGAGAAGACCGGCCTGCGCATCGTCCTGCGCGCGCTCGAGGAGCCGCTCCGCCAGATCGCGGAGAACGCCGGCTTCGAGGGCTCGGTCGTCGTCAACGAGGTCCGTCGCGCCGAGGCCGGCATCGGCCTCAACGCCGCGACCGGCGAGTACGTCGACCTGGTCGGCGCGGGCGTCATCGACCCCGCCATGGTCACGCGCTCCGCGCTGCAGAACGCGGCCTCCATCGCCAAGAACATCCTCACCACCGAGGCGATCGTCGCCGAGGTCCCGGAGAAGGACGGCGCCGGCGGCGGCATGGGCGGCGGCATGCCCGACATGGGCGGCATGATGTAAACCAGCCTCACGGCTGAAGCTCTTCGGGGCCCCGGGAGGGGCCCCGTTGCGTTTAAGGGGGCGGCGAACCGACGGCCGGCCGCCGGTTATCCGCCTCGCCGGCTCCGGGCGGCTCGGCGATGCTGCGGCACATGGACGATCTTCGCCCCCGCGTGCGGGAACTCGAGCAGCTGGTGGACCACCTCTACGCGACGCTGAACGTCGCCCGACCCGCCCCGGACACGAGCGTGAGCCCTGAGGTGCGCGCGCTCGTCGCCGGCGGCAAGACGCTGCACGCGATCAAGATCTACCGCGAGGAGACGGGCTGCGACCTCGTGACGGCCAAGACCGTCATCGAGTCGCTGACGTGAGGTGCCAGCCGCCGCACACGGAGCACTGGTACGGCCGGGTCGCCGCGGCGCGGCCCGGAATTGCGTTCATCAGGGCGATCGAGCGCGCCTCCGCCTCGCTCGCGTAGCGCTCCTTCGTCTCGCATGAGGCGCGCTGCGCGGGTGGCGGCCGGAAGACGACCGGCTCAGGACCCGGTGCGCGGCGGTTGCGACGCGGCACGGCTCAGCGTCCGAGCCAGTTCACGTGCAGCGCGCCGCGCTCGTCGAGGGAGGCGTCCACGCGCCAGACCTCGCTCAGACGCTCGCGCGTGAGCACCTCGTCGGGCTTGCCGGTGGCGGCGGTGCGGCCGTCGGCCATGACGACCACGGTATCGGCGATCGCCGCGGCCAGGGCGAGGTCGTGGACGACGAGGATCACGGACAGGCCGTCGTCGGCCAGCCGGCGCAGCAGCCGGGCGACGATCGCGGTGGCGCCGAGGTCCAGGTGCGAGGTCGGCTCGTCGGCGATCAACACGGGCGCCTCCTGGGCGAGCCCGACCGCGATCTGGACGCGCTGGAGCTCGCCCCCGGACAGCGTCGTCAACCGGCGCTCGGCGAACTCGAGCGTGCCGGTGCGCTCCAGCGCGTGCTCGACGGCCTCACGATCGTGCCGGGTCGGGCGCGCGAAGGCCTTGATGTGCGGGGAACGGCCGAGCTCGACGGCCTCGCGGACGGTCACGCCCGCGGGCACGGGCGCGCGCTGGGGGACGAAGGCGCGCAGGCGCGCGATCTTGCGGCCCTTGAGCTCGCCGAGCGGGATGCCGCCCCAGCAGACGTCGCCCTGCTCCATGGGCTGCAGACCGGAGACCGCGCGCGAGAACGTGGATTTGCCCGCGCCGTTGGGCCCGACGACCGCGAGCAGTTCTCCCGCGTGGACGCTCATCGAGGCGCCGTGCAGGATCGGCGTGTCGCCGATCTTGACGTGCACGTCGCGCGCGACGAGGCGCGGCTCGCTCACACCGCCTCCCGAAGCAGCCACAGGAACAGCGGGACGCCGATCACGACCATCAGCGGGCCGACGGGCAGCTCGATCGGCGCCAGCACGACCCTCGCGAGCGTGTCCGCGGCGACCAGCAGCGCGGCCCCGCAGAGCGCGCTCGCGGGCAGGACGAACCGGTGCGAGGCTGTCCCGCCGGCCAGCCGCACGAGGTGCGGGATGACGAGCCCGAGGAACCCGAGCAGGCCGGCGATCGCCGCCGCACTCGAGGCCAGCAGCGCCGCGGCGGCCGCGGCGGCCAACCGCACGAGCCGGGGACGACCGCCCAGGGACGCGGCCACGTCGTCGCCGAGCGCGAGCCGGTCCAGCGGCCGTGCCAGGAACACCGCCATCAGGAAGCCGACGAGAAAGTAGGGCCACACGACGCTCAGCGAGGACCAGCCGTCCGAGCTCAGGCCGCCCGCGAGCCAGAACACCGCGGACTGGACGCGGTCGCTGAAGGCGACCATCAGCGACGTCGTGGCCGCGCCGAACAGCGCGGTGATCGCGATGCCGGCCAGGATGACGCGGCCGATCGACCCCGCGTGCGCGCCCGACCAGCCGATCGCGAACACGATCGCGGCGGCGGTGATGCCGAACACGAGCGCCCCCACGGGCAGCAGCGCGATCGCGCTCGGGAACGCCAGCAGGGTGAGCATCGCGCCGAAGCCGGCGCCGCCCGTCACGCCGATCACGTCCGGCGAAGCCAGCGGGTTGGCGAGCGAGCCTTGGAGCAGCGCGCCCGCGACCCCCAGGGCCGCGCCGACCACCAGCGCCGAGATCGTCCGCGGCAGCCGCAGCTCGACGATGATTTGCCGCAGCGGCCCTTCCTCGGCCTGGCCGGTCAGTGCCTCCCAGATGTTGGCCAGGGGCACGTGCACCGCCCCGAGCGCCATCGACGCCGCGGCGGCGGCGACGAGGGCGACGGTGGCGGTGAGGACGACGGACGAGCGCCGGACGGTCACCTAGTAGTTCTTCAGGAACTTGGCGCGGACGCTGCGGATCGTCGCCGCGACGCCCGGGTACGGCTGCAGCAGCTGGTTGCCCGTGGCGACGTACACGCGGTTGTTCTTGACCGCGCGCGTGTTGCGCCAGTTCGGGTTCGAGCGGTAGTACTGCGCGAGCCGGTTGATCGCGCCCGGGTTGCCGTGCGGGACGGCGATGATGATGTCCGGGTTGCGCTGGACGACGATCTCGTCCGAGATGCGGGCGATGCCGCTCGGCGCGCGCAGGCCCTGCGTGAGCAGCTGGCCGCCGGCCTTGGCGACGACGTCGCCGCCCCAGGAGTTGGCGAGCATCGCGTACGGCGTGCGGCCGACGCCGAGGATCACGAGCACGCGCGGGCGGCGCTTGATGCCCTGCTGGGCGGCGCGAACGTCGTTCTCGATCTTGGTGGCGAGGGCGTTGGCGGCGCGGGTGCGGCCGAGGATCTTGCCGATCGCGCGCGTCTCGTGCCCGACGGCGGCGATGCTCGACGGGTCGGACTCGTAGACCTTCATGCCGAGCCGGCGCATGGCGGGCGTGCCACGCTGCCACGTCTTGCTCGAGAGCACGATGCTGGCGTTGTAGGTGGCCAGTTGCTCCATGTTCGGGCCGAGCGGGTGCGAGAGCGGGATCACCGGCACGTTGCGGAGCGACGCGAGGTACTGATCGGTGCCTCCGAGGGTCTGCCCGACCACGACGGGGCGGACGCCGAGGCGCGTGATGGTGGAGGCCGAGAAGGGGGTCAGCGCGGCGACGCGGGGAGCGGCCTGCGCGGGAGCGGCGTAGACGAGGAGCGCCAGGAGGATGGCGGCGACTAGGCGGATCATGGCGGGCGATTAGGCTACCCTAAGTTGGTGTGTTAGGGTCCCTTTCCGTCCACCACGGTCGGAATTGGACCCATGTCACCGTCTCGCCCCGTCTTCGCCGTTGCCGTCGCGCTCCTCGCGGTTGCGCCGAGCCCTGCCACCGCCCAGTCGACGGCGCCCAAGATCGAGCTCTCCGCCGCAGGGAAGCGCGCGCTGAAGCCGCTCACGCTGTCCACCGGCACCCTGACGGTGACCAACGCGTCGGTCACCGCAGCGGCACGGGTCGCCGTCAACGGCACGCTGCGCTTCAAGGCGGGCAAGCGCTCGGCCAACGCCACCGCGCTCAGCCTCACCGTCGGGCGCACCTCCTCGTACGTCGCCGCGCGCCTCGGTAGGAAGAACCTCCGGCTGCTCGCGGTCAAGCCGACGCGGCCCCCACAGCTCGACGCCGCGCGCGGCGCTGTCAGCCTCGCCGGCGCCCGCATCGCGCTCACCCCGGCCGCGGCGAAGGCGCTGCGCACCGCGCTCAAGCTCGAGCGCACGCCGTCGACGAAGACGCTCGGCACGCTGAGCGTCGCCTACGCGCCCACGCCGATCGAGGGCGGCTCGCCGCTGCCGGCGCCCGCGCCGGGCCCCAGCGTGCCCCCGGCCGCGACGGCAACGCCCACGCCGTCCGCCACGGCCACGCCGACGCCGGAGACCTCCACCGAGCGCCCGCCCTGCGACGCCGCTCGCTTCACCGCCGCGCCGGCCGGCAGCGTCGACTGGCTCAGCTGCGACCTTCCCGGCACGCGTGACCTCTTCAGCTGGACGCGCTACGTCCTCACGTCGAACCTCCCGGTGTGCTCGACCGAGGCGTCGTCGATCGTGGCGTCCGGCGGCGCCGCACGGCTGCTGGCGACGCACGCCTTCGATCACCGGTTCCCGGTCGAGTCGGTCTCACCCGACGGACGCACGCTGCAGCTGCGCGGGACGATCACCTACGCGAAGCCCTCGCTCGGCATCAACGAGGTGATCCGGGACCTGCGGATCGTCTTCGCCGCCGACGGGCAGAGCGGCGAGATCTTCGCCAGCGGCCTCAGCGCCCCGCGTCAGGACACGTGCGGCACGCCGTCCGACGCCTACACGGGCGAGAAGGTCATGGACTTCACCGCCACGCGGAGCAACGGCTACGTGCGGCTTCACGCCACGGTCGCGGCGGGCAACCAGCGCCTCGGCGGCGGCCAGTACGAGCCCGGCCGGCCGTGGGGCTCGTTCACCTTCCCCGAGCGTTGACCCTGATCCAGTGAAAGGACTCCGATGATCACCATCAACCGCCGCCTCGCCGGTCCGGCCCTGGCCGGCGCGCTGCTCACCGCGGCCGCGCCCGCGAGCGCCGCCGACTTCACCGTCACCGGCGGCCGCCTCGACTGGACGATGGCGAACCAGTTCGACAGCACGACCGACAACACCCGCACGTGGCTTGGGTACGCGACGCAGACGACCGGCGGCTTCCCGCCCAACGGCCGCATCGAGGCGACCGCGCCGGCGACCCTGACGAACCCCGTCGGCGCGTCGATCCCCGGGCTCAACGGCACCGCGACGCCGACCCCGGCGCGCGGCGTCAATGAGCGCTACAAGCTCACCTACCCCGCCTCCGCCACCGGCAGCACGTTCAGCACCACCAGCGGCGGCAAGCTCTCCGCCACCGTCGAGCTGACCGGCAAGTTCACCTTCATCATCCACGAGGGCCGCAACTTCAAGCCAGGCACGATCGTCGATCCGGTCATCACGATCGACGGCGCGACCGGCACGCTGCGCAGCTCGGGCACGAAGATCGCGCCCGCGGTGACGAGCTACGACCGCAACGACGTCCAGTTCAACCTCGACCTGAGCGACGCGACCGTCAGCAAGCGCCCGGATGGCTCGCACGCGATCACGAACATCGTCCCGGTCAGCACCGCCCAGTCGATCCTCTCGGGCTTCGGGGCCAACTCGCGCCTGTACGGCACGATGGCGCTGACCGTCGCCGCCGACGAGATCCTCACCGCCGCCGCTCCCGCCAAGGACGGCGCGACCGGCCCGGCCGGTCCCGCGGGCCCGGCCGGCAAGGACGGCCGTGACGCCGAGCTGCGCGTGATCCGCCTCTCCAGGGCCGCGTTCGCGACCAAGGCCGAGGTGCACGTGCGCCTGATCGACCCCGCCACGAAGAAGACGGTCGCCCGTGGCACCGTCGAGCGCCGCACGCTGCGCCTCAGCGTCCTGCAGGGCACGACGCTCAAGGGCGGCACCTACACGCTGCAGCGCACGGCCAAGAAGGCCACGGGCAAGCGCACCGCGACGATCTCCTTCAAGTAGCCCGCGACAACTTGGCGACAGGTGTCTTGATCTTCGGGACACCTGTCGCTAACGTCCCCGAGCGTCGTGACCGCCTTCCCCGTTGATCACATCGCTCCGGCCGACGTCCTCACGGTCGCGGAGCCGCTCGAGCCCGTCGCTCCCACCACCACGCGCACCCCGGCCGAGGAAGCGCGCACGCTCGTCGCCCAGGGCAAGATGGCCGCCCTGGCCACCAGCAGCGAGGACGGCACGCCGTGGGCGTCCGCCGTGCTCTACGCCGCGCTCCCGGACGGCACGCCGATCCTGTGCCTGTCCACGCTCGCCGAGCACGGCCGCAACCTCACGCGTGAGCCGCGCGCGTCGTTGATGGTCGGCGAGGCCGAGCCCGTCGGTGACCCACTCGACAGCGGCCGCGTCACGCTCGCCGGCCACGCCGAGGCGCTCGTCGACGGCACGCCGGAGCACGAGGCCGCCGTCGCCGCGTACAAGCAGGCGTCGCCCGCGTCCGGCCTGTACGGTGGCTTCGGCGACTTCACCTACTACGCGCTGCGCATCGAGCGCGTGCGCTGGGTGGGAGGCTACGGCCGCATGGACTCCACGGACGCCGACACCTACCACGCCGCCGAGCCCGACCCGGTCGCCCCGGGCGCCGCGTACGCGATCAAGCACCTCAACTCCGACCACGCGCACAACCTGCTGGACATGGCGCGCGCCCTCGGCGGCCACCCGGACGCGACCGAGGCCAAGTGCGTGCGGATCGACCGCTACGGCCTGGACCTGCACGTGCAGACGCCGCGTGGCTTCACCGAGACGCGGATCGCGTTCGCCGAGGCGGCGAACAAGCCGGGCGACCTGCGGGGCGCCACGGTCGAGCTGGCCCGCCGCGCCCGCGGCGAAGCCTGACGCCTTCGCGCCCCCGAGCGGTTCGGGGGCGCCACCCGCACGTCTAGCATTCCTCGAATGCCGCAGATCGACGCGCCCACCGTCGCCGAGCACCGCGCGCAGCAGCGCGAGGCGCTCCTCGACGCCGCCGAGCAGATCCTGCTCGAGGAGGGCCACGCGGCGCTCACGTTCGGCCGCCTCGGTGACCGCACCGGGCTCGCGCGCAACTCGATCTACCGCTACTTCGGCTCCCGCGACGACCTGATTGCGGCGCTGTGCGAGCGCGACATGCCGCGCTGGCTGCAGGACCTGCGCGCCGCCATGGACGCCGCCGACGACGCGGACGGCCGCATCGAGGCGTTCGTCGCGACGCAGCTACGGCTCGTGGTCGCCGGCGCGCACCGGCTCGCCCAGCTGCTCGGTGACGCGCCGCTCGGCCCGGCGGTCCGCGCCCGCATCAACGCGCTCGCCTACCGTCCCGCGGCGCTGCTGGTGGACGAGCTCAAGCTCCAGGGCGATCCGGACGCCGAGCTCGCCGCCCAGCTCGTCCAGGGCGTCGTGAACGCGGGCGTCCGGCTGCTGCACACCTCCTCGATCCACGAGGTCGAGCCGCTGACCGTCTCCCTCGCCCAGACGCTCGTGCGGTCCCGCGCCACGCGGTGACCGGCTTCGCGGACCTGCCCGCGCGCATCGACGCGCTCGCCGCCGAGCACGACCAGCTCGCCGTCGTGCTGCTGGACGCGTTCGGCTGGGCGTTCGTGCAGCGCCACGGCGACCACCCGCTCCTGCGCCGGCTCGAGATCACGCCGGCGTCCTCCCAGTTCCCGTCGACGACGACCGCGCACCTGACGACGCTCTACAGCGGCCTGCCCGTGACCGAGCACGGCCTGTACGAGTGGCGCTGCTACGAGCCGCTGGTCGGGGACGTGATCCGGCCGCTGCGGTTCGCGCTCGGGGCCTCCAACGACCCGCTGCCGATCACCCCGCAGGAGCTGTTCCCGTGGCCGAGCCGGTGCGCGGGCGCGACGGTGCTGCAGCCGGCGCCGATCGCGGACACGCCGTACGGCTCGGCGGCGTTCGCGGGCGCCACGGTGCGCGGTTTCGACACGTTTGAGGAGGCGGTCGGGCTGCTCGGCGAGCTGCCGGGGGTCACCTACCTGTACTGGGACGCGATCGACGCCACCGGC
Organism: Solirubrobacter deserti; assembly: GCF_027587175.1. Taxonomy (GTDB): domain Bacteria; phylum Actinomycetota; class Thermoleophilia; order Solirubrobacterales; family Solirubrobacteraceae; genus Solirubrobacter; species Solirubrobacter deserti. Next base: position 25,804 of record NZ_JAPCID010000001.1, read on the forward strand.
CACCGCGAGGGACCGTCGAGCGAGGCGTTCGTGCAGCAGTCCCTGCGCGCACTCGACGCGCTGGCAAAAGTGCGCACGCCCATGCTCGTCACCGCCGATCACGGGCAGCTCGACGTGCACACCACCGACCATCTGGACCTGTTCTGGTCCGAGCTGCCGCGCCACCTCACCCGCCCGCCGGCCGGTTCGGCGCGCGACCTCTTCCTGCACGTGGACGACCCCGAGCTGGTGATCACGGAGCTGTCCGCGCGGCTCGAGCACCGCGCGCAGGTGCGGCGGGCCGACGAGCTCTTCGACCACATCGGCCCACGCCTGCGCGAGCGCCTGGCCGACGTGTGCGTGCTGCCTGCGCCCGGCCGGATGGCGGCGCTGACCGGCTTCCCGAGCGCGGAGCAGCGCTTCAAGGGCCATCACGGCGGGCTCACGCCGGAGGAGTCGCAGACCTGGATCGGCTTCCAGGCATGATCTGACGCATGGAGACCGGCGTCAGCTTCGCGAAACTCGACCCCGACACCGAAGAGCGCTTCTTCTCGCTGCGGCGCGAGCTCGGGGTCACCACGTTCGGCATCAACCAGATCCGGCTGCGCCCCGGCCAGCGCGGGCGCATCCACCGCCACTTCCACCAGGAGGAGGTCTTCCTGGTGCTCAGCGGGACCCTCACGCTCGGCATCGACGGGTCCGAGCGCGAGCTCACGCAGGGCGAGCTCGTCCGCGTCGCGCCGGAGGTCCGGCGCCAGCTGCTCAACCGCGGCACCGAGGACTGCCTGCTGCTGGCGCTCGGCAGCGCCAATGAGCACGTCGGCCGCGACGGCGAGGCCTACGAGTCGTGGGACGCCGAGACCGGCGCCCCACCGCAGCAGGTGCCGCTACCCAGCGATCTCTGAGCGCACGGCCTCGAAGGCCGCGATCGCGCGGTCGATGTCCTCGGTCGAGTGCGCGGCCGACATCTGCGTGCGGATGCGGGCCTGCTCGCGCGGGACGACCGGGAACGAGAACGCGATCACGTACACGCCGCGCTCGAGCATCGCGTCCGCGGTGCGGCCGGCGAGCACCGCGTCGCCGTACATGACCGGCACGATCGGGTGGTCACCGGGCAGGATGTCGAAGCCGAGCTCGGTCATGCGGGAGCGGAAGCGCTCCGTGTTGGCGCGCAGCTGGGCCCGCAGCTCCCCGCCGCTCTCCAGCAGCTCGAACGCCTTCAGCGACGCGGCGACGATCGGCGGCGCGAGCGTGTTGGAGAACAGGTACGGGCGCGAGCGCTGGCGCAGCAGCGCGACGATCTCGGCCCGCGCGGACGTGTAGCCGCCGGACGCGCCGCCGAGCGCCTTGCCGAGCGTGCCGGTGATGATGTCCACGCGGTCCATCACGCCCTTGAGCTCGGGCGTGCCGCGCCCGCCCTCGCCGACGAAGCCGACGGCATGGGAGTCGTCGACCATGACCATCGCGTCGTACGTCTCAGCCAGGTCGCAGATCTCATCGAGCTTGGCGACGTAACCGTCCATGGAGAAGACGCCGTCGGTGGCGATCAAGCGGCGCCGGGCGCCCGCCGTCTCCTTGAGCTTGGCCTCCAGCTCGTCCATGTCCGAGTTCGCGTAGCGGTGGCGCTGGGCCTTGCAGAGCCGGATGCCGTCGATGATCGAGGCGTGGTTGAGCGCGTCGGAGATGACGGCGTCCTCGGGCCCGAGCAGCGTCTCGAACAGGCCGCCGTTGGCGTCGAAGCAGGAGCCGTAGAGGATCGTGTCCTCCATCCCGAGGAAGCCGGAGATCTTGGCCTCCAGCTCCTTGTGGATCTCCTGGGTGCCGCAGATGAAGCGCACGGACGCCATCCCGAAGCCCCAGCGGTCCAGCGCCTCCTGGGCGGCCGCGACCAGCGCGGGGTGATCCGCGAGCCCGAGGTAGTTGTTTGCGCAGAGGTTCAGGACCTCGCCGCCCTCCACGGCCACATTGGCCTGCTGCGGGGACTGGATCACCCGCTCGGCCTTGAACAGGCCCGCCGAGCGGATCTCGTCCAGCTCGCCCGCCAACTGCTCACGCACGGAATACATCAGTCCCTCCAGTGCAGGATGACCTTGCCCGCCTCGCCGCCCGCCGCCGTGGCGAACGCCTCCTCGTGGTCCTCGGCCGCGAAGTGGTGCGTGATCACGGGCGAGATGTCGAGCCCACTCTGGACCATCACCGTCATCGCGTACCACGTCTCGTACATCTCGCGGCCGTAGATGCCCTTGATCGTGAGCATGTTGAACACGACCTGGTTCCAGTCGATCGCGAATTCCTCGGGCGGGATGCCGAGCAGCGCGATCCGGCCGCCGTGCGCCATGTTGGCGATCATGTCGCGCAGCGCGCTGGCGTTGCCCGACATCTCCAGGCCGACGTCGAAGCCCTCCTCCATGTGCAGCTCGGCCTGCACGTCGGCGAGCTTCTCCGAGCGCACGTCGACGGCGCGCGTGACGCCCATCCGGCGCGCCAGCTCGAGTCGGTGCGGGTTGACGTCGGTGATGACGACGTGGCGCGCGCCCGCGTGCCGGACGACGGCCGCGGCCATCTGCCCGATCGGGCCGGCGCCCGTGATCAGCACGTCCTCGCCCAGGACCGGGAACGCGAGCGCGGTGTGGACGGCGTTGCCGAAGGGGTCGAAGATCGACGCGACGTCACGGCTGATGTTCTTGCCGTGATGCCAGACGTTGGTCATCGGCAGCGCGATGTACTCCGCGAACGCGCCGGTCCGCGACACGCCGATTCCCTCGGTGTGCGCGCACAGGTGCCGCCGGCCCGCCATGCAGTTGCGACAGCGCCCGCAGACCAGGTGGCCCTCACCGCTGACGAGGTCGCCGGGCGCGAAGCCCGTGACGTTGTCGCCGACCGCGACCACGTCGCCCACGAACTCGTGGCCGATCACGAGCCCGACCGGGATCGTTCTCTGGGCCCAGGCGTCCCAGTTGGAGATGTGCAGGTCGGTGCCGCAGATGCCGGTGCGGTCGACGCGGATCAGCACGTCGTTGATGCCGATCTCGGGCTCGGGGACGTCCTGGAGCCACAGACCGGGCTCGGCGTGGGCTTTCACGAGTGCGCGCATAGAGCCCGCCGCAGGCTAGTAGGTAGGGTGCCGAGGGGTGGACACCGCGTTCGCTTCGGCCGTGGAGATCTCTGCGCTCGTGCGCAGCGGGGAGGCCAGCGCGCGGGAGGTGACCGAGGCCGCCCTGCGCCGGATCGAGGCGCTCGACCCCGCACTGAACGCGTTCGTGGCGGTCGACGGCGAGCGCGCCCTGGCCGACGCCGACAAGGTGCAGCCTGGCGACGCGCAGCCGTTCGCGGGCGTGCCGATCGCGGTCAAGGGCAACGTTTCGGTCGAGGGCTTCCCGCTCACCTTCGGGTCCCGGTTCGTCGAGGGCCTCCGGGCCGCCCAGGACGCGTTCCTCGTATCACGCCTGCGCGAGGCCGGATTCGTGATCGTGGGGACGACGAACCTGCCCGAGTTCGCGATCCTGCCGACGACCGAGCCGCGCTTCGGCGGCCCGACGCGCAACCCGTGGGAGCTGGACCGCACGCCGGGCGGGTCGAGCGGCGGGTCGGCGGCGGCCGTCGCGGCCGGGATGGTGCCGCTGGCGCACGGCAACGACGGCGGCGGCTCGCTTCGCATCCCCGCGGCGTGCTGCGGGCTGGTGGGACTGAAGCCGAGCCGCGGGCGCATCTCGGTCGGCCCGGCGATGGGCGACTCGTTCCTCGCCTGCCACGGCGTCCTCACGCGCACCGTCGCCGACACCGCGCACGCGCTCGACGTGCTCAACGGCTACGAGGTGGGTGACGCGACCTGGGCGCCGCGCCCCGCCGAGCCGTACGCCACGGCCCTGCGGCGCGACCCCGGGCGGCTGCGCGTGGCCGTCACCGCGGCGAACTCGCTCGGCGTCGAGCCGCCGGCCGACGCGCTGGACGGCGTCCGGCGTGGCGCGGAGATCCTGCAGGGCCTCGGCCATGAGGTGGAGGAGGTCGCCCCGCCGTTCCCGCCCGCCGAGGTGCTCGACGCGTTCATCAACGTCTTTGGGCCGATGATCGCGCTCGGCATCGAGATGCTCGTGCGCATGAAGGGCCGCGAGCCGGAGGCGGACGAGATCGAGCCGCTGTCACGCGCGGTGCTCGAGCGGGCGCGCAACACGCCGGCCGTCACCTACCTGAGCACGCTCGCGGAGCTCCAGGCGCTCGCCCGCCGGATCGTCGGGTTCTTCGCCGACTACGACGTGCTCGTCACGCCGGCCTTGGGCGCCCGGCCGCTGTTGATCGGCGAGTGCCACGGCTACGGTGAGGACCCGATGGGCGACCTGGCGCGCTCCGGGCTGTTCACGCCGTACACGTCGCTGTTCAACGTGACGGGCCAGCCCGCGATCTCCGTGCCGGTCGGGCTGGGCGCGGACGGGCTGCCGGTCGGCATCCAGATCGTCGGGCGCCCGCTGGCCGAGGACCGGCTGCTGCAGCTGGCTCGGCAGCTCGAATACGCCAGCCCTTGGGCACACCTGCGCCCAGAAGATCCGCGAGGCGATCTCTAAGCGCTGTCGCTTGGCGCCGACGAAGTCGGTTGCCGCGATCTTGCGCCCAGGACCGCCGGCATCCGCCGCGGCGTGACGCCGAGGGCCTCGGCGTCGGCGGTGCCGCGGGCGCTGAGCATCTCGACGGCGAGCAGCTGCGCCTCGTCCCAGGTGATCAGGGACGTCGGGCCGGCGAGCGTCTCCTCGGCGCGCAGCGCGGCCCGCAGGCCGACCAGCGGGAGCGGCAGCGCGCGGCGGCGCCGGCCGGCGGCCGCGAGCACGAGCCGGACGATCTCGCGCTGCGTGAGCGTCTCCGGACCGGCGAGCTCGAAGCGCCGCTGTCCCTCGGGTGACTGCAGGGCGGCGAGCACCGCGTCCGCCATGTCCTCGGCCCAGATCGGCTGGGTGCGCGCGATGCCACGGCCGACGAGCGGGACCGCGGGCAGGTAGCCGAGCCGCTCGATCCACAGCAGGTGCGGGTCGCCGGGCGTGTAGATGAGCGAGTGGGCGAGCGTCGTCGTCGGGATGTCGGCGGCTTCGATGGCGGCCGCGGCGAGCGCCTTCGCGCGGTGCATCCGCATCGGGTGGTGCGGCGTCGCGCCAAGCGGCGTGATCCACACGAAGTGGCGCGCCCCCGCTCGCTCAGCCGCACGCAGCAGGCGGAACGAGGCGAGGCCGTTGAGCTCCTCGACCGTCGCGCGGGCCTGGTCGCGCGCGCCGCCCGCCAGGTGCACGACGGTGTCCACGCCGCGCAGCGCATGGCGCCACGAAGCCGGATCGGCCAGATCTCCGATCGACAATTGCACCCTTACCCGCTCGGGGCCCAGGCGGCGCGGATCGCGCACCAGACACCGCACTGGCACGCGGTTTGCGACCAGTCGGCGCAGGACGGCGTGGCCCAGAAGTCCGGTAGCTCCCGTCAGGAGAAGCACAGTCGATCACCAGCCTATGCGACCATGGGGCCATGGCCTACGTGATCGCCGAGCCCTGTGTGGGAACCAAGGACAACTCCTGCGTCGAGGTCTGCCCCGTCGACTGCATCCACCCGACGCCCGACGAGCCGGACTACGACAAGGTCGAACAGCTCTACATCGACCCGGACGAGTGCATCGACTGCGACGCCTGCGTCGAAGCGTGCCCGGTCGACGCGTGCTTCGCTGAAGACCAGCTGCCCGACGAGTGGGCGCAGTTCGCGGAGCGCAACGCGGCCTACTTCGCAGGAAAGTAGGCCGCGACCTCGCTAGGTCCGTTATCCGGCCATGGGGAGTGACATCCCGACCGGCTGGGGCGGCCCGGTCTGGACGACTTCCAGCACCGGGAGGGAAACGGGCTTGGCGGGCGCCATCGCGATGAGCCCGCGGGCCGTGTGGCGGATCGCCTGCGCGGCCGCGTCGTCGGGATCGACGGCGACGAGCGGGATGCCGGCGTCCGCGTGGGCGCGCAGCGGCATCGTCAGCGGGACCTGGCCGAGCAGCGGCACGTCGAGCTCGTCGGCCAGGGTCTGGCCGCCGCCCTCGCCGAAGATCGGGTAGTGGTCACCGCCCGGCGCGGTGAAGCCGGACATGTTCTCGACGACGGCCGAGATCTCCAGGTTGACCTTGTCGGCCATCTGGGCGGAGCGGCGCGCGACCTTCTGCGCGACGTCCTGCGGCGTCGTGACGATCATGAACGTGGCCTGCGGGAGCAGCTGGCTGAGCGTCATCGACACGTCGCCGGTGCCCGGCGGCAGGTCGATCAGCAGGTAGTCGAGCTCGCCCCAGGCGACGTCGTCGAGGAACTGCGTGAGCGCCTTGTGGAGCATCGGGCCGCGCCACACGACCGCCTCGTCCTCCTTGAGGAAGAAGCCGATCGAGATGACCTTGATGCCGTGCGACTCGAGCGGGAGGATCTTGCGCTCGGCGTTCACGGACGGGCGCTGGCCGCCGAGGCCGAGCATGCGCGGGATGCTGTAGCCCCACACGTCCGCGTCCAGGACGCCGACCTTCTTGCCCTCGGCGTGCAGCGCCGCGGCGAGGTTGACGGTCAGCGTGGACTTGCCCACGCCGCCCTTGCCGGAGCCGACGCACACCACGTTCGCGACCTGCGCGAGCGCGCCCGCGGGCAGGCCGGAGTTGCGGCCCAGCGTGCGCTGGAGGCCCTGCTTCTCGGCGTCAGTGAGCACGTCGAACCCGACGTTGACCGCCGTGACGCCTTCGAGCGCGTTGACGGCGTTGGTCACGCCGGACTGGAAATGGCCTTTGATCGGGCAGCCGGGGGTCGTCAACGAGACCGTGACGTTCACGGCACCGGTCTCGGCGATGTCGATCGAGCGGACCATCCCGAGCGTGACGATGTCTTTGTGCAGCTCGGGGTCGATGACGACCTTGAGCGCCTCGAGGATCTGGTCTCTCGTGGGCATACCCCTATTGTCGCAGGCGCCTTATGCGGCGGCGAGCGGCCGTCGGCCATCAAGGCGCGCGAGGATCTGCGCGCGGCGGGCGAGCGCCTGCTCGCGCGTGAGCCCGAGCGTCGTCGCCACCTCTTCCTCGGCCACCCCGTGCACGAGCATGCCGAGCACCGCGAGCTCCGGCGCTTCGAGCCGCGCGCCGAGCGCCCGCAGCGCTCGCGGGTCCACCGTGGGGCGGACCTCGCCGCGCAGGACGGCGGTCAGGACGTGGGGTGGCGCGGACTTGGCGAGCACGGCCGAGGCGCCGGCGATCGCTGCCCGGACGGCGAGGCCGTCGTTGGCGAACGCGCTATAGATCACGACCCGCGGCGGCATGGGCAGCGCGCGCGTGCGCAGGCACAGGCTCAGGCCGTCGTCGTCCGGCAGGTGCAGGTCCAGGAGCGCGATGTCCGGGCGCAGGTCGGCGATCGCCTCGAAGCCTTCGCGCGCCGTCGCGGCGGACGCGACGACGCGCAGGCCCTCACCCTCCTCGAGCAAGCCGATCAGACCGGAGCGGACCGCCGGGTGGTCGTCGACGATCACGAGCTCCAGCATGGTTCCGATGGTGCTGGAGGCCGGGCCGGAGCGCCATCCGGGACGCCCCCCATTTGCGCCCTATGGCTCCACCAGCCCGCGCCGGATGGCGTAGCGGACGAGCTCCACACGGTCGCGCATGCCGAGCTTGGCGAGGATGTTCGTGCGGTGGCGCTCCACCGTCTTCTCGCTCAGGACCAGCTCGCCGGCGATCTCACGCGTGGTGCGCGCCTCGGCGATCAGCTTGACGATCTCGACCTCGCGCGGGGTGAGCGGGTCGTCGGGCGGCGTGTCACCGCGGCGGGCGCGCTCGACGAAGTCCCGCATGAGCGCGCGGACGGCGCCGGGGTACAGGAACGGCTCGCCGCGCATCGTGGCGCGGCAGGCCTCGACCAGGTCGCGGTCGGCGACGGACTTGAGCACGTAGCCGGACGCGCCCGACCGCAGCGCCTCGAACAGGTACTGCTCGTTGTCGTGCATCGAGAGGATCAGGACCCGGAGGCCCTCGCGGCGGGATGTGAGCTCCCTGGCCGCCTGCAGACCCGTCATGCGCGGCATCGAGATGTCCAGCACGGCGAGGTCGACGTCGTCGCGCAGGCCGCGCTCGACCGCTTCGGCGCCGTCCCCGACCTCGGCGACGACCCGCAGGTCCGGCTCGCCCTCGAGCACGAGGCGCAGGCCGCGGCGGACGACCGCGTGGTCGTCGGCGAGCATGATGCGGGTCTGGGTCATGGCTCCGGCAGCTCCAACGTGATGCGCGCTCCGCCCAGCGGGCTCGCGGAGAGCTTGAGCGCGCCGCCGACGAGCACCGCCCGCTCGCGCATCCCGCGGATGCCGCTGCCGTCGTGCGCGTTCGGCGGCAGGCCGGAGCCGTCGTCTCCGACCTCCAGGAGCGGACGGCCACCCTGGAGGTGCAGCTTCACCTCGGCGTGCCTGGCGCCCGAGTGGCGGGCGACGTTCGTCAGCGCCTCCTGCGCGACGCGGTAGAGCACGAGCTCCTCGTCCGGGTTGAAGGCGAGGCCAGGCTGCACCTGCACGTCGACCGACAGCTCGCTGTGCTCGGCGACGCGCTCGCCCAGCACGAGCAGCGCGCTCGCGAGGCCGAGGTCGTCGAGCGCCTCCGGACGCAGCCGCCGCGCGATCCGACGCACCTCTTCGAGGCTCTCGCGCGCGGTCTCCTGCGCTTCGACCACCGCGGGACGCGCGGTGTCGTCGACGTCGCGCGCGACGCGGCCGAGCTGCAGCACCACGCCCGTGAGCGACTGGCCGACGCCGTCGTGGAGCTCCTGCGCGACCCTGAGCCGCTCGCCCTCCTGGGCCGCGAGCGCCCGCGCGACGCTCTCCCGGCGCTCGGCCTCGAGCCGGTCGAGCATCTCGTTGAACGCGTCCGCGAGCTCGGTCGCCTCCGAGTCCCCGCCCGCGACCTGCAGCCGCCGGCCCGGCTCGAGCGGATCGATCCGCCGCGCGAAGGCGGTCAGCTCCCGCAGCGGCCCGAGCGCGCGTCGCAGCAGCAGCAGGTTGAAGGCGAGCATGACGACGAGCCCGCCGGCGAAGATCGCCAGCTCGCGGACGGCGACGTCATCCGTGGCGGGCGCGAAGATCAGCGCCGTGATCACGCACGCGGCCGCCAGCACCGCGGCGTTGCCGATGGCCACCCGCCAGAACAGCGCCGGACCGCGAGACCGTGAAGACACGGCACTCAGTCTGACCACTACCGAGGAGACGGAGTCGGGCGCCACCGGCACGCTAACCGAAGCGTGCTCGAGGGGGTCTGGCCGCGGGCACGCCGCCAGTGAAACGGCCAGCGATGCCGGTGGGCCCTACGTCCATGTCGCGGGACGGATACTCACACCGCCGGCTGGCGTTCGGTATGGGGGACACCCCGTATCTGAGCCCGGGGCGCCCCGCTAAACGCTCGCTAAGCCGCCCCGGCGTTCAGGCCGGCGAAGCGGCCGCCCTCGACCGATTCCTTTGCCACCGGGGCGGGGTCTACCCCCCATGACCACGTCCACTGATCCGAACCGCGTCCACTGGGAAGCGACCGCCCGCGACGAGCCGACCGACTGGGCGGGGCTCGCAACCGAGCCCGACGGCATCGACGAGGAGTGGGTCGATGCTCCGGCCGGGCTCTGGCTGCGGCCGCCTGACGCCCCGGCCGGGGTCGTGACCCTGGCCATCCACGGCGGCGGCTTCGTCAGCGGCTCGGCCGCGACTCACCGGCGGATGTTCGGCCACCTGGCGCGCGCCTCGGGCGCGGCGACCTTCGTGGTCGAGTACGGGCTCGTGCCCGACCACGTGTTCCCCAGTCAGCTCGACAGCGTGACGGTCGCCTATCAGTGGCTGCTCGACCGCGGAGCGTCGCGGGTTGCGGTCGCGGGTGACTCGTGTGGCGCGGGACTGGCGCTGGCGCTCGCGCTGCGCGCCCGCGCCACCGGTGTTGCGCTGCCTGCGTCGCTGTTGTTGATCTCGGCCTGGACCGACCTGGAAGCGACCGGCGGCTCATACGACAGCGGCCGCGACCCGTTCTTCACCCGCGAGGTCGTGCGGGCGCTGAGTGCCGGCTACCTGGCCGGTGCCGACCCGCACGACCCACTCGCCGCGCCCGCCCACGCCGACGTCCACGGCCTGCCGGCGACGTATCTTCAGGTCGGTGCCGACGAGGCGCTGCTCGATGACAGCAGGCAACTGGCGAGCCGGATGCGAGCCGCGGGGGTCGACGTCCGCCTCGATGCGTTCGCCGGCCAGCTGCATTCCTTCCAGATGGCCGCGGGCCGCACCGACGTGGCGAACGATGCGATCGGGAGGGGCGGGTCGTGGCTGCGCTCGACGCTGATGGCGTGAAGCGGTTCGAGAGCGCGTCCGCTGAGCTGCGCAGCGAGCTGCTCGCGCACTGCTATCGGATGCTCGGGTCCTGGGACGACGCCGAGGATGCCGTGCAGGAGACCTATCTGCGTGGCTACCGGGCCTGGGACGGCTTCCAGGAGCGCGCCTCGGTGCGCACCTGGCTCTATCGGATCGCCACCAACGTCTGCCTCAACGCCGCGCGGGACCGCTCCCGCCGCGCGCTGCCGTCCGGGATCGGAGCCCCGGACGATCGCCCCGGCGATCCCCCGGACGTCCTGGCGCAGGAGCACTGGATCCAGCCGTTCGCCGGCGATCGCGCCGACCTGCGACTCGCGCTCATCGCCGGGATGCAGACGCTGCCGGCGCCGCAGCGCGCCGCGCTGCTGTTGCGGGACGTGCTCGGATTCTCGGCCGCCGATGCCGCCGCGATGCTCGAGACGTCGGTGCCGGCCGTCAAAAGCCGCCTGCAACGTGCCCGGGCGAGCCTTGCCGACGCCGCGCTCGTCCCAGACGACATCGTCGAGCCCAGCGCCCCCGAGGCGCGACGACTGCTCGACACCTATATCCGGGCCTTCGAGACCGCCGACGTCCATGCGCTGACGGCCGTGCTGCGCGCCGACGCGACCCTCGAGCTGGTGCCGACTCGATCCTGGTTCGCCGGCAAGGTCGCCTGCGGTCGCGTCCTCGCCGACGCGGTCGGCGACCCCGGCGACTGGCGTATGGACCGCACTGTGGCGAACGGTCAGCCGGCGGTCGCCGCGTCCCTGCACGGGCAGCCCTTCGGCCTCGCGGTGCTCGACGTGCGCCGGGACGCGATCGCCGGCATCACGGTGTTCGGCGACCCCGCGCTGGTCGAGCGGTTCACGAACGGACGGAGCCGCAGCGGTTAAACACCACCGCCGCCCCACAAGGGGACGGCGGCTGAGGGAGGAGAGGGTGCTACCACCCACTGGTGGACCCAGTGAGTCCCGCCGACGGAATATGAGGTCGGCAGGCTTACCCGCGGATCGCGACCCTCTCCGGAGCGCGAGGCGGGGGAAGTTCGTTACACCAGCGCGGTGACGCGCTCCTTGGCGATCGTGCCGACGCGCGACACGGTGGAGATGCCGAGCTGGGCGACGCCCTCGACGCGCGAGGAGACGCCGGCGATCTGCTCCGTCACGACGTTGCCGCGACGGTCGGCGTCGCGCTCGACCGCGTTGCGGTTGCGGCGGACGGTGCGCTCGAGGCGGGTGCGCGCCTTCTTGACGTCGCGCTCGAGGTTGTTGCGGGCCTTGAGGCCGCGGCGCTCGTAGCGGCCCTGCAGCTTGTTGAGCTCGCGCTCGGTCTTCTTGCGGGTGCCGAGCGTGTCGACGACCGTGCCGGCGGCGCCGACGATGCGGTCGCGCGCCTCGAGCGTGGCGCCGACGTACGTGAGCGCAGCGCGCTCGGCGAGCGACTTGCCCTGCTCGGCCGTGACGCGAGCGGCGCGCGCCTGGGCCGAAGCGGCCTCGCGCGTCTCGTTGGCGGCCTGCGTGCGGACGCGACGACCGGTGGTGCGCGACGGCGTGGTGGCCGTGGTGCGGCGCGCCGCGGGCTTGCGCTTCGCGGCGGCCTTGCGCTTCGCGGCGGCCTTGCGCTTGGCAGCAGCCGGCTTCTTCGCGGAAGTCGTCGAGTTGGAAGTGGTGTTGGTGTTCTCGGCCATGTGGCTCGTTCCCCCTGCCCTACAGGTTCAGGTTCTGGTTCTTTAGGTTCTGTTCGCCTCGGTCGCTCCCGGCGAACATATGTACGTAAACCCGAGACCCCTGTCGGTTACAGCGGTAGGAGTGTTTGTAGCAGCAGCTGGGATCCCAGCTGTAAACGTCCCGTAAAAGCGGAGTTCAGAACGCAGGTTCGACGCGCTCGGTGCGGGCCAGCCAGCCCACTGCGTCGTCGAGCTCGGCCACGCTGGGCATGGCCTCCGGCGCGCTCCAAACCCGGTTCAGGCCGTCGATTCCGGCCCGCGCGACCACCGCGTCGCAGAACGCCTTGCCCTGCTCGTACTGGCGCAGCTTGAGATCCATGCCGATCAGCCGCTCGAGGATCTTCAGCAGCCCGGAGCGATCCCGGCGGCGGCGCTGCAGTGCGGAGCGCAAGGCGGGCAGATCGTCGAGGACGTCCGCGCCGACGGCGTCCATCACGTGCTCGGCGTAGCCCTCCAGCACGGCCATGAACGCCTGCACGCGGTCCAACGTCTCGCGCTTGTCCGCGCCGACCATGACGGTCGCGAGCCCGTCCTCGCGCACACGCTCGAACGCGGCGCGCAGATCTGTGAGGTCGGGCACACGCAGCAGCGAGCGCGGGTCCATCTCCAACGCACCGAGCAGTTCGCGCAGCATCGACGCCAGGTGCTCGCGCAGCCACGGGACGCCGCCGAACTGCAGCGCGTGCGTCATCTCGTGCAGCGCGACCCAGCGCAACAGCTGGTCGGCCGGCGCGTCCAGCGAGGTCGCGGCCTGCGCGAGGTTCGGTGCGACGAACAGCAGCCGCGCGGGCTTGTCCGGCTCCAGCACCGGGAACTCGTACTGCCCGAGCACGCGTCCGGCCAAGAAGCCGCTGATCGCGCCCGCCTCGACCGCCATCACGCTCCCCGCGATCACGCCCAGCGGCCCGAGCTTGCCGCCGATCCGCCCGACGGCCGGCTCCATCACGATCTGCAGCGAGGCGAGGTTCGCGTCGATCCAGGCCGGCCGCTCGACCGCCTCGGCCGGCGGCGTGGCAGGCGCGACGAGGCCGGTGTAGGCGGAGACGAGGCGCTCCGCCTCGGCGGCGGGCTCGGCCAGTTGCTCGAACGGCTCCGGGTTGCCGGCGGGCTGCATGTTGGCGACGCCGCGGGCCACGGTCCCGGCGAGCTTCCAGTCGATCACCCAGTCCAGGATGCCACGCCCCAGGAGCCGCCCGGCCGAGACGGGCGCGGCGGCCGCCCGCCGCGTGCGGGCGGCGACAAGTGCGGCCGGGCTAGGGCCAGGCGGGAACCCGCCGCACGCCGGCGAGGCCCTCGTCCGTGCGCGCCGCGATCACGGGCGAGCGCGGCTCGAGGTCCAGCGGCGCGGCCAGCGGGTCGTCGAACGCGATGAACTCGACGCGGCCGCCCGCCTCGCGCACGATCAGCTGCGCCGCGGCGGCGTCCACGGCGCGACAGCGCTTGAGCGACGCCATCGCGTCGAAGCGCCCCGCCGCGACCTGGCACAGGGACACCGCGATCGCGCCGATCGCGCGCAGCCGGTGCGCGGTCTCGGCCAGCGCGTCGGCGGACTGGACGACCCAGCGCGGGTCCGCGGACTCGATGCCGAGCACCTCGAGCTTGCCCTCGCTCGTGCGCCGCTCGCCGAGCGAGCAGTCCAGCTCCACACCGTCCAGCCGGGCGCCGCCGCCGCGCGTGGCGACCCATTCCTCGTCGGGCCCGAAGTCCTGTACGAACCCGAACACGACGTCAGCCATCGTGGACCCTTCGCTGACCGCGACCGACAGCGCGAAGTGCGGCAGGCCGCGCTTGGCGTTGACCGAGCCGTCGATCGGGTCGATGACCACGAGCCGGTCCGGGTCGCCGAAGTCGACGATGCCGGCTTCCTCGCTGACGGCCGTGAAGCGCGCACCCGCGTCGTGCAGCTTCTGCAGCTCGGCGAACACGACGTCCTCGGCGATCTGGTCGATCTCCAGGGTCTTGTCACCGCCCTCGCCGCGCGTACCCGTCTCGATCACGCGTTCGGCGATCGTCGGCTTGTCGGCGAGCATTGCCCGGATCGCGTCGGCGGATCGCCGACACGCTCCAAGCCAGTCAGGGGCAGAGTCGGCGGCCATGCGCGCCTATCCTACGGCGGTGCCCACGCTGCTCGTGCCGACCTCCGCCCAGCGCGAGGCCGTCGAGCACTCCGGCGGCCCGCTGCTCGTGCTCGGCGGCGCGGGGACGGGCAAGACGACCACGCTCGTCGAGCGCTTCGACCACCTGGCGCAGGACGTTCCGCCTGAGACGCTGCTCGCGCTGACGCTGCACCCCGACCCGCTGCGCGAGCGTCTCGAGGAGCGCCTGACGGTCCCGTACGAGGAGCTCACGGTCACCACGTTCGGCGGCCTGTGCGCGCGGCTGCTGCGCGACGAGGCGCTGGAGGCGGGCATCGACCCGTTCGCGACGCCCGTCAGCGCCGCCGACCGGCTCGCGATGCTGCTCGAGCACATCGACCGCCTCCCGCTGCGCCACCACGACCTGCGCGGCAACCCGAGCGCGACGCTCGGCGAGATCGTCCGCCGCATCGACCACCTCAAGGAGGAGCTGGTCTCCGGCGCGGACTACGCGGCCTGGGCCGCCCGCCTGCCCGAGGACCCGCACGGCGCGCGCGAGCGCGAGTTCGCCGCGCTCTACGCCGCCCACGACGGCCTGCTGCAGGACGCCGGCGCGCTGGACGCCGGCGACCTCGTCCTGATCGCCTTCCGCGTCCTGCGCGAGAAGCCGCACGTGCGCGCCCGGATGGCCAGCCGCTACCGCCACGTGCTGGTGGACGAGCTGCAGGACGCGAGCTTCGCCCAGGGCCTGCTCCTGCGCCTGCTCGTCGCCGAGCACGGCGGGATCAGCGCGTTCGCCGACGACGACCAGGCCATCCACCGGTATCGCGGCGCCGCCACCAAGAACATCCGCGACTTCCGGGCCGAGTGGCCGCATGCGACGCTCGTCCGGCTGGACACGTCCCAGCGCTCCGCCCAGCGGATCGTCACCGCCGCCGAGGCCGTGGTCGCGCCGATCGAGGACCGCCTGGCCAAGCAGACGACCGCGCGCGCCGAAGGCGGGGAGGTCGCGTTCTGGAGCTGCGCTTCCGAGCGAGCGCAGGCCCAGGCGGTCGCGGCGGACGTCGAGCGCCTGATCGCCCGCGGCGCGGCCGCGCCGGAGGACATCTGCGTGCTCGTGCGCTCCGTGCGCGCGGAGGGGCAGGCGGTCGCCGTCGCGTTCGAGGAGCGGGCCGTCCCGTACCACCTGAGCGGCGCGGCGGCGTTCTTCCAGCGCGCCGAGATCCGCGACCTGCTCGCCTGGCTCCGCCTGCTCGTGGACCCGGGCGACGCCGGCGCCGTCGTGCGCGCACTCGCCCGCCCGCCGGTGGAGCTGCGCGCGGTCGACCTCGCCCGCGTCACCCAGATCGCGCGCCGCCGCAAGCTGGACATGGTGGCCGCGCTGAGCGCCGCGCTCGAGTCCCCGCAGATCCCGCCCGAGGCGCGCGACCGCATCCAGGTCTTCCTCAAGCTCTACCGCTCGGCCGCCGGCGCGATCGACACCACCCGCCCGGACCTCTACGTGCACCGGCTGGTGGAGCGCCTCGGGCTCCGCCGCCAGCTGCTGTTCGCGGCCACCACCGAGGTCGTCGAGCGCCTGCGCAACCTCGCGCGCTTCGCCGAGATCGCGGCGCAGTACGTGCGTCGCGCGCCGCAGGCCACGGCGCGGGAGTTCGCGCGCTCGATCGCCGCCGTCGCCGACGCCGGCCTGCGCGAGGAGGAGGCCGCGGGCGCCGAGTCCGCGCGCGGCGTGCGCGTGATGACGATGCACGACGCCAAGGGCCACGAGTTCGAGCACGTCTACGTTCTCGGCCTGATGAGCGCGCGCATGCCCGGCCCGCGCCGCCAGACGCTGGAGCCGATCCCCGACGCGCTGCTCAAGGAGGCCGTGCCGAAGGCCTCGCGGGAGGCGCACGCCGCGGGCATGCGGCGGCTGCTGCACGTCGCGATGACCCGCGCGCGCACTCGCCTCGTCCTCGCCTACCCCGAGAAGACCGACCGCGGCGCCGCGCAGCAGCCGTCCCCGTACGCCGAGGAAGCGCGTGCCGCAGTGCAAGGCGAGTGGGAGCCGCGCGAGGAGGAGCTGTTCGGGCCCGCCGAGACGCTGCAGTCGACGTTCCGGCTGCTGCGCGACGAGCTGCTGACGACCGTCGCCCAGGTCGGCGGCCGGCTCGGCGAGCTGCGCTTCGACACCGACCTCGACGTCTCCCACGCCGTCGTCCGCTACCTCGAGCTGCTCAAGCTCTCCGCTCTGCTCGAACGCACGCGCTCGGGCGAGCTGTCGGTCGAGGAGGCGCTGCCGGACATCAACGCCCGCCTGCTGCAGGCCTCCACGTCCGAGCAGCGCGAGATCTTCGAGACCAGCGCGCTGGACGAGTACCTGCTGGACGCCGAGCGCGACGAGCGGGCTCGCGCGCGGGCGGTCGCGGCCCGCAACGAGCCGTCGCTGGAGACCTTCCTCCCCCGGCGCGGCGACGGCCTGCTGCTGTCGGCCACGGACATCGAGACCTATCGAACGTGCCCGCTCAAGTACAAGTTCGCGCGCGTGTTCCGGATTCCGAGCGAGCCGACGATGAATCAGCGCTTCGGCATCCTCGTCCACCAGGTGCTCGAGCGCTACCACGGCGCCACCAACGCCGGGCTGCCGGAGATGCTCGGCCTGCTGGAGGCGGGGTGGCGCCGCGGCGGCTTCGGCGACTCCGAGGAGGAGCGCCAGTTCCGCGCCAAGGCGACGTCCGCGCTCGTGCGCTACCACGACCGCTTCAAGGAGGAGGACGGCCAGCCGGTCTGGTTCGAGCGCTCCTTCCAGTTCCGCATGGGCAAGCACCTGCTGCGCGGGCGCGTGGACCGCGTGGACCGGCTGCCGGACGGCGGCTACGAGCTGATCGACTACAAGACCGGCCGCCCGAAGACGCCCGCCCAGCTGCGCGAGGACGTCCAGCTCTCGCTCTACGCCGTCGGCGCGCGGGAGTCGTGGGAGCTCGAGGCCGCCTCGCAGACCTACTACTACGTGCTCGACGACGAGAAGGTCGCCGTCGAACGTGACGAGGAGGACCGCGACTGGATCACCGAGACGGTGATGACGGTCGCCGACGGGATCGAGTCACAGGGCTTCGAGCCGACGCCCTCGTGGAGCGCCTGCTCGATGTGCGACTACCGGATCGCCTGCCCCGCTGCGGAGCGCTAACCGGGCTGGTCGCCGCGCTGGCGCAGGAAGCGCTGGAACTCGCGCGCGATCACGTCGCCCGACGGCAGTGAGCCGGGATCGGGGCGGCCGGACTCCTCGTCCGCGGCCCGCTCCAGCCGCTCCACGAACGCCTGCACGTCCGGGTCCAGCTCGACGGCGCGGGAGACCTGCTGCTCGTACTCACCAGCCGCGTCCTCGAGGTCGGTCGCGTCCACCGTCACGCCCACCAGGGACTCGAGCCGGCGCAGCAGCGCCAGCGCGCCCTTCGGGTTCGGCGCGACCGCCACGTAGTGCGGCACGGCCGCCCACAGCGAGGCGGCGGGCAGGCCGGCTTCCGTGAACGCCTGGTGCAGCACGCCGACGATGCCCGTCGGCCCCTCGTAGGTGGGCGGCGTCAGCGCAAGCCGCTCCACCAGGCCGGGGTCGGACGCGTGCGCGGTGACCGAGACGGGGCGCGAGTGCGGCACGTCGGCCAGCAGCGCGCCGAGCATCACGGCCATCTGCACGCCGAGCGCCTCGGCCAGATCGACGACGGTGCGGCTGAAGGTGCGCCACCGGAACGCGGGCTCGGGGCCGGACAGCAGGATCAGGTCACGCGGCGCCCGCGGGATGCGGACGGCGTGGATCTCGAACTCCGGCCAGTCGATCGTCCGCGTGACGCCGTCGACCAGGCGCACCGTCGGGCGGGTGGTCTGAAAGTCGACGAACTCCTCGGGATCGATCGACGCGAAGGACTCGGCGCCCAGGCTGCTCGCCACGAAGGTGAGCGCGGACGTCGCGGACTCGCCCGCGTCGTTCCAGCCTTTGAAGGCGCACACGAGGGCCGGGGCCCGAAGGCCATCAGGACGGGACTCCCAGCGCAGCGGCTGCATGAGACTCACGGTACCGCGTCAGTATTGGCTGCCATCACGACGACCATCGCGACACTGAGGGCGGGAGATCCCGTCGACGCCATCTTTGCGTGCTCTCGCAAGGATCGGCTGACCGCGCGTTCCGGTTCGCCGTACCTGGCGCTCGAGTTCCGCGACAAGACGGGCACGATCCCGGGCCGCGCGTTCCGCGACGCCGACGTGCTCTCCGGCCGCTTCGAGAAGGGCGATCTCGTCCGCGTCGAGGGCCGCGTCGAACGCTTCCGCGACGAGCTTCAGCTCGAGGTGCGGCAGATCACGCGCGCCGACGCGTCCGACCCCGCCGCGTTCCTGCCCGTCGCCTACCGCAACCTGGACGAGCTCGACGGCTTTCTCGAGCACCTCGCCCGCGAGGTCCACGACCCCGCGTACAGCGCGCTGTTGCAGCGCATGCTCGACGACGCCGCCCTGCGCGCCGAGTGGCGCCGGGCGCCGTGCACCCGCGGCGGCCACCACGCCTACCTCGGAGGGCTGCTCGAGCACACCGTCGCGGTCGCGACGCTCGCGCAGGAGGCCTGCACGCTGCACCCGCGCCTGAACTCGGACCTCCTGATCACGGCCGCGCTCGTGCACGACATCGGCAAGACGCGCGAGTTCACCTACGGCGCGGAGATCGGCCTCTCCGACGAGGGACGGCTGCTCGGCCACATCGTCCTCGCGCAACAGCTCCTCGACCGCTACGAGCTGCCCGACGACCGCCGGCTCGCGCTCATGCACTGCGTGCTGACCCACCACGGCGCGGACACCGCGCCCGGGCGCCGCTTCGGCTCGGCCGAGGCGCTCGCCCTGTACCGGCTGAACGCGCTCGACGCCTCCGTGAAGGGCGCGCTGGAGCACGGACTCCCGTAAGACGCGCAACTGCTAGGTTGCGCATATGAAGCTGCTCGTCCTCGGCGGCACCGTCTTCCTCGGCCGCCACGTCGTCAACGAAGCCCTGGCGCGCGGCCACGAGGTCACGATCTACAGCCGCGGCCTGCACGGCACGCCGCACCCGGACGTCGAGCAGGTCATCGGCGACCGCGCCGACGTGACGCCCCTGCGCGGCCGCGCCTGGGACGCCGCGATCGACACGTCCGGCATGACGCCCGCCCAGCTGCGCGGCTCGGCGAGCCTCGACCTCGGCCACTACGTGTTCGTCTCCAGCTGCAACGTGTACCCGGACTGGCCCGAGCGGCCGGTCGACGAGGACTCCAGGACCTGGCAGGACGGCGAGGGCTACGGGCAGGACAAGGCCGCGTCCGAGCGGGTCGGCAGCGAGGCGATGGACGGGCGCTTCGCCACCGTGCGCGCGGGCCTGATCGTCGGCCGCCACGACAACATCTTCCGCCTGCCGTGGTGGGTGCGCCGGATCGCGCAGGGCGGCCGCGTGCCAGCGCCCGGTGCCCCGGACCGGCCGATCCAGATCATCGACGCGCGCGACCTCGCCGCGTTCTGCCTGCGCCTCGCGGAGGAGCGGACCAGCGGCGCGTTCAACGGCACGGGCCCGATCGGCCAGACGACCTGGGGCGAGCTGCTGGCCGCGGCCGGGGACGCCGAGCTGGTCTGGATCCCCGACGAGCAGTTGGTCGAGGCGAAGGTCCAGGAGTGGACGGAGCTCCCGATGTGGTTGCCGGCGGACGCGTATCCGGGGACTTGGCGCATCGGCACAGCGAACGCGCAGGCCGCCGGCCTCACCACGCGACCCGTCGCGGACACCGTCGAAGACATCCGGGAATGGCTCCAGACCGGCGGTGAACGCGAGATCGGCGACTACCGCGCCGAGCTGCGCCCGCCGGACATGAGCTCCGAGCGAGAGGCTGCGCTGCTCCAGCTCGTGTGATAGCTATTCGGGTTCCCTAATTCGGAGCCCAACCGCATGTCGCGCATCACCCTCGTGGCGCTCACCCTGCTCGCACTCGTCGCCAGCGCGTGCGGAGGGGAAGACGAGCCCGCCCCGGCCGCGGCGACCCCCGCCGCAACTGAAACCGCCGCAGACCTCGGCGCCATCAAGACCTACCTGCTCGATCACACCGATCGGCTGGTGAGCTCGGTCGAGCAGCTCCAGCGGGACGCGCAGGCCTACCACGACCTGGCCGAAGCCGCCGACTTCGATTACGCGCAGCTGCTCGACAGCGAGCGCGAGGCGGTCGCCGGCGCCGTCAAGAAGGTCCAGGACGGCCACATCAAGGCCAACCCGGACTACGAGGAGATGGAGGGCGTCGTCGCGGGCGTGCCCGAGCTCGCCGACTACGACGTGATCATCGACGCCGGCGGGGACGCGTCCGACCCGGAGAACGCGGTGCCGTTCTCCTTCAAGACCGAGGACGGCCGCGAGTTCAAGCAGCCCGGCAACTTCTTCGCGCTCGTGGAGACGTCCGCGTTCGGCACCGAGCCCAAGTTCCAGGCCAAGGGCGTCGAGCCCGACCTCGACGGCGACGGCCAGGTCAGCTTCCCGGAGGCGCTGCCCGACGCGCAGTTCCTGCTCGCCGCGACCACCGAGTTCGTCAAGTACGCGAAGGAGCTCGACGCGGCCGCGGAGGCGTGGCAGCCCAAGCTCGAAGACGCGTTCACGGCCGTCGTCGTGATGACCCCGACGATGTCGGAGTACTTCGACGCCTGGAAGAACTCGCGCTTCATCGCGGGCAACCAGGCCGAGGAGAAGGCCTTCGTGGCCACCTCGCGGCTGTCGGACATCCGCGACATCCTCGGCGGCATCGTCCTCATCTACGACAACCTCAAGCCGTCCGTGGAGGCGACCGACCCGGACGGCGCCGCCCAGACCGCGAGCCAGCTCGCCGAGCTGCACGACTTCGCCGAGCGCCTGCTCACCGAGGAGCAGGGCGGCAAGCGGTTCACGGCCGAGGACGCCGACACGCTCGGCTCGGAGGCCCAGCGCCGCGCGGAGGCGATCGCGGGCCAGGTGTCCCAGCAGGCCGGCAAGCTGAACCTCCAGCTGGAGTCCTGAGGTGCGGCTCGCGCTGGCCCTCCTGGCGGCGCTGATCCTGGCCCCGGCCGCGCACGCGGCCGAGCCCTGGAAGGCCGCGGGCACGATCAACGACGGCCTCTTCGCCGCCCAGACCGAGCTCGTGCTGTCCGGCCCGGACACGGCGGCCAAGGCCGTCAACCGGGCCCGCGGGGCGTACGGCGGGACGCTGGCGGCGGCGATCGAGCGCGCGGACCCGGACGCCGACGAAGCGATCACCGAGCACCTCCGCGCGGCCGCCAGGGCGGCCCGGCGCGACGACGCCACCGCGCTCGCCGCGGCCCGCGGCGCCGTGCGCGCCGCCGTGCTGCGCGGCGCCTACGCCGTCACCACCCAGGCCACCGCCCGCGGGGACGCCGCCACCGCCCGCCGCTGGCTGCTGCTGCGCGAGTTCCGCACCGCGACCCGCTTCACGCGCCCGGGCGCCCAGGCGACGCTCGCGCTCGACCAGCTCGCGCGCGGGAAGATCGACGGCCGGACCGCCAACCAGGCCGTCACCAAGGACCTGCTGGACGCCTACCAGGCGCGCCTGCGCGAGCTGCTCGCCGACGTGCGCCGCGGCATCGAGCAGGACCTGCCCGCGCGCCGCGCCGAGGCCGCCGAGCAGGCCGCCTGGTACTTCTCGATCCTCGCGACCCGCTACGAGCAGGACCGCGGAGCGGCAGCCCGCCGCGCGGCCGAAGCCGCGTTCGCCGGCCTGCCGGACACGCTCGACCGCGCCGAGGCGGCGCTCGTCGGCTTCACCGCCGCGCCCTTCACGCCGCAGGAGGCGGCCCGGCGCGCCCAGCAGCTGCTGCAGTTCCTCGAGCTCGTCCCGGTCGAGTACGGCCGCGGCGTCAAGGACACCAACGTCACGCGCGACTTCGAGATCCAGGAGGCCGTCGCCTTCCGGACGGGCGCCGTGGGCGCGTTCGCCGACCTGCGCGACCAGCTCGCCAAGCGCGACCCGGCGCGCACGAAGGTCGCCGCCGACGCGATCGGCGAGCTCGGCAAGCTCGTCGAGCAGGCGAACCGCAGCAAGACCGGTGTGCCCACCCACGAGCAGGTCGAGCGGGTGGAGCTGCGCGCCGAGACCGCGCTCAAGGCCGCGATGCCGAAGGCCTGGACCGAGGAGACCGACGAGTCCGACTACGACCTGATCGCGCTCACGCTGGACCGCATGGAGGCCGCCGTCGGCGCCGGCCAGTACCGGCAGGCCGAGCAGGCGCGGCTGGAGGCGTACGCGTTCTTCGAGTTCGGGCCCGAGCGCCGGCTGCGCTCGTTCGACCCGGGCCTGGCGCTCGACGTCGAGGGCCTGATCTGGTTCGGCGCCGCCGGCCAGGACGGCCTCGCGACCCAGATCGCCGAGCGCGCGCCGCGGCGCGCGATCCGCGAGACGCGGCTGGCGCTGGACACCAAGCTGGCCGACTCCGCCGCCACGCTCGGCGACTCGGCCAACAAGGCCACCGTCGTGACCAACAGCGCGATCATCGTCTTCCGCGAGGGGCTGGAGGGCGTGCTGATCCTGGCCGCGATCACGGCTTCGATGGTCGGGATGCGGCGCCGGCTGCGGCGGCCCGTGTTCATCGGCGCGCTCGCGGGGCTCGGCGTCTCGATCGTCACCTGGATCCTCGCCCAGACGCTCCTGCAGTCGCTGGAGCGCTACGGCGAGAAGCTCGAGGCCGTCGTCGGCCTGGTCGCGATCGGCGTCCTGCTGCTGATCACGAACTGGTTCTTCCACAAGGTCTACTGGTCGGAGTGGATCGCCAAGTTCCACCGCCAGCGCAAGCGCTACGAGAAGCTCGAGCGCCAGGGCTTCATCTCCGCGCAGGCGATCGGCCTGTTCGTGCTCGGGCTGACGAGCGTCTACCGCGAGGGCTTCGAGACCGTGCTGTTCCTGCAGTCACTGCAGCTGAGCGCCGGCACGGCGGCCGTGGTCGAGGGCGCGAGCCTCGGCCTGGCCTTGACGTTCGCCGTGGGCGGCGTGACGTTCTTCCTCCAGCGCAAGCTGCCCTACAAGAAGATGCTGATCGTCACCGGCGTCTTCATCGGATTCGTGCTCGTGGTGATGGTCGGCCAGACGGCGCGCACCATGCAGGGCACGGGCTGGATCCCGATCACGCCGATCGACGTCTCGCTCCCCTACTGGCCCGGCCTATGGCTGGGCGTGTACCCGACGGTGGAGACGATCGGCGCGCAGCTGGCCGCTGCCGCGTTCGTGATCGGCTCCTACTTCCTGGCGCAGGAGATGAAGGTCAAGCGGCCACGGCGGCGGTCAATGCGCCAGCGCGCGGGCGGGACGAGCGAGCCGGAGCGGACGGCGGTAACGCCGGACGGGCAGGCGGCGGTGGGCGGCGATGGGCAGCGTGAGCCCGTGCTTGGCGGCGACCCGGCCGATCAGGTCCGCGTCGAGTGAGCCGTGGCGCTCGAGGACCAGCTCGGAGCCGTCGAAGCTCACGATCGACGTCGAGCACGGGCGGTGGTGCGGGTAGCGGCGCCGGTTCGCCCGCTCGTTGCGGTGGCCGATGAAGACCACGTCGTCGCGGTGACCGAACTCCCTTGCGATCTCGCCGATCGCGTAGTGGGTCTCGTGCTTGTTGGCGTTCGCGCTGGTGATGTAGAGGATGTCCTCGCCGATCAGGTCGAGCACCTCGCCGACCAGCGCGTTGGACGGGCAGGCGTCGCCCGGCGTGATCAGCTGGACGGTGCCGCCCACGGTCAGGTGCGCGGGGATGTGCGCGGCGGCGGGGCCGCGGAAGCCGATCGGGCCGAGCGCCTGCAGGTCGGCCATCGTGCCCATCAGCGCGCTCCACGGCAGCTGGACCGCGTCCCAGTCGAAGACGCGGTTCGCGCGCTCGGGCGTGGTCGTGACGCTGCCCACCTGGTCGCGCGGGCGGCCCTTGAGCGCGTTCATCGCGCGCAGTGAGGCCAGCTCGGGCCGGGCGGCGAGCGCGCAGAAGTTGCCGAAGGCGTAGAAGAGCGCGAAGCCCTCGGCCGTGGCCTGCGCGGCGCGGGTGCGGTCGGCGAGGGAGGCGATGTCGAGGATCGGCTGCATGTGGGAGCCGTTGTCCCACATGCAGCTTGGCCTCTTCTTGGAACTACGGGTTCGTCGTCGCCAAGGTGAACTAGCCTGCGCGGCGGAGCGGCCCGGGGCTGGTGCCCCAGCGGGTCTTCAAAACCCGTGGGCCGGTGTAGCCCATCGGTGGGTCGGTTCGATTCCGGCGCCGCTCCGCTGAGCCGCACACGGTTCGCCATCGGCCGGGCCGGCGGCGTGAGCCGGGCTGTCCTTCAGGTGACGGTCGATTCAAGCGACGTGGTGCCGGCGTCGATTGGCCGGGGTGCCGGTCCCCATCGCCTTGGGGTGTGCCGGCTGCCCCCCAGCCAGAACAGGACCATCTGAATGCGCCTCTTGGTCGTCAGCACGCTCGCGGCAGTCTGCGTCCTCGCGTTCGGCAGCCCGGCTGCCTACGCCGACGGCTCGCCGGACATCTCCGCCGACGTCTCCTCGTCCGTCGTGCTCTACGGCAACCAGCCGCACGTGACGGTGACGGCCGCCAACCCGCCAGGGACGTACGGCTACAACCTCAGCTTCCGCGTCGTGCTTCCAGCCGGCGTCACCTATGCCGGCGGCGCCTCCGTGGCCCCGCGCGAGATCATCGGCCAACCCGCGGCCGGCCAGCGAACGCTGATCTTCGAGAACGTGTCCGACCTCTCCCCGGGCTCGTCGCGCGAGCTGGGCTTCGACGTGGCGTACTCGAACGCGGCGTATGACGCGGGCGACGCGTTCGCCGTCACCGCGCAGGCGTTCCTCAACAGCGATCCGCGTTACGTGCCGAAGTTCACCGCCACCGGCACGCCGAACGGCCCCTCGGCGACGAGCTACACCGGCTACACGCCCCCGGCGTCAGGGACGCAGTCGCTGAAGGCGATCGAGGTCCGCAAGAGCGAGCCGTCGCCCGAGGGCGAGATCCTGCGCGGCGTCCACGACCATCAGACCGTCTACACGTTGACCGTCGCCAACAACGGCGTGCGACCGACGACCGGCACGGTGCTCGAGGACTACCTGCCGGCCGGCCTGGAGTTCCTCGGCTGCGGCGGTCCGGGCGCCGATCACACCACCGACGCGCCGACCAACCCCGGGTCGGCCGAGGAGTATCCCGGCGCAGGCCCGATCACCGTCCCTGCGCTCGGCGGCTGCACCGCACCGCTGTCGGTCGCGACCGAGACCGTCGATCCCGACGGTCCCGTGGGACCGCTCCCGAACGGCGTCTACACGCACGTCACGTGGTCTGTCGGCACGCTCGCGGCGGGCGGAAGCCAGGACTTCACGTACCGCGCCGCAGTCCCGATGCGCGCGAACACCATGACCTTCTCCGGCAGCCAGCCGGCCGCCGCCTCGCTTGGACAGGCGACGAACCTCGACAACAACTCGGGACCGGAAGTGACCGACGAGACCGCGCTGCGCAACCACGCGACCGTCACCGGCACCTACCAGGGCACGACGCCCCGCACCGTCTCGGATGCGACCACGCTGACGCGCACCGCGGAGGACTGGGTCGTCCGCAAGTCCGGCGACTCCAGCGGCCTGGCACAGGGCGCGCTCACCAACTGGACGCTCACCTTCGAGACGGGGGAGTACAAGTTCGCCGACGACGCCACGGTGACCGACACGCTGCCGAACGGCCTCTGCCCGCTCGACGCGACGAACCGCACGTCGAGCAACCACGCCAGCGACGGCGAGTGCGATCCGGTCGTGGGCCGAACCCCATCCGCGCCGTACACGTCCGCCACCGAGAACGCCGACGGTACGTGGACCCTGGTGTGGGACAAGAGCACGTTCGCGGCGCTGGCCCACACCGACGTCAACGACACGTTCACGCTGACGTTCCCGACCCGCACGCGACAGCGCTACCAGTCGAACTTCCTGCCGACGACGCCGATCCTCACTCGCGACGCGATCACCAACACCGTGGCCACGAGCGCCTCCGGCTTCGCGCGCTGCCTGGGCCCCGGCAACGCCGACTGTGCCGGCGGCGGGACGCGCATCGCCCACGACGGCGTCGACGGCAGCCCGATCCCGGACGCCAGCTCCGCGGGCCAGGTTGCCGGTGACCCGACGATCGACAAGCGCGTCGCGGCGTCGGGCACCGACTGCCAGCTCGCCAGCTACGTCACGACCGTGCCGCACTACCACCCGGGCGACCGGATCTGCTGGAAGCTCCGCGTGGAGTTCCCGGGCGCGCTGGACACTTCGCCGCAGGCGGTGGCGGACTACCTGCCGGCCGGCGTCAGCTACGAGGCCGGCAGTGAGGCGGTGACCGCCGACAACACCGTCACCGCCACGGTGGACGAGACCCGCGCGGCCGACGGGCTGCTCACGTGGACCGTCGCCGGCGGCACCGTCCCGACCGGTAGCCGCGTGTTCGAGCGCGTCATCTCGACGATCGCCCAGCCGCCCGGGACCGCCGTCAACGGCGACGTCGTCGGCAACCTCCTGAAGTTCTCCTCGCTCAACACCGCCTCCGTGTCGGTGCCGCTGCGCGACCAGGCCGACTATGTGCTCGACACGCCGGTGGTCGGGCTCACGAAGGGCGTCGAGCGGATCGTCCGCGGCGCGACCACGGTCAACGGCCCCAACGGGCCCAACGTCGACAACCGCACCGTCAAGGGCGGCGACGAGGTCACCTACCGCGTCGACGTCTCCAACACCGGGGCGCAGGACGCGCTCGACGTCGAGGTCTGGGACCTGCTGCCGGCCGAGTACCCGTGCCCGGCCGCCGTCGCCGCGATCAGCGATTCCGGGGCGTGCGGCGCCGCGGACCGCGTCGAGTGGACCATCCCCACGCTCGCCGCGGGCGCGACCAAGACGCTGACGTACACCGCCACGGTGCCCGACGACATCGGCCCCGGACGCGCGCTCGACAACGCGGCGGGCGTGCGCGGCTTCCAGGGCGCGACGAACCTCGGCACCCGCTTCGACTATCGCCCGGCGAGCAACATCGACGGCGCGGCGACGCCCGCCAACGCGCCCGCCGCCGACGACGGCAGCCGCGTCACCGCGGCCGACGCCACCGTCACCAAGACGCACACCACGAGCGTCACCGAGGGCGGGAACACCGCGGCGCAGGCGACGATCGGCGAGGACATCACCTACACGGTCACGGCCACGGTCCCGGAGGGGTCCGAGCTCGGCGGCGCGGTCGCGCTGACGGACACGGTCGACTCGACCACCCGCCAGCCGTATGTGAGCGGCACGGCGACCGCGACCTTCAACGGCGGCGCACTGCCTGTCGGGTTCACGCTCGACACCAGCGGGACCGTGCCGCGCGTGGTCTTCCCGAACGACTACGCCAACGCTCCCGGCTCCGGTGATGATGTCGTCGTGCTGGTGTTCACCACCCGCGTGGCGGACGTGGCGGGCAACACCGCGGCGTCCGGGAACCTCACCAACCAGGCGGCGCTCACCTGGACCGACCCGGTCGACGGCGCGCAGACGCGCAACTCGACGACCGTCTCCACGCAGGTCGTCGAGCCGCTGATCACGCAGGCCAAGACCGACGACAAGAACCCGGCGCGCGTCGAGCCCGACGACATCGTCACCTACACGGTCACGACGACGAACTCGGCTGCCGCTCGCACCTCGACCGCGCACGACGTCGTCATCAGCGACGCCGTCCCGGTCGGCCTGACGCCGATCGCCGTCGCGCCGGGCAACGCCGCGCTCGCCGACGGCGCGACCGTGCCCGGCACCGGCGGGGCCGTGTGGGACGCAGACACGCGCACCATCGTCAAGACGGTGGCCACGATCGCCCCCGGCGGCTCCTCCGCCTTCAGCTACCGCGCGCGGGTCGACAACCCCGCGATCGGCGGCTCCAGCCTGACCAACACGGTCAGCGCCACGGCCGCCAGCCTGGGATCGGCCGCGACCGGCCGGCGCACCAGCGGTACGCGGTACGCGGCGAACGCCAACGACACGATCCAGATCGGCGGGGCGACGGTGACCAAGAGCGGCTTGCCGACGACCGCGACGATCGGCGCGCCGGTGACCTACACCGTGCGCGTCACGATCCCCGCCGGCATCTCGCTCTACGACGTCACGGTGACCGACGTGGTCCCCGACTCGATCGACGTCGACGGCTACGGCGCCGAGACGTGCGTGAGCGGCTGCCCGCTGGTCAACACGATCGGCCGGTACACGCCCGTGGTCAACGGCAACGGCACGACGACGATCGCCTGGGATCTGGGTGACCTCGCCAGCCCGTTGGCGGTGGCGCAGGTGATCGACCTCAGCTACAGCGGGCACGTGCGCGCCACGCACCGCAACGGCGGCGCCAACGTCGTCGCCGCCCAGACCGCGGTCAACTCCGTCACGGTCGCGAGCAACCGCAGCAACCTCGACGGCGCGTTCTCCCCCGCGACGATCCCGACCGGGTTCGACGACACGTCCACGCCGGCGACGTCGACCACCACCGTGGTCGAGCCGGCCGTGACCGTCGACAAGGTGGTCAAGGTCGCCGCCGGTGCGTTCACCGACGGGCCGGCCACGGCGCAGTCCGACGACGGCCTCACCTACCGCGTGGTCGTCCGCAACACCGGCACCGCGCCGGCGCTCGACGTCACCGTCACCGACCTGCCGGACGCTGAGCTGACGGGGATCGTGCCGACGGCCCAGGCCGGCGTGACGGTCACCGACGGCTGGAGCGCCGCCGATCGCGACCTGACCTGGCAGATCGCCGGCCCGATCGCGCCCGGCGCCGACGTCACCCTCACCTACACGGCCGCGCTCGTGAGCGCGAGCACCCTCAGCGACGGGCAGGCGATCGACAACACCGCGGCCGTGCCGCACTACTTCGGTGTGCCGGCCGCGACCCGCGGCGCCAATCCGGGCACCGTCTACCGCGATTACACCGACGGCGGCTCCGACACCACGAGCGTGGTGGTCGACTTCCCGACCTTCGCCGTGGTCAAGACGACCGGCGCGGGCGGGTTCCCCGACACCGGCAACGCCGAGGTCGGTCAGCCGTTCGCCTGGCGGGTCGTCGTCACCAACACCTCGACCACCGCGACCGCGACCGACGTGCACGTGACGGACACGCTGCCGGACAACTGGAGCTACGTGACCGGCTCGGCCAACCTGTCCGAGCCGTCCATCGCCGGGTCCACGCTGGACTGGACGATCGCGTCGCTCGCGCCCGGCGCCAGCGCCACCATCACCTACTCCGCTCGGCCGCTGCTCGCCGCGGCGACGTCGCCCGGCCTCGGCGCGGGTGCGCACGTCAACGGCGCGCGCGTCACCGCCGCCGAGGACGAGGCCGGCAACGCGGGCAACGCGGACGGGCCGTACGAGAGCACGCCCGATACCGCCACGGCCACGCTGCGCGTGCCGACGTTGACGCTCGCCAAGACGCCGGACCACGGCGCGGCGACCGCCGGCGACGCGTCGTCGTTCACGCTCACGATCACGAACACCGGCGCGGTCACCGCGCGCGACCTGGACATCTCCGACGTGCTCCCCGCGGGCCTGGCCTACACCGGCGGGGCCGCCACGGCGAGCCCCGCCGGGGGCTTCTCGGAGACGTCGCGGGCCGCCGGTCCCGGCGCGGGCGAGACGACGGTCCACTGGCGCGTCGCCACGCTCGCCGCCGGCGCCTCCGTCACCGTCACCGTCCCGGTGGCCGTCGACAGCGGGCTGACCGCCGGCACCACGCTCACCAACACCGCGAGCGTGGAGTCGGACGAGACGCCGGGCCCGGTCAGCGACACGGGCTCGCTCGACGTCACGACCGGGACGGACGTCTCGATCGCCAAGTCCGGCGCGGCGACCTACACGCCGGGAGCGAACTACACCTGGCATCTGCGCGTGCGCAACCACGGGCCGTCCAGCGCCCGCGCGGCCGCGGTCTCCGACACGCTGCCCGCGGGCACGACGTTCGTCTCCGCCGACGCGCCCTGCGTGCACGCCGGCGGCACGGTCACCTGCACTCCGGGCACGCTCGCGGTCGGCGCGGACGTCACCTATGACGTCGTCGTCGCGGTCGACCCGGCGCTGACGGTGCCCACGCTGAGCAACACGGCGACGGTCTCGACCACCACACCGGACGCGGACCCGAGCAACGACAGCTCGACGTTCGGGCCCACGGTGGCGCCGCTGGCCGACGTCTCGGTCACCAAGACCGCGAGCCCGAGCGCTCCGCTGGAGGGCTACGGCACCAGCTTCACGCTCACGGTCCACAACGCCGGGCCGTCCGTCGCCCGGGCCGTCACGCTCACCGACGTGCTGCCGGCGGAGCTCCCGTTCGCCTCGGTGGACAACGGCGGTTGCGCGCACGCCGCCGGGACCGTCTCATGCGCGCTCGGCGACCTCGCCCCCGGAGCCGACGTGGTGATCCGAGTGGCGGTGAGCACCGGCATCCTCGGGACGTTCACCAACACGGCCACGGTGGCCACGACCACGCCCGAGCCGCCTGGCGGCGGAGCGCCGAACAGCGCGCAGGCGGACGTCACCGTGCGCCCGATCGCCGACCTCGCGCTCGCCAAGACGGCACCGCCGACCGTCGCGGCGGGCGGCGCGTTGACCTGGCAGCTGACGGTCACCAACCACGGCCCCAGGGACGCGACCGGCGTCACCATCTCCGACCCGTTGCCCGCCGGGACGACGTTCAGCTCTGCCGATCCCGGCTGCGGCATCGCCGCGGGCGTGGTGACGTGCGCGGTCGGGGCGCTGGCGAACGGCGCCTCCGCGAGCCGCTCCGTGACCGTGACCGTGCCGCATGCGCTGGCTGGGACGACGGTGCTGAACACCGCGACCGTGCGCGCTGATCAGGGCGATGACGACCCGAGCGACGACACCGCGACCGCCACGACTCAGGTCGGGCCTTCGGCGAACCTGGCGATCGTGAAGTCCGGCCCCGCCGCCGTCGAGGCGGGTGGGACCGTCGCGTGGACGCTCGCGGTCTCCAACGCCGGCCCGTCGACCGCGACCGCTGTGCGCGTCATCGACACGCTGCCGTCCGGGGTCGAGCTGGTCGGCGCGACGCCGACGCAGGGCAGCTGCGCCGCGGCGGGCGGGACCGTCGAGTGCTCGCTCGCGACGCTGCCCAGCGGCGCGGCCGTGCAGATCCAAGTCGTCGCGCGCGTCCCCGCCGCGCTGGAGGGAGCGACCCTCGTCAACCGGGCGTCGGTCGCAGGCGAGCAACCCGACCCGAACCCTGCGGACGACGCGTCGTCGTCGACGACCCGCGTCGACCCGCCCGCACGCACCGGTTTCGACCTCGCGCTCGTGAAGGCGGTCGCCGGCTCCGCGAAGCCGCAGCTCGGCGCGCCGTTGCGGTACACGCTGACGGTGAGCAACGCCGGGCCGGCGACGGCCACGGCGGTCAAGCTCGTGGACACGCTGCCGGGCTCGGTCGAGTACGCGTCCGCGGCGTTGCCGGGCGGCAAGTGCGCCGAGCGCGCCGGCGTCGTGACGTGCACGCTCGGCGCGCTGGCGCCCGGAGCGACCGCGCAGGCGACGGTGACGGTGCGACCGGTCCGTGGCGGCACGGTCCGCAACACCGCGACGGTGAGCTCGGCGATGGCCGACCGCGATCCGGCCAACGACCGGTCGACCGCGACGGTCGAGGTCGAGGAGCAGCCGGCCGCCCTGAGCATCGTCAAGACGGCGGTCACCAAGGGCGTCGTGGCGGCCGGCGGCCGCATCCGGCTGAAGATCCGCGTCAAGAACACCAGCCCGCACGCCGCGGCCGACGTGATCGTGTGCGATGACCCGGGCACCACGACGTACGTCAAGACGGCTGGGGCGCGCTTCCGGAACGGTCGCGCCTGCTGGACCGTCGGCGTGCTGGCCGCGGGCGCGTCGCGGACGTACACGGTCACCGTCCGCGTGAACCGCCGGACCTCAGCCGGCACGCTGCGTGCGGGCGCGACGGTGAAGGCGGGGAACGCCCGGACGAGGCGTGACGCAGCGAAGATCCGCGTGAAGCCCGGAGCGGCTGCGGGCCGAGGAGCCGGCGGTGTCACCGGGTAGCGCGCGGGCGGCGCGGCTCGTCGCCGCGCCGCTGATCGCGGCCGCGGTCGCGGCCGGCGGGACGCTCACCCCGCCGGCCGCGGCAGCGGCGAGCACGCCCGACGAGGTGCGCGGGCCCACCCCACGACGGGCGTGGACCGCCCGCGTGATGGTCCCCACCGCCGTGCGGGCGCGTCCCGACGTGCGCGCGCGCCGGACGGGGCGGGTGGACACGGTCGCCGCCTGGAACGGAGGCAGCGTCGAGCTGCTCGTGCTCGCCGCCCGGACCGACGCGCGGGGGCGTCGCTGGATCAAGGTGCGCCTCCCGGAACGGCCGAACACCCGGTCGGGCTGGATGCGGGCCGACTTCGCCCGCCTCTCCACCGTGCGCTGGCGAGTGGTGATCGATCTGCGCGACCGCCGCGCGCGGGCCTATCACGACGGGCACCTCAAGCGCTCGTGGCCGGTTGTCGTCGGCAAGCGTGCGACGCCGACGCCGCGCGGGCGCTTCGCCGTCTATGAGCGCGTCCGCCAACCCGCCGGGTCTGAGCTCGGGCCCTACGCGCTTCACCTCACCGCACACTCGAAGACCCTCCGCAACTACGGCGGCGGCCCAGGCCGGATCGCGCTCCACGGCCGTGCCGGCGCGCTGCTCTCGGACCCGCTCGGGTCGGCGGCCTCCCATGGATGCGTCCGGATGAACAACCGCGTGCTGCAGTGGCTGGCACGACGGGCGGCCCCAGGAACGCCCGTGGAAATTCGCTGAACCCGCATTGTCAGACAACTGTCACTTTTGCAGTCGAGCGTGCAGAAGGACATGAGCGCTTGATTAGATTTCCGCGCGCTCGCGACGTAATTCGCGCGCGGAGGAGAGTTATTGTTCGCGCCGCTTCGCGGCGCCGGCGAAAGGCATGCCGTATGCGTTTTTGTCGGACCGGTCTAGGGGTCCTGGCCCTGGCCTGTGCGTTCTCGGGAGTGGGGGCGAGCGGGGCCGCGGCCCAGACGAACCCGAAGGTGCTCATCTACTCGGGCACCGTCGCCCATCGTCACAGCGAGGCGATCAACGCGGGCATCGGCCCGATCCGTGACGCGCTCACGGCCGCGGGGATCGCGAGCGACTGGGAGGACTGCAACGGCTACGGCACCGCGGCCGGGCAGTGCCAGCACCCCGACAAGAACCCGCGGATCTTCACGCCCGCGAACCTCGAGCAGTACGACGCGCTGTTCATGTTCAACGCCGGCGGCGACGACGGCCGCTCCGGCGCCGCCGGCCCGCTGTGGTCCGGTGCTGACCGTGACGCGATCCGCGGCTTCACCAACGCCGGCGGCGGCATCGTCGCCAACCACCTGGCGACCGACATCGGCGCGGGCGAGCCGAGCTGGGACTGGTGGGACGGGATGGGCGACAGCGCCATCGGCTCCACCATGCCGGGCCACCCCGCCGCGCCGCAGACCGCGAACGTGCGCGTGGCCGACCGCAACCACGTCGCCACCAAGGGGCTGCCCGAGGAGTTCGCGATCGCGGACGAGTTCTACATGTTCCATCGCAGCGTGCGCGGGACCCATCACGTGGTCGCGACGCTCGACGAGAACACGCCCGGCTTCAACCCGGGCCAGTTCGCGATGGGGCAGGACCATCCCGTCGCCTGGTGCCGGGACTACGACGGCGGCCGCGTGTTCGCGACCTCGCTCGGGCACTACGGCAACCTCTACACGCCGGTCAACGGCCAGCCCAGCAACCTGGTGAAGCTGCTCACCGGCGGCGTCCAGTGGGCGGCGGGCCTCGCGGGCAACGACAACGACTGCCGCGGCACGGTGTGGAACAACTTCCGCCGGACCACGCTCGCCAACGACCTCAACGGCCCTGTGAGCCTCGACGTCGCCTCCGACGGGCGCGTGTTCTGGACCGAGATCGGTGCGCCCGGCCACAACTCCAGCGGTCGCGTGCGCGTGTACGACCCCGAGACGCAGCAGACGTCCCTGGTCGCGACGATCCAGACCCGGGCCGACGCGCTCGGCGCGTCCGAGGACGGCGTGCTCGGCATGTCGCTGGACCCGAACTTCGACGAGAACAACTACTTCTACGTCTACTACTCGCCGCGCGGCGAGGGCGAGAACTGGCCCAACACGGGGGCCGGCATGGTGCTCGGCCACAACGTGATCTCGCGCTTCGAGCTCAACGAGGCCGGCACCGCCGTCATCGACGAGCAGGAGATCATCCGCATCCCGAAGGTCAAGGTCGCGCCTGACGGCGACGGCGGCCCGCAGGGCGCGACGACCAACTGGCCCGCGCACACCGGCGGCGCCGGCATGGACTTCGACCCGCAGGGCAACCTCGTGGTCGGCGTCGGCGACGACGTCAACCCGTACGACGCCAACCGCAACTGGACGCCGATCGACCAGCGCTACGAGCACCGCTACGACGCGCGCAACACCGCGGCCAACACGAACGACCTGCGCGGCAAGATCCTGCGCATCAAGCCGCGCCCGAACGCGGACGGCGCGCCCGGCGTCGGCACGACCTACGACATCCCGGCCGGCAACATGTTCCCGCCCGGGACCGAGAAGACCAAGCCCGAGATCTACGCGATGGGCTTCCGCAACCCGTTCACCGTGCACGCCGACCCGGAGCGGCCGGGCGTCGTGGTCGTGGGCGAGTACGGCCCGGACTCGGGCACCAACAACCCGAACCGCGGCCCGGCCGGCATCATCGAGTGGAACCACATCACCAAGCCGGGCTTCTACGGCTGGCCGTTCTGCACCGGCGACAACTCGACGGCCAACACGTACTTCCGCTTCACCTACCCGAGCGGCCCGACGGGCGCGCAGTTCGACTGCTCGCTCGAGCAGATCCCGAACGAGTCGACCTACAACACCGGCCTGAGCACGATCCCGGGCCCGGCGATCAAGGCCACGATCTGGCACAAGCGCGACGGGACGACGTCGCCGCGCTTCGGCATCCCGACCGCGACCGGCTCGCAGGAGCCCAACTCCGGCCCGATCTACCGCTACGACCCGGACAACCCGTCCGAGACTAAGTGGCCGCAGTACTTCGACGGCAGCTGGATCGTCTACAACCGCTCGATGAACTGGTGGACGGAGGCGAAGCTCAAGTCCGACGACACGCTGCTGGGCGCCAACCCGTTCATCGCGCCGAGCTCGCTCGGCTCCGGCCCGGCGTCGTACGCGCTCGGCACGCGCTTCGGCCCTGACGGCGCGCTGTACCTGGCCTCCTGGCCGGGCGGCGGCCGCGGCGACCAGGCCGGGAGCGGCCAGCTGATGCGCGTCGACTATGTCGGCGACCTCGAGGACACCGAGGGCCCCGTCGTGACCGCCACGGTCGAAGGGCGGACCGCGCCGGGCAACCGCTACGTCGGCAACGCCACGGTGCGGCTCAACTCGCAGGACGCGGGCGTCTCCGGCACGGCGCAGATCGAGTACCGCGTGGACGGCGGCGAGTGGCAGACCAGCCGCAACACCACCGGCGGAGACCCGTACAGCGTGTCGATCCCGCTGGACGGCGCAGGGACCTACGGCATCGAGTACCGCGCCGCCGACCGGGAGGGCAACGCCTCCGACACCGGGCGCGTCGACGTCGTCGTCATCCCGGCCGCCTCCTGCACGTTCAGCAAGTCCGACGAGTTCACCGGGTCGACGATCGCGCCGCGCTGGACGCTGCGCAGCGGGCCCAACAACCCGATCACGCAGAGCGGCGGCAGCCTGGTGCTGCCCGTGGTGTGGGAGCTCGACGGCACCGCGACCGGGCCGCTGTCCTTCGCCGGCCAGCCGCTGCCGTCCGGCGACTGGTCGATGACCACGCGGGTGACGATCGACAACACGATGCAGTGGCAGAGCGCCGGCCTGTACCTGTGGCAGAGCGACAACAACTTCATCAAGTTCGGGATCACCTTCCAGGCCACCGGGCGCACCTTCGAGATGACGTCCGACAACCCGCCCAACGGCACGCGCGAGTTCAGCGCGAACGAGAGCGCCGCCGGCTACGGCACGACGGTGTGGCTGCGCCTGTACCGCCAGGGCAACACCATCCGCGGCCAGTACGCCAAGGACGTCAACGGCCGTCCGGGCGAGTGGGTCAACCACTCGGGCTCGCGGCCCGTCAACACCACGCCGCCGCGTGAGGGCGCCGGCGTGCTGGGCGGCCCCTACGCGGGCGGCCAGCAGAACGCGCCGTGGAACCTGACGGCCGCGTTCGACCACGTCCACTACACGCCGGACACCGCCGAGTGCGTCGGTGACCTGGACGCCCCGACCACGTCGGCGACCGTCAACGGCGCGGCGCCGGTGGAGACCTACACGGGCCCGGTGGACGTCGCGCTGTCGGCGACCGACGGCAGCGGCGGCGGCGTCGCCTCGATCGAGTACCGGATGGGTGCGACCGGAGCGTGGACCAAGAAGGACAACACGGGCAGCGCCTCGCCGTTCGTCGTCGAGCTGGACGTGGCCGACGCGGGCGCGCACCGGATCCAGTACCGCGCCACCGACAAGGCGGGCAACGTGGGCGCGATCAAGGAGCTCGCGTTCACGATCGAGGACCAGGACGTCAACGACGTCTACGCCTCCGACGCCGGAAACAAGACGACGTGGGTGCCGGACGCGATCCGCGTGACCCAGGGCGAGACGGTCACGTGGCACTTCGACAGCGTCGCCCAGGGCGGCCAGGCCAGCACGCCGCACAACGTCTACGTCGTGCGGCCCGGTGACGACCCGCTCACCAAGGGCTTCCTGGTCAGCGACCTCGTAGTCCCGGCAGGCGGTCCGCCGGCGAGCTACGCGTTCAACCAGCGGGGCACGT
Organism: Solirubrobacter deserti; assembly: GCF_027587175.1. Classification (GTDB taxonomy): domain Bacteria; phylum Actinomycetota; class Thermoleophilia; order Solirubrobacterales; family Solirubrobacteraceae; genus Solirubrobacter; species Solirubrobacter deserti. Next base: position 62,755 of record NZ_JAPCID010000001.1, read on the forward strand.
GGACGTTCTACTGCAGCTTCCACTCCTACCCGAACGGCTCCGGCGGCTGGACGGGCATGGTCGGCACGGTCGAGGTCTCGGCCGGGCAGGGCGACGAGACGGCGCCGACGACCACCGCCACCGTGACCGGTGACGGGACGCCGGCGGCGACGGTGCGGCTGTCGGCGGACGATGCGGCGAGCGGCGTCGCGCACATCGACTACGCCGTCAACGGCGAGCTGCCGGAGGACGGCAGCGCGGGGCCGGGCGTGACCCGGCTCACCAACGCCGGGACGACCAACCCGTTCGTGGGCGAGTTCCGACTCACCACGCCCGGCACGTACACGGTCCGCTACCGCGCGACCGACCGTGAAGGCAACCGCGAGGCGGTCAAGACCCAGACGGTCACCGTCACCGACACCCCGAGCGGCGAGCCCGTCGAGAAGCCGGTCACCGTCCGGGCGCAGGTGCCGAAGATGCTCGCGCTGGATCTGGACGCGACGGCCGATCTCGGCTCGTTCCTGCCGGGCACCACCGCCACGTACTCGGCGACCCTGACCGGCAAGGTGACCTCCTCGGAGGCGGCGTCCGCGCTCACGGTCCACGACCCGAGCCCGAACGCCACCGGCAAGCTGGTCAACGGCTCCTACGCGCTCCCGCAGCCGCTGCAGCTGCGCGGCGCGGACGGTGCCTTCGCCCCGCTCACGGGTCAGCCGCTGTCGCTGGTGCGGTTCACGACCGCTGTCGGCTCGCGGCCGATCAGCGTCGACCTGCGGCAGTCGATCGCCGAGACCGACTCCGTGCTGGCCGGCGCCTACAGCAAGACGCTGGTGTTCACGCTGTCGGCCACGACGCCCTGACGCGGACGAGCGCCGGCCCGACCTGCTCGGGCCGGCGCTGCCGCCGCGGTTGCGCGGCGCCGGTTCGCCGGAATAGATTCGCCGGAGCAACTCTGTGCGGGGCACAGGACGACCGAGGCGGTAATGGGACGCGATGGCATGAGGCGGACGCGGGACCGGCGACGGGAACCGGACGAGTCACCGGAGGAGCCGGGGCCGCGCTCGCACGCCGCGACGGTGCTGGCGCTGCAGCGGTCGGCGGGCAATCGCGCGGTTCAGCGCATGCTCGGTGAGCGCGACGTGTCCGCAGCCGGACACGGAACGCTGGCGCGGATGCCGAAGGGCGGCACGGTCGAGGAGCTCGAGGAAGACGTCGAGGAGGAGATCGACGAGGAGGCCGCCGAGTACCTCTACGACCCCACGCGCAACCCGCACACGCTCGGGCAGTACCTGCCGCAGCGGATCCAGGGGCCCGAGAGCACGGCCAAGCACGAAGCCGAGGCCAAGGCCCGCGCGGAGGCGGAGACCAAGGCCAAGGACGCCGAGGAGCGCAAGGCCAAGCTCGAGGAGGAGGCGAAGGCGGCGCAGGAGCTCAAGGCCAAGGAGGAGGCCGACCGCAAGGCCAGGGAGCAAGCGGCCCTGCAGGCCAAGCTGGAGGCCGAGGCGCTGGCCAAGGCGGCCGCGGAGGCCAAGGCCCGTGAGGAGGCGGAGCGCAAGGACAAGGAGGAAGCCGAGCGCAAGGCCAAGGAGACCGCGGACGCCGAGGCGAAGGCCAAGCTGGAGGCCGAGGCCAGGGCCAAGGCGCAAGCCGAGGCCAAGGCGAAGGCCGAAGCGGCGGCGAAGGCCAAGGCGGAAGCGCAGGCGAAGGCCAAGTCGGAGGCCGAGGCGAAGGCCGTCGCGGAGCTGGAGGCGAAGAAGACGGCGATCCGCGACAAGCTCCGCGCGCAACTGCAGGAGCTCGTCAAGGGCGCGCTCGTCGATCAGTGGGCCAAGCTGACGCCGGTCCAGCAGGAGGACCTCGTCCAGTTCGTCCTCAACCACCGGCAGCCGTCGATGGCCTACGTCGAGGCCAAGAACCGGGCGACGCCGCTGATCCGGGCGGTCGTCAGACAGGAGCAGGAGATGCTGCTCCGGGACGACAAGACCCTGCTCAAGGAAGCCGTGGCCGGAATGGGCCTCAGCGCCGAGATCCAGGAGATCTTCAACAAGGCCATCGATCTGCACCGCAAGAGCGACGACTCCTACGGACAGATGATCGACAAGGGCTTCTCCGTCCCGACGATCGTCCAGGCCTGCCGTCAGTGGGGGCTGATCGGTCGCCGCCGCGTGCGCGGCGACACCGTCGACAACCAGCTCAAGATCATGAGCAACCTGCACTCACCCGGCTATCAGCACGACACGATCGAGTTCAAGCAGCGGGGCACGCACGACGAGCGCACCCGGAACCTGATCGCGATGGTCGACGGCGTGAAGTCCAACGTGCACCTGCACCCGACGGGCGAGTGGCGCCGCAAGCGCTGACGCGTCGGGGCGCGCCTAGCGGCGGAGCGTGACCGTCTGCGCGGTGGCCTTGCTGCCGGCCACGGTGACGTGCAGGGTGAGCGACAGCTTCTTCAGCCGGCGCAGAGCGGACTTCGCCTGGGCGTTGAGCGGGATCGACACGGTCACGCGCGCGCCCGCGTTCACGGTGCGGGTGACGCGGCCGACGCGCAGGCGCTTGGCCTTGCCCTTGGCGCGCAGGTCGGTGCGCCTGGCCTGCGCCTCGACCGTGACGGTGGTGCGTTCGGAGCCGCCCGTGAGGACGATCCGCAACGACTTGCGCTGGCTCTTGGTCGCGCTCCACCGCAGGCCCGACTTGCCGGCCACGATCATCGTGGAGTCGGACCCGCCACCGCCGTTGGTGGTGTCGGTGCCGGGTCCGCCGGGGAGGCCGGGCACGTAGGTGGCGGTCGGCGTCGGCGTCGGCGTCGGCGTGTTGTCGGGCGGGACGTAGCCGTTCGCGTCGGCGACCCGCACGACGCCGTGGATGGTGCCGTTCTCGTCGCTGCCGAAGTGGTAGACGCCGGGCGCCGGGAAGTGGCACTGGACGACCCAGCCGGGACCCTCGGGGTCCGGCGGCACGATCCGGCCGCGGGTGCCGGTGCCGGCGCCGGCGACCTGCGCACACTCCGGCCCGACCCGCTCGAGGTTTACGTTGTGCTTCGCCGCCCCCTGGGGGTACTCGAAGCGCACGGTCCCGCCGAGCGCGATCGTGACGTCGTTGCTGTCGGTTCCGACGGCGGTCGCGCGCGTGTCCGTGATGACGAAGCGCGCGCTGGTCGGGTGTTGGGCGGACGCCGAGGCGACGAGACCGGCACCCAGGGCAACGGCGGTCGCGGCGAGAAGACCGAGACGGTTGAGCACACCGGCGACCCTATGGGGGCGGCGCCGGCGAGTTTGTGAACGTTATGTGAGCGCGGACAGAAGTCCGGCCGTGAGCGGGAACAGCGGCTCGGGCGGGCTCAGCGGGTCGATCCACCGAAATTCGCCGAACTTGTCCGGCTCGAGCACGCGTGGCTCGGGGTCGGTGACGTCCACCAGCACGCCGGCGACCAGCCAGCCGTGGTCGAGCACGGCGGCGTAGGTGCGCGCGGCCCCGGCGATGATCCCCGTCTCCTCGGCGAGCTCGCGCCGCGCGCACGCCTCGACCGTCTCGCCCGGATCGAGCTTGCCACCCGGGATCGCGAGGGGGCGCCCCTGCTCTGCGAGCCGGCGCCCGACGAGGACGTGGCCGTCCGGGCGGCGGACGACGACGCCGACGCCGACCCGTGTCTCAGTGGAAGTCATGTCATCGAGTTTCGCGCGCCGGCCGTAGGGACCGATGTGACGATCCAGTCCTCACCGCGCCAGCTCGCCGACGAGCCCTTCGTCTCCCTGACGACCTTCCGCCGCTCCGGAGAGGGCGTCTCCACGCCCGTCTGGGTGATCGCCGACCCGGACGGCGACGGCGTGGTCGTCATGACCCCCCACGACAGCGGCAAGGTCAAGCGTGTGCGGCGCGACCCGCGGGTCACGCTGCGTCCGTGCGGCCGCTTCGGCGGCGTCGACGACGACGCGCCGGTGGTCGAGGGGACGGCCCGCGTCGGCGTCTACGACCAGCGGCTCGAACAGGCCTTCAAGGACGCCTACGGCGCCGAGTACCGCGTGATCATGGGCGTCGAGCGCCTCACGGGCGGCGGCCGCAAGGACCGCGTGGCCCTGCACATCAGCTGAGCTCGGCGCGCAACTCGGAGAAGCACGCGCGCATGTGCTCCGGGAGCGGGACGGCCGGGTCGCTCAGCCAGCGGTCGACCGCTTCGGCGTAGCACGCGATGCCCAAGCGGCCCAGCGCACCGGGCTCCCCGCGCCGCCGGAGGGCAGCGTGGCCGCGATGGCGCGCGGGGAGAGTCACGTCACCGGCTCCGGCGCGGGTCGCACCCGGTACGCGGGCTCCAAGCTGCTCGTGACCGCGCTGACGCTCGCGTTGGCGCGAACGCGGCCGGACTCGAACGTCTGCGCGATCGACCCGGGGCTGATGCCGGCGAGCGGCCTCGCACGCGAGTACCCCGCCGCCGCTCGGCGGATCTCGGGCCTGCTGACGCCGCTGATCACGCGACTGCCGTTCGCCTCCACGCCGGAACGCTCAGGCTCGGTGCTCGCGCGGCTCCTACTCGAGGCCGAGGCGCCGTCGGGCACGGTGCTCGACCATCGCGGGCGCCCGGCGCGCTTGTCCGGACGCGCGCGGGACCGCGAGTTCGAGGACGAGGTCATCAACGAGTTGAGCCGCCTCGTGGGCGGCTCGTCACTCCTCGGTGTCGGCACGACCGCAGCGGAGCTGTAGCGAGTTGGCGCGTTGCCACTCTCAGACAACGCTGAGGCTTCTCATACACAAACCTGACGGTCGGTGAGGAGGCTGGGTGCATGTCGACCATCGCCCTTCGCCCGCCCACCCAGCTCGCCGGCCGTCTGTACGCCGCGAACGCCTCCCCGGGGGGCGCCTGGACGCTGCACGTCCTCAGCGACGCCGGCAGCGAGATCCTGCTCACCGCCGCCACCGAACGTGAACTGGCCGAGGCGATGCTCCGCGACGCCTTCCCGGGCCACCTCGTCCGCCCCGACCTCATCGACGCCCTCGTCGCCGAGTGGGACCCGCCGGACGGCGGCTTCGTCCTCCCCGCCGACCTGATCGCCGGCTGGTCGCTCCGCTGGGCCCTCGACCGAACCTAAACCAACATTAACGGGTCTGACCCCTTTAGCTTCGACGTCGCAGTGGATAGGCGGTTTTGCAGGCGTTTCCACCTAAAGGGGTCTGACCCCTTTATGTTGGGCGGGTGCTGGAGACGTTGAGGACGTGGGCGGTGCAGGACTCGCCGCCCGGGGCGGCGATCACGGCGCTCGTGGCCCGTGGGGACGTGGAGGTCGGCGCGCTCGACCGGGCGATCTACGAGGAGCGGACGGTGGTCGCGCTCTACAACGCGCGGTCGGCGACGGCGGTCGTGCCCGCGGACGAGGTGGCCGCGTACGCGACCGCGCAGCTGCCCGCCGACGAATCCGAGTACAGCCAGCTCGTCAGGAACGCGGTCGGCGAGCAGCAAGGCGGCGTCGAGCTCGCGACGGAGGCGATCAGCGACGCCCTCGACGGGCGCGCGCTGAGCCGAGACGACCTGCACGAGCAGCTGCGGCAGCGGCTGCCCGGGGCGCTGCTGCCGTGGTGCGAGGGCTGCCAGAGCCACCACGCGCGGCGCGGGCTGCTGATCATGGCCGGGTTGCGCGGGAAGCTGTGCATCTCTGGCCGAGTCGGGCGCCAACCGGAGTTCGCCCGCACGGACCAGCTGATCAGGTGGAACGCGCCCGCGGACGCGGGCGCTGAGCTCGTCGAGCGCTACCGCAACCTCTACGGCGACTCCAGCGCCGCTGACTTCGCGGAGTGGTCCGGGCTCGCCCGCCCGCACGCCAAGCGCCTGTGGGAGTCGACGGACGCGAAGGGCGGCGGCGAGCGCCTCGACGGGGTCCGCCTGCTCGGCCCCGGCGACCCGCAGCTGCAGCGCCGCGACCGCGAGGCGTTCGTGCCCGATCCGGCCTGGCGCAAGCAGGTCTGGAAGGCGATCGGCGGAGCGGGCGTGATCACGCAGGACGGTGCGGTCGTCGGGCTCTGGCGGGCGCGCAAGAAGGGCAAGACGCTCGAGCTCACGGTCGAAGGCGACGCGCCCGACGTGCGTGAGCCGGCCGAGCGCCTGGCGCCCCACCGCGGGTGCACGGCGGTGAAGCTGCGCTAGTGCGCCGCGTCGCGCTCATCGCGTCGGCGTCCGGCAACGGCAAGACGACGCTCGGGCGCGCGCTGGCGGCGCGCCTCGACGTGCCGTTCGTCGAGCTCGACGCGATCGTGCACGGCCCGAACTGGACCGAGATCTCCGACGACGGCCTGCGCGCCGCGCTGGAGCCGATCCTCCCGCGGCCCGGCTGGGTGATCGACGGCGCCTACGAGCACAAGATCGGTGACCTGGTGGTCAGCGCCGCCGACACGATCGTGTGGCTGGACCTGCCGCTGCGCGTGTGGCTGCCGCGCCTGCTCCGGCGCACCTACCGTCGGATCGCCCACGAAGAGCCGATCTTCAACGACAACCGCGAGTCCTGGCGCACCGCGCTCGCCGGCCGCGACGCGCTGGTCCCGTACGCGCTCCGCAGCCACTTCGCACGCCGCCGCGAGTGGCCGCGACGCTACGCGGGACTCAACGTCGTGCGGCTGCGCACCCCGGACGAGGTCGACGCCTGGTTGTCGTCGGTCTGATGCACGACGCGCCCACCGACCACCGTCAACCACACCGGGTTGTCCGGGAGCTGGGCCGCCGGCAGCTCCACGGGGTCCACCGCCAACCCCGTCAGGTCGGCGCGCATCCCCTCGCGGATGCGCCCGGCCACGAGTGACTCGCCCGCGACGAGCGCCGGCACGGTCGTGTAGCCCGCCAGCGCCTCCTCCGCCGTCAGCGCCTGGTCCGGCCGCACGGCCAGCGCCTCCGGGGTGGAGGGCACGCGCCGCAGCTGGGCGGCCGCCAGCCCGAGCCGCGGGTCGGCGTCGGCCACGGGCCAGTCCGAGCCGAGCGTGAGCACGGCGCCCGCGTCGAGCAGGTCGCGCATCCGGAACGCGCGCGCGGCCCGCTCGGGCCCCAGCCGCTCGTTCCAGTTGCCGGACCCGTCGCCGCGCAGCGCGGCCAGGTGCACGGGCTGCATCGACGCCACCACGCCCGCGCGTGGGATCGACTGCACGAGGTCGTCCGGGATCGCTTCCAGGTGCTCGAGCCGGTGCCGGACGCCGGGCGCTGCGCCCGCGCGGAGGTAGGCGCCGAGCGTGAAGCGCGCGGCGGCGTCGCCGATCGTGTGCGTGGCGAGCTGGAATCCGGCGTCGGCAAACCGCTTCATCACGTCCGCCATCCGCTCGGGGTCGGGCCAGAACGGCGTGATGCCCTCGCCGTGCGTGTCGGGCGCCTCCAGCCACGCGGTGCCGGCGTCGATCACGCCGTCGGCGAAGAACTTGGCCACCCCTCCCGTCCACAGCTCGCCGCGCGCGTCACGCGTGCCGAGCAGGAGCTCGATGTGGCGGTCGGACATGTCGGGCTGGATCCAGTGCGGGACGCGCAGCCGCAGGGACAGCTCGCCCGTCCCCTCGAGGTCGCGCAGCAGCTCGTGCGTGGCGAGGTCGCCGTCCATCACGTGCGCGCCCGTGAGCCCGAGCGCGTTCAACCGGCGCAGGTTCTCGACGTGCCGCGCGCGCAGATCGGGCCAGCGCAGGCGCGGCGCCGCGCGCAGCACCAAGTCGTGCGCGGCGCCCTCGCGCAGCTCGCCCGTGGGCACGCCGTCCTCGTCCACGACCACCGCGGAGTTGTCGGAGAACGTCTCGGTGCCGGTGACCTGCGCGTACCGCAGCGCGGTCGGCGTGGCCAGCGCGGTGTGCATGTCCATCATGCGCACGAACACCGCCACCCCGGGGAGCGCGTCCTCCAGCTGCGCCGGGGTCGGCGCAGCGTCGTAGTCGAGCCCCCAGCCGAACAGCCACCCGCGCTGCGGCTTGCCCGCCCGCAGCGCGGTCAGCGTGTCCGCGGGCGTCCTGCACGCGCTCAGGTCCACGCCGCGCGCGAGCTCCGCGCCCCAGAACGGGTGCAGGTGCGAGTCCACCAGCCCGGGGACGAGCGCCGCGCCGCGCGCGTCGATCACGTGGGTCTTGGCGTCGCACGCCGCGCGCACATCGTCACCGAGCGCGACGATCAGGCCGTCCTTCATCGCGACCGCGTGCGTGAACGGCCGCTCCGGATCCAGCGTCCGGACCCAGGCCTCGATGATCGCCAGATCAGCGGGCATCCGGCCGCGCCACAACGAGATAGACCAGCCCGACCAGCGTGATCGCCGCGACCACCATCGGGGCCGCCCACACCTGGTACCACGGCGCGTCCAGCGGCGCCAGCGAAGCGCGCGGCCAGGCGATGTTGATCGTCTCGAACGCGAGCCAGACGACGGCGAGCACGTTCAACAGCATGCCGCGTCGCGACAAGACGCCCTGCGTGCGCGCGTACAGCGCCGCGACCGCGATCAGCAGGAAGGCGACGAAGATCGCGGCCGTGCCGAACGTGATCAGTGAGCCGATCGCGGTCGCCTCCAGGCCGAGCAGCAGGCCCGCCCACGCGACGATCGTGGTCGCGACGATGCCGCCGATCGGCGCCTGGCGGCGGTCGACCGTGCGCAGGAGCTTCGAGCCGGGGAGCACGCCGTCGCGGGCCATCGAGTAGATGCCGCGCGCTGTGCCGCCCTGCGCCGCCATCCCGCACGCGATGAACGCCAGCAGCACCACGGCCGCGAACGGCTTGCTCGCCCAGCCGCCGAACGAGGCGACGACCGCCGTGGAGACCGGATCGAGGTCCTTGCCCGCCGCCACATCCGCCGGGTTCGGGTGCGCCAGCGTGGTCGCAAACGCGTTGAGGATCACGAGCGCGCCGACGCTCAGCAGCGCGATCCAGACCGCACGCGGGACGTGCTTGGCCGCGCCCTTGGTCTCCTCCGCCGCCGCGACCGTCGCGTCGAAGCCGATGAACGCCCAGCCGCCGACGGCCAGCGCGGCCAGCAGCGCGGCGAACGTCGAGCCGCCGCTCAGCGCCTCCGTCCCGAAGGAGTCGAACAGGACGGCGAAGTCCTGCTCGCGGAACACCAGCAGCAGCGCGAGCCCGACGCCGATCGACGCGATCGCCTCCGCGCCGACGCCCAGCCGCAGCGCGCCCTTGAGCGCGTCCACGCCGAACGCGTTGATCACCGAGCACACGAGCACGAGCACCGCGCCGGTGATCACGATCGCGGCGGGCGTCGCGGTGATGCCGAGCAGCGTCAACGCCCACGGCGCGCCCAGATAGGCGATCGTCGTGTTCGCGACCGCGTAGGCGCACAGCGCCACCCAGCCGTTGAACCAGCCGTAGCGCGGGCCGACGAGCCGGCGGCTCCACTGGTACGCGCCGTTGGCGAGCGGGAACTTGCCGGCCAGCTCGGCGTAGACGCTCATCAGCAGACACTGCCCAGCCAGCGCCACGGGCAACACCCACACCCACGCTGCGCCGGCCACGACCATGCCGATGAGCGCCACGGCGTACAGCCCGACGACCGGCGAGATCGTCGCGAAGCCCATCGCGACGGAGTCGAAGATGCCCATCCCACGCTTGAGCTCCTGCTCGTAGCCGAGCTCGTTCAAGCGTTGCGCATCCCCTTCCTTGGGCACATCGAACGGCTCAGTCACGGTCGTCATCGCTGCCATCGTCGCTCCTTTGGGAAAACTAGCGGCGCTAGTCTGAACTAACGCTGCTAGTTTTGTCAAGGTGGCTCGCCCCCCGAAGCCGATCCTCAGCCGCCGCGGCATCGCGGAGGAGGCGCTGCGCCTCGTGGAGGAGGAGGGCATCGAGCACCTGACGACGCGCAAGCTCGCCAAGCGGCTGGGCGTCGAAGGACCCTCGCTCTACAACCACATCGCCAATCGCGACGACCTCCTCGACGAGATGCACGGGATCGTCGACGAGACCGTCGATCCGTCGGCGCTCGACCACGAGGATTGGCGCGTCGGGCTGGTCGAGTTCGCCCGCTCCTACCGGCGCGCGTTCAGCGTGCGGCCCGAGCTGGTCGCGATCATCGCCAGCCGGCCCGTCCGCCACACCGTCGCCCTGCGCGCCTACGACGACATGTTCGCCCGCTTCGCGCGCTTCGGCTGGGAGCCGCGCTACGCCGCGACGGTGATGGCCGCGATCGACTACCTCGTGCTGGGCTCGGCGATCGAGACCTTCAAGGGCGGCTTCGACCGCCCGGCCGCCGACTACGAGGACGACTTCCCGCACCTCGCGGCCGCGCTGCACGCGACGGAGGGCGGCGACATCGACGACCTCGGCTTCGAGCTCGGCCTGCAGGCGCTGATCGCCAAGGTGGAGGCCGACACCACCTCAGGGTGAGGGGAACGCCGTCCGGCGGCGGCCAGGATCAATCCATGATCCGCCCCGCCGTTTTGACCCTCGCCCTGTTCGCCCTGCTCGCCCCGGCCGCCCAGGCGGCGCCCAAGAGCTGCACCCGCGAAGGCGGCAGGCTGCTCGCCGCGTCCGGCTCCGTGCGCGTGGTCGCCGTCAAGGAGAAGCGGCAGCGCTCCGACACGCGCCGCGAGCGCATCTACGGCTGCTGGACGTCCACCGGGCGCCGCTTCACGCTCTTCCAGGCGCGCGACGCCGGCCTGGACTCGATCGAACGCGACCGCTTCGAGATCGTCGACGGCCGCTATATCGGCGCGATCCGCCACTTCGAGGGCGGCGCGAGCGAGTCGCGCATCGCCGGCACCTGGGACGCCCAGAAGGCCAAGGCCGTGTTCAACACCAAGCCGTGCGACGGCGTGTCGGCCGGCGACTTCGGCGGTGTCATCGACGCCGTGTTCTTCCGCAATGGCGGGATCGCGTACACGTGCTGGCAGCGGTCGCGGATCGTCGACGGCAAGGGCGACCGCGCGCTCGAGCCGGACGGCACGCAGGTGACGAACCTGGCCATCTCCCGCAACTCCCACTGGTTCGGCGAGCGCCTGTACTACACGGTCAACGAGACGCTCGTCAAGGCGCTCACGCTCTAGGAGAGCGCCGCCGCCAGCTTGTGGTGGCGCAGCTTCTCGGGCGGCTCGCCGTGCAGCAGCCAGTTGCCGTCCTCGCGGCGGCTGACCTTGCCCGCCTTGCTCAGCGCGCCCATCGCCGTCGTCACCGACGGTCGGTGGGCGCCGACGATGCTCGCCAGTCGCTCGTGGGAGAGCGGCAGCGGCACGAGGATCCCGTCGGGTGTGACCTTCCCCCAACGCTCCGCGAGGTGCCAGAGCGTGAGCAGCAGCCGGTCCTCGACCCGGTTGTGGTGCGCGATCGCGAGCGCGACCGCCAGGTGGTGCGCGCGCCGCGTGCCGCGGTTGAAGAGCTCGACGCCGAGCTGCGGCCACGGGTTGATGCGGGTGACGAGGGCGTGGTCGAGCACGGCGAGCTTGGTCGGCTCGAGCACCTCCCAACCGACCTCGGCGTGCACGTGTGAGCCGGCGTCGTCCCAGCTCCACGGCCGCATCACGTCGCACGGCCCGATCAGCTCGATGCAGTGGCGCCCGAGCACGTCAACCTCGCGCGACAGCAGGCCTTCCACGATCAAGAACCCGCGGTGGTGAACGTCCGGCTCGAGCGCGTCCGCGACGTTCCACTCGCCGGGCGAGAGGCGCTGCACGCGGGTGAGTGCCTGGTGGCGCGCGCGTTCGAGCCCGGCGTCGTCGAGCTGCTCGGCGAGGTCGGGGTCGGCGTCGACGATCGAGATGGTCGAGTCGCTCACGCCGGTGTAGTACCCGACCGCGCGGCGCGCACACAGAACACGTGCGCGCCGCGCGGCGGGAGACGGGAGGAGGTGCTCACCCAGGGTTTCGGTCGCCCGCCGCCGGAGGGTGACGGGTGCCACCCCCTGGCGGGGGGTAGGGTTTCCGCGCCATGGGGGAGGTGCTGCGACTCGAGGATCCGGACGGCGCGTACTCCGCGGTGCGGCTCTCCAGCGACCTGCACCTGACGGACGAGCAGCGGACGTTCACGCGCGACGGCGAGGCCTGGGTGCTCGACGTCGAGCTGGCGGACGTGCAGCGGCTCGAGTACAAGCTCGAGGTCGACCACGCCGGCGGCGGGACCGAGCACATCCTCGACCCGGGGACCGAGAAGCGCGCACCGGGCGCGTTCGGCGACAAGTCCGTGCTCGAGCGGGCCGGCTACGAGGCGCCCGCGTGGCTGGAGGCCGAGCCGGCCCCCGGGCGCTACGACGACGCGGAGGTCCGTGGGCGCGGGCTGGGCTCGAACGTCGCGGTGCGCGTGTGGTCGCCCGAGGAGTACCCGCCGGGCACGCCCGCGCGGCTGCTGCTGGCCAACGACGGCCCGGAGTACGACCAGCTCTCCCGCCTCACCCACTACGCGGGCGTGATGCAGGCCAAAGGGACGCTCCCGCCGTTCCGGGTCGCGCTGCTGCAGCCGGGTGACCGCGACAACTGGTACTCGGCGAGCGCGGTTTACAGCCGCGTGCTCGACGGCGACATCCTGCCCCAGCTGCGCGGCGCCTTCGGCCTGATCGGCGCGCCGGTGGGCATGGGCGCGAGCCTCGGCGCGCTCGCGATGCTGGCCGCCCAGCGCCGCTTCCCACGCGCGTTCGCCGGCCTGTTCCTGCAGTCCGGCTCCTACTTCATGCCGCGCTATGACCGCCATGAGAGCGGCTTCTCCCGCTATACGCGCATCACCCGCTTCGTCCGCGACACGGGCCGCGGCGGCGAGTACGCGTTCCCCGTGCCCGTGACGCTCACGGTCGGCGCGGCCGAGGAGAACGCGGACAACAACCGCGCGATGGCCCGCGCGCTCGAGGAGCAGGGATACGAGGTGTCTCTCGTCGAGGTCCCGGATATGCACAACTACGTCGGCTGGCGTGACGCCTTCGACCCGCACCTGACCGAACTGCTCAAGCGCGCCTGGACCCCGCGATGAACCACGCCCACCACGAGCTGTACTCGCCCGCGATCGGCACGGCCGGCACGGTCGCGGTGTTCGGGCACTACGGGCGGGCGGTGCTGGTGTTCCCGTCCGAGGGCGGCAAGGCCTACGACTGGCGCGACAACGGGATGCTCGGCGCGGTCGGCGAGCTGATCGACGGGGGGCGCGTGAAGCTCTACTGCGTCGACTCCTTCGACTCCGGGTCATGGTCGAACCGCAATCTCTCCTTGGAGGAGCGCGCGCGCGAGCACGGCCGCTACGAGTCCTGGATCCTCGAGCAGGTCGTGCCGTTCATCCAGCACGACACGGGCGGGGACATCGTCACCACGGGGGCCAGCCTCGGCGCCTTCCACGCGGTCAACTTCGCCTTCAAGCGCGCCGACCTGTTCCCGCTCGCGATCGCGATGAGCGGCAACTACGACCCGTCGAGCTGGAGCGCGTGGGGCGAGCGCGGGGAGCAGACGTACTTCAACAACCCGATCGACTACGTCGGGCACCTCGGCGGCGACCACCTCGAGTGGCTGCGGTCCCGCTTGAGCCTGCTGCTGATCTGCGGCCAAGGCCAGTGGGAGGACACGACCGGATCGCTGGACTCCACGCGGCGGCTGGCCGGCCTGCTCGCCGAGAAGGGAATCCGCCACGAGCTCGACCTGTGGGGGCATGACGTGCCCCACGACTGGCACTCCTGGCGCGCGCAACTGGCCCACCACCTCCCGAGGTTCTGCTGATGTCTTCGCATCTGATCGGCCTGCTGCTCGGCACCGAGGAGGACTGGCCGCGCGCCTTCGAGACGCTGCTCGAGCGCGTCGGCCCGGTCAAGCACGGGGACTCGACGCACCACCTGCGCTCCGAGCGGATCACGATCGAGCCTTTCGACCTGCGCGACAAGCCCCGCTACGACCTCGTCGTCGACCGGCTCGCGTGGTGGTACTTCGTCCCGCGCGAGTGGCTGAAGAAGGTCGCGCTGATGGACGACGTGTACCTGCTCAACTCGCCGTTCACGTTCCAGGCGATGGAGAAGCACGCGGCCTACTGCGCGATGATCCGGCTCGGGCTCAAGGTGCCGCAGACGGTGCTGGTGCCGCACAAGAACCCACCCGAGAACACGCGCTTCGAGTACACGGCGGCCAAGTACAACCGGCCGTTCGACCTCGGCGCGATCGCGCAGAACATCGGCTATCCGCTGTTCATGAAGCCCTACGACGGTGGCCAGTGGGTCGGCGTCACGCGGATCAAGTCGCACGAGCAGCTGATGGAGGCCTACGACGAGTCCGGCGAGCGGCTGATGCACCTGCAGGAGTCGATCGAGGGGTTCGACAAGTTCGCGCGATCGTTGAGCATCGGCGCCGAGACGATGGTCATGGACTTCCAGCCCGACCAGCCGATGCACAACCGCTACGCGATCTCGCACGACTTCCTCGCGCCGGAGACGGGCGAGGAGATCATCACGATCTCGCGGCTGATCAACGCGTTCTTCCGCTGGGAGTTCAACTCGTGCGAGACGCTCGTGCGCGGGACCGAGGCGCACCCGATCGACTACGCCAACGCCTCCCCGGACGTCGCGCTCACCTCGCTGCACTACTACTTCCCGTGGGCGATCTCCGCGCTGCTGAAGTGGACGATCTTCTGCACGGTGACCGGGCGCGAGTCGCGCGTAGTGGACATGGACACGCGCCGCTACTTCGAGATCGGCGACCGCGAGGACCTCTCCTATCGCGAGAAGCTCGCCGCGTACCGCAAGCTCGCCGACGAGTACTTCCAGGTCGAGGAGTACGCCGAGTTCTGCGGGACGGCGCTCAAGCACGTGGACGAGCTGATGCTGGACTGGGTGGCCTCGAGCGACTTCGACGCGCTGCTCGTGCGGCTCGTGCGCGAGACCTATCCCGCGCACGAGCAGGAGCAGTTCCTCGACCTGTTCCGCGGGCGCATCGGGCTGTGGGTGCGCGAGCGCGGGCGCGACCCGCAGCACGCATGAAAGGCTGGGTCGCGGGGCCCCAGCTGCGCGATGACCTCGCCGAGCCGACCGGGAACGTGGTCGCCGTGCGGGCGACGTCGGTCAACAACGTCGACCGCTTCACCGACGGGGTCCTGGGGCACGACTTCGCGGGCGTGACCGAGGACGGCGCCGAGGTGTTCGGCTTCGTGTGGGGCGGCGCGTGGGCCGAGCGGATCTCCGCGGGCGACTTCGTCGCGCCCAAGCCGAAGTCGCTCAGCATGGCCGAGGCCGGGGCCGCGCCGGTCGCGGGGCTGTTCGCGCTCGTCTACGTCGAGTCACTCGGGCTGCGCGCGGGCGAGAGCGTGCTGATCCTGGGCGCCAACGGCGGCGCCGGCTCGTTCGCCGTCCAGCTGTGCGCGGCGGCGGGCGCGACGGTGATCGCTCCGGGGCTGGCGATCGACGAGGCGTTCCTCAAGGGCCTGGGCGCGTCCGCGGTCGTGCCGCGCGGCGAGCGCCCGGAGACCGACCACGTGATCGACTTCGTCACGCCTGCGCCCGGCATCCGCGCCGCGTCCGGGTCGATGGCCCGGCTGGCGGAGGTGATCGACGCGCACTCGATCCGCGTCCCGATCTGCGAGGCGTTCAACTTCGGCGAGGTCCCCGACGCGCTGGCTGCGTTCGGCGACCACAAGCAGGGGAAGCTCTCGATCATGTAAGGCGTGGCGCGCTCGCGACAGACAGGGGGTGTGAACGATCCGCACGCGTTCCGCGTGATCTACGAGACCCACCACGCCGCCGTCTGCGCGTACTTCGCGCGCCGGGCGCCGCGGGACGAGGTCGAGGATCTCGCGGCCGAGACCTTCGTCGTCGCGTGGCGCAAGCTGCCGCGGCGGCTCGAGCACCCGCTGCCGTGGCTGTACGCCGTGGCGGGCAAGGTGCTCGCCAACCATCGCCGGAAGGCGGCACGCCGCGGCGCGTTCGCGCCCGACCCCGCGACGGGCGATCCCGCGGAGCGTTTCGGCTCCGACCGCGGCCTGGCCGACGCCTTCGCGCGGCTGAGCGAACGCGAGCGTGAAGCGATCCGGCTCGTCGCCTGGGAAGGGCTGTCGAGCGCCGACGCCGCCCGCGCCGCCGGCTGCAGCACCGCCACCTTCGCCGTCCGCCTCTCCCGGGCGCGCAAGAAGCTCGCCGACCAACTCGAACCCGACCTCGTCCCGGAGGCGATCTGACCATGGACCCCGTGCTTGACCGCGTTCGCGCCGCGAACCCCGCCTCCGAGGACGAGTTCGCCGGCCGCGCGAACTTCGACGCGCTGTCGCTTCCGCCGCGCCGGCGCCGCAAGCGCTGGCTCACGCTGCCCGCCGTCGGCGCGGTGGTCGCCGCGCTGGTCGTCCTCCCCACCTCCGCCCCGCAGGCCACCGAGGTCCTCGAGCACGCCGTGAACGCGGTCGAGGTCGACGGCGGCGGCATCCTCTACGCCCGCTCGAAGGCGCAGTGGGGGCCGACGGACGCCCCGCCGACCGGGACGCAGTCACGGCAGGTGTGGGTGCAGGGCGGAACCGCCATGCGCTGGCTCGAGGACGGCGGCAACGAGGAGGTCTACCGCCAGGGCGAGGGCACGACGCGCCGCGACCCCGCCGGCAAGGTCACCGAGCACCCGGAGATGCAGATGGTGCCGACGGAGATCTTCCGCGTGCAGGGACTGCTCGACCGCGCGCGCAACGTGGGCCTGGAGGAGACCGACGACGCGTACGTGCTGCGCTGGAACGAGAAGTCGGGTCCGCCGCACTGGCCGAGGATCGAGATGACGCTGTGGGTCGACAAGGACACGTACGCGCCCCTGCGCTTCACCGACCACTCGTGGGGCAAGGACGTCAAGGGCGAGCCGTTCGACCACACCTACCGCGAGGAGATCCTCGAGTTCAAGACGCTGCCCGACACGCCGGAGAACCGACGCCTGCTGCAGCTGGGATAGTCGACATATGTTCGATCACCTGAGCGATATGTAATCCCTGTTCGTTGAACTAGGCTCCTCCGGATTGGCAACACCCGGTGAGGAGACCAGGGATGGGAATTCGTTTCAGGGCCTGCGCTGTCGCGCTGGCCATCGGTGGGCTCGCGGGCTGCGGCGAGTCGTCCGCAGACCGTGAGAGGATCGCGGAGCTTGAGGCACGCGTCGACGCGGCCGAGAGCCAGGCCGCTACTTCCTCGGCGGAGGCCGGCACCTCCGTGGACACCGAGACCGACGCCGCTGCGGAGGAGGTCACGGACGAGGTGATCGAGGAGGAACCGGCCGAAGCGCAGGCCTCGGGCGACGGCGACTGCATCCGGGTCCCGAACGTCGTGGGCAAGGACCACCAGCTCGCTCAGGACACGATGCAGGCGGCCGGCCTCTACTACCTCGACGAACGCGACGCGACCGGGCAGGGCCGGATGCTGATGCTCGACCGTAACTGGACCACGGTCAAGCAGCGCCCGAAGGCCGGCAAGTGCGTGCCCGAGGACACCGAGATCCTGCTGTCCGCCGTCAAGGACGGCGAGCGATGAAGGCGTTGCTGAAGTGGGGGCTCGCCGGCCTGGTCTGTCTGGGGATCCTCGGAGCCGTCTTCGGAGAGGACGAGCAGACCGGCGAGCCGCAGGGCGCTGCCGCCGTGTCGGCCGCCACGGCCACCCCGGAGCCCGAATCCGTCGCAAGTGCCGAACCGACACCGACGCCCAAGCCGCAGGTCAGCATCTCGGTGACGGGTCCCTCCAGCGCTCGCCGTGACAACGTGACGCTCAGGGGCACGGTCGATCCGGCCAACGCCCGCGTGCGCATCAAGGGGAAGTCGGTCAAGGTCCGCCGCGGCAAGTGGACGGCGCCGATCACCCTGTCCAAGCGCGGCGAGAACTCGTTCCGCGTCGTCGCGACTCGCAAGGGATTCGTGAAGGCCACGGAGACGGCCGTCATCACCCGCAAGCTCTCGACCGCCGAGAAGGCGGCAGCCCGCCGGGAGAAGGCACGGCGCCGCGCGATGCGGAGAGCGCTGGAGTCGGCGGAGAGCTACCTGGAGACGATGCCGTTCTCCAAGCAGGGCCTGTACGAGCAGTTGACGTCCGAGTACGGCGCCGGCTTCACGGCGGCCGAAGCGCAATATGCGGTCGATCACGTGAAAGCGGACTGGAAGCGGGAAGCCGTCGAGGCCGCGGAGAGCTATCTCGAGACGATGCCGATGTCCCGGCAGGCACTGATCGAGCAGCTCACTTCCGAGTACGGGTCCGGCTTCACGTACGACCAGGCGGTCTACGCGGTGGACAAGGTGTATTGAGCCGACGCCCCCGGACCAGACCTGTCACACTAGTTGCCTAAGCAACGACTTGTGAACGGAGCGCACGATCATGGCCAGCATCACCGTCGGCACGCAGAACTCCACTGACGTCGTCCTCAACTACGAGGATCAGGGCGAAGGCCAGCCCGTCGTCCTGATCCACGGCTACCCGCTCGACGGGGACAGCTGGGAGAAGCAGCGCGTGGTGCTGCTGGACGCCGGCTACCGCGTGATCACCTACGACCGGCGCGGGTTCGGCGGCTCGTCGAAGGTGGCGGGCGGCTACGAGTACGACACGTTCGCCGCGGACCTGGACGCGCTGCTCACGCAGCTCGACCTGCGCGACGTGATCCTCGTCGGCTTCTCGATGGGTACCGGGGAGCTGGCGCGCTACGTCGCCAACTACGGCGGCGAGCGCGTCGCGAAGCTCGCGTTCCTGGCTTCGCTGGAGCCGTTCTTGCTGCAGACCGACGACAACGCCGAGGGCGTGCCGCAGGACGTCTTCGACGGGATTGCGGCGGCCGCGAAGAACGACCGCTACGCGTGGTTCACACAGTTCTACAACGACTTCTACAACCTCGACGAGACGCTCGGCAGCCGCATCTCCGAGGAAGTCGTGCGCGCGAACTGGAACACCGCCACGCGCAGCGCGCCGGTGGCGGCCTACGCCGTCGTCCCGGCCTGGCTGGAGGACTTCCGCGGCGACGTGGAGGCCGTCCGCGAGGCGGGCAAGCCGACGCTGATCCTGCACGGCAGCGGCGACCGCATCCTGCCGATCGACGCCACCGGGCGCCGGTTCGCCAAGCTCGTGCCGGACGCGAAGTACGTCGAGCTCGAAGGCGCCCCGCACGGCCTGCTGTGGACGCATGCGGATGACGTGAACACCGCGCTGCTCGACTTCCTCAAGTCCTAGCGCTCCCGGACCGCCGGTCCAGCGCTCGCCCGAGCGCTTGTGACCGGCGGTCCGTGTCCACGGCCGCGCGGCGCCCGTAGCTTCGCGGCCCATGAACGCAGCGCTGCATACAGAGTCGGATGCGGTGGCTCGGCTGGCCGCGGCGCGGCCGCTGGTGGTCGACGTCGTGCCGGCCTCTGAGGTCTCCGCCCACCACGCCGCGGGCGGTGTGACGCACGCCGGACCGCCGATCGAGCCCGAGCGCATGTGCGCGCCGATGCGCGCCGCGCTGGGCAGCGCGCTGTGGCTGGAAGGCGTCGCGGAGACGCCGGCGGCCGCGATCAAGCTCGTGGAGGACGGCCAGGTCCCGCTCAGCACGAACCACGACGCGGGCGGCGTGGGGCCGATGGCCGGCGTCGTGAACCCGAGCATGCCGGTGTGGGTGGCGCGCGACGACGCCACGGGCAAGGTCGCGTGGTGCCCGCTCAACGAGGGCTCGGGCGCGGTGCTGCGCTACGGCGCGGACGGCCCCGAGGTGCTGGAGCGCCTCGTCTGGATGAGGGACGTGCTCGCGCCGGAGCTGCGAACGGCGCTCGACCGCGCGCCGCTCGACCTCTTCGACCTTCATGTGCGCTCGCTTGCGCTCGGGGACGAGGCCCACCACCGCACGGAGGCCGGCACCGCGCTGACGCTCGAGGCGCTCGGCATCGAGCACCCCGAGGTGCGGGCGTTCATCGCCGGCAACGGCCAGTTCTTCCTGAACCTGGCGATGGTCTTCGCCAAGCTCGCGCTCGACTGCGCCGCGGACGTGTCGGGCTCGCCGGTCCTCACCGCGATCGCCCGCAACGGCGTCGAGGTCGGCATCCGCGTCTCGGGCCTCGGCGACCGCTGGTTCGTCGGCCCCGCCGCGCTGCCCGCCCCGGCGAAGCTCTTCGACGGGTATTCACCCGCCGACATGAACCCGGACCTCGGCGACTCGGCGATCGTCGAGACGTACGGGTTGGGTGCGCTGGCCGTCGCCGCTTCGCCGCTCTCGGCCCCTTCGGTCGGTCTGGACCCGAAGGTGATCGACGAGATCGACACCGGACTGCGGGCGATCGCGGCCGGCGAGTCCCCCGAGATCCGCTTCCCCGACGGCCGCGCGGCGATCCTCGGCGTCGACGCGCGCAAGGTCGCCGCGACCCGCATCTCACCGCCCGTGCACACCGGGATTGCCCACAAGCGGCCCGGCATCGGGCAGATCGGCGGCGGCATCACGCACCCGCCGCTGCAGGCCTTCGACCTCGCGGTGGCCGCGCTTGACGCGCGCTGAGTCCGTGCACCGCGCGCTGCGGGCCGCGCTGCTCGCGGGCGAGTTCCCGTACGGGCAGCGGCTCGTCGAGGAGCAGCTCGCCGAGCGCTACGAGACGAGCCGCACGCCCGTGCGGGAGGCGCTGCGCCGGCTCGAGGGCGACGGCCACGTCGTACGCGACCGCACCGGCGGCGTGCGGCCGAACGCGCCGCGGGTGAGCGCGATGCGCGAGCTGTACGCCGTGCGGACCGTGCTCGAGGACCTCGCGGTGCGCACGGCGGAGCGCGACAAGGTGGACGCGCTCTACGAGGAGTGGCTGGAACTGCGCGCCGAGCGCGACGAGTCGCCGGACTTCGTGTACGCCGACGAGGCGTTCCACGAGGGCCTTGCCCACGCGTCGGGCAACAGCGCGACGGAGCGCTACCTGCGCGACATCAACGAGCGCATCCGCGTGATCCGCATCCACGACTTCACGACCGTGGACCGGATCGTGACGACCGTCGGGGAGCACCTGGAAATCCTGGACGCGCTGCGGGCGGGCCGGACGGACGCCGCCGCGGCGCTGATGCGCGTGCACATCGAACGCAGTGCCGAAGTCGTCGAGCGCCGGGTGGGCGAGCTCCTCGCGCGCATGTTCGAGGAGGACCGCCCGTGAGCAGTGTCGCGACCAACGCCTTCGCCGCCGCCCGGGAGCGGCTGGCCGCGCAGATGACCGACCCGCCCGAGAAGCGGCCGGCCTACGACGTCTTCGGCCCGCCCACCGCGCCGCTGCCCGGGCTGGGCGGGACGCCGAGGATCGGGACCGGCCGCTCCAGCGTGGAGCGGGTCGAAGCGGCGCTCGAACGGATCGCGCAGGACGAGTGGACGGCGTTCGTCCACGTGGACGCCGAGCGGGCGCTCGCGGAGGCACGAGCGCGCGACGCCGAGCCGCCCCGCGGGCCGCTCCACGGCATCCCGGTCTCCGTCAAGGACGTCATCCACGTCGCCGGGATGCCGACGCGCTGCGGCTCCGACGCCTTTCATCAGATGCCGGAGGTCGATGCCGCCGCGGTGGACCTGTGGCGCGCGGCGGGCGCGGTGGTCCTGGGCAAGACGAGCACGCACGAGTTCGCGCTCGGCGTCACGAGCCCACAGGCGCGCAACCCGCACGACCCCACGCGCATCCCGGGCGGGTCCAGCGGCGGCAGCGCGATCGCGGTCGCGACCGGGATGGGGCTCGTCTCGCTCGGCACCGACACGCGCGCGTCGATCCGCGTGCCCGCCGCGCTGTGCGGCGTGGTCGGCCTGAAGCCGACGTACGGCACCGTATCCACGCGGGGCGTCGTGCCGCTGAGCTGGACGATGGACCACGTCGCGGTGATGGCTCCCGCGGCCGAGGACGCCGCGCTCGCGCTCGACGCGCTGCGGCCCGAGGCGCCCGCGATCGCCCCGGCCGCGGGCTCGCGGACCGAGCACCTGCGCGTCGGGCTGGCGACCGCCGCCTGGGAAGGGGCCGAGACCGCCGTGGACGCGGCGATCGCCCGCCAGATCGAGAAGCTTCAAGGCCTCGTGGCGTCCGTCCGCGAGACCGATCGTCCCACCGCCGCCGACTTCGGCGGCGCCAACGCGATGGGGTTGCTCGTCTCGCGCTGCGAGGCCGCGACGTTCCACCGCGCCGCCGGGCTGGACCGCTCGCTGTACTGGGCGGAGGTCCGTGACCAGCTGGACGCCGCGGACGGCGTGCCCGCCACGGACTACATCGACGCGCAGCGTTACCGCGCCGCGCTGAGGGAGGAGATGCTCGCGGTGTTCCGTGAGCACCACGTACTCGCCACGCCGACGTCGCCCGTCCTGGCGCCGCCGGTCGAGCAGGCCGACGAGTACCTCACGATCCTGTCGCGCAACGCGATCCTGTGGAGCTTCGTCGGGTTCCCGGCGATCTCCGTGCCGTGCCGCACCGACGGGTTGCCCGTCGGCCTGCAGCTGGTGGCCGGTCCCGGTGGGGAGGCGCTGCTGATCGCGCTCGCGACCGCCCTCACGAAAGAAGGGGAAGGCGCATGACGGTTGCGGCGCAGGCACTGCCAGGACCATTCGAGTTCGCTCCCGGGACCACGGCGCTCGTCGTGATCGACATGCAACGGGACTTCCTGGAGCCCGGCGGCTTCGGGTCGATGCTCGGCAACGACGTGTCGCTGCTTCAGGCCGCGGTCGAGCCGCTGCAACGCGTGCTGGCCGCCGCCCGCGACCTCGGGATGACGGTCATCCACACGCGCGAGGGGCACCGGCCGGACATGGCCGACTGCCCGCCGGCGAAGTTCGCGCGCGGCGAGTTCATCGGCACGGATTCGCCCAAGGGGCGGATCCTGATCCGCGGCGAGTACGGGCACGACTTCGTCGACGAGCTCGCCCCCGCGCCCGGGGAGATCGTGCTCGACAAGCCGGGGAAGGGGTCGTTCTACGCCACCGACCTCGAGCTGATGCTGCGCAACCGCGGCATCACGTCGCTGATCGTCACCGGCGTCACCACCGAGGTCTGCGTGCACACGACCGTGCGCGAGGCCAACGACCGCGGCTTCGAGTGCCTCGTGCTCGAGGACTGCTGCGGCTCCTACTTCCCCGAGTTCCACGAGGTCGCGCTGCGGATGATCTCCGCCCAGGGCGGCATCTTCGGCTGGGTGGGCTCGTCCGCTGACCTGCTTGCCGCCTTGCCGATCGGAGCTCGCGCATGACCCTCCCGTTCTGGACCCGAGGCGACCTCAACGCCTTCTTCGGGCTCGGCATCAACATGCTCGTCAACGTGCTGGTGCTGGCGGGCCTGTGCATCGGCGTGGTCAACATGGCGCCCGATGACGTCTACCGCGTCGTGCTGCCCGCGCTCGGCATCGAGCTGCTGGTGGGCAACCTCTTCTACTTCTACCTCGCCCGCCGGCTGGCGATGAAGGAGCAGCGCACGGACGTGACGGCGCTGCCCTACGGCCCGAGCGTCCCGCACATGTTCATCGTGACGCTGGTGATCATGCTGCCGACCTACCTGGCCACCCAGAACGCGATCGCGGCGTGGACCGCCGGCCTCGCGTGGGCCTTCATCATCGGCGTGATCATCCTCATCGGCGCGTTCGTCGGGCCCGCGATCCGGCACCTGACGCCGCGCGCCGCCATGCTCGGCACGCTCGCGGGCATCTCGCTCGCGTTCATCTCGATGCGGCCGGGCGCCCAGATGTGGGGCGCGCTGTGGATCGCGCTGCCCGTGTTCATGATCATCATCGCCGGCTTCATCGCGGGCGTGCGGCTGCCGAAGAACTTCCCGATCGGGTTGGCGGCGCTGCTCGTCGGCTCCGCGATCGGCTGGATCGGCGGGTACATGGAGCCCGCCGCGGTCACCGACTCGGTCAAGGCGATCGCGCTCGGCGTCCCGTCGCTGAACGTCGACCTGCTGCTGGACGGCCTCGAGGGCATCTCGCCGCTGCTCGCGACCGCGATCCCGCTCGGCATCTACAACTTCACCGAGGCGATGAGCAACGTGGAGTCGGCCGCCGCCGCGGGCGACAACTACAACCTGCGCCACGTGCTGCTCGCCGACGGCACGGGCGCCGTCGTGGGCGCCGCGCTCGGCTCGCCGTTCCCGCCCGCCGTCTACATCGGCCACCCGGGCTGGAAGGCCGCCGGCGGGCGCATCTCCTACTCGCTCGCGAGTGGCGTGCTGATCTTCCTGCTGTGCGCGTTCGGGCTGTTCCCGCTGCTCGCCGCGCTGCTGCCGATCCCCGCGATCGTGCCGATCCTGCTCTTCATCGGCCTCGTCATCGGCTCGCAGGCGTTCGTCGCGGTGCCCAAGGCGCACTACGCGGCGGTCGTGCTGGCCGCGATCCCGTCGCTGGCGCAGTGGGGCTCCGGGATGGTCCACGACGCGCTGCTGGCCGCGGGCACGAGCGTGCAGGAGGTGGGCGACGAGGCGCTGGCCGCGGGCGGCGTGCTCTATGGCGGGCTGGCGACGATCGGCGCCGGCTCGGTGCTGGTCGGCATGGTGCTCGGCACGATCGCGGTGTTCGTGATCGACCGGCGCTTCATCCACGCGGCGGCGGCGTGCGGCGTCGGTGCGGTCCTCACGCTGATCGGGCTCATCCACTCCGAGGAGGTCGACGTGTTCTCGAACCCGCGGCTCGCGCTCGGCTACGCGCTCGCGGGTGTGGTGTGCCTCGCGTACTCGCTGCTCAAGCTCCCGCCGCGCGAGCCGGATCTCAGTGACCCGATGGATCTCGAGGTCACCGCCGAGCAGAACCGGTTCGTGCGCGAGGACGAGAAGGTGGCTGTCCCTGCCTGAAGTCTGGGGCTGTCCCCAATGGCAATCGCGCAAGGGGGCGGTAGCTTTGAGACATGAGCTCCGCCGCCCTCGCCGACCTTGACATCGGGCCCAAGCCCAGCCGCAAGGAACGTGCGGCGCAGACCGTCAACGCGGCCCTGCGCGGGGGTGTCCTCGCCGGGGCCGTCGCCGGGATCGCGTGGCTGCTGGCCGTCGCCCTCAGCGGCAGCGTGTTCTTCCTGCTGGTCGTGGCGACCGTGCTCGCGGCCGTCCTCACCGTCTGGCGTGGCGCCAAGGCGCCCATGCGCGTCTGGGGCCTGCTCGCCATCGCCTGGGCGCTGATCATCGCCGAACGCGCGATCGTCAACGACAACGGCGGCCTGATCGTCGCCGGTGCCGCGTGGCTCGGCGTCGTCATGGGCGCCCGCAGCGCGGGCATCGCCAAGAAGTCGCTGGTCCTGCTGCTCTATCCGCTGCTCTCGCTCGCCGTCGTGATCGGCGCCGGTGAAAGCGTGATGGACCCGTGGGGCCTCTCCTGGCTGTGGGTGCTCGCCGTGATCGGCCCCGTGCTCGGCGCGCGCACCGTCCTGAACCCTTCTCCCCGGGAAAGCAAGCCCTCCTGATGCAGATCATCGTCAACTACCGCGTCGACCCGAAGGTCGCCGCGGCGCTCCTTCCTGCCCAGTTCCGGCCGCGGATCGTCAACGGCCACGCCGTCGGCGGCCTGCTCGTGCGCGGCGACACCGTCGAGTACCGGATCGCCGTCGAGTCCGGCGCGTACCTGCTCAACAGCGAGTCCGGGCCGCTCGTGGCCGAGGAGAAGCCGAGCCAGGTCTACGCCTCCTTCGCGGGCGAGGAGACCGTCGACGTCTCCGTCCGGCCCGCGCGCGCCTGGCGCAGCGGCCTGTTCGGCGACGCCTCGTCGGCCGCCCGCTTCGCCGGCGCGGTCGCCGCGGTGCCCGTCGCCATCGACTGGGTCCGCTCGAGCTTCTTCACGCGCCTCGGCGCGAGCGCGGACTGCGCGCTGCTGACCGCGTAGCGCCCTCGTAGACTGCTCGCGCGTGTTCACGCGCGACCGCGCACCCGCCGCGATCCTCGCGCTGATCCTGCTCGTCGCCTTCGGGCTGCGCGTGTGGAGTCTCGGGCACGGCCTGCCCTACGCGTACAACCTGGACGAGCGGGCGCATTTCGTGCCGCACGCGGTGTCGATGACGACCGGGGACCTGAACCCGGGCTACTTCATCAATCCGCCGCTTCTTACGTACATCCTCGCCGCGTGGTTCAGCGTGATCCACCTCGGCGGGGTGGAGCAGTGGTTCGCCGACGACGCCGGCGCGGTGTTCCTGGCCGGCCGCTGGATCAGCGTGTTCTTCGGCGTCGGGACGGTCGCGGCGACGTACTTCGCGGCGAAGGCGTGGTTCGACCGGCGGGCCGGACTGGTCGCGGCCGCGATCATCGCGGTCGCGTTCCTGCCCGTCTTCTACTCGCGGCTCGCGCTCAACGACGGGCCCGGGATGCTGCCGTGCGCGCTGGCGATGTGGGCGAGCGCGGTGGTGCTGCGCACCGGGTCGACGAAGGCGCTGCTCGCGGGCGGCGCGTGCGTCGGGCTCGCCGCGTCCTTCAAGTACTCCGACGGCGCCGTGGTCGTCGCGCTGGTCGCCGCCGCGCTGCTCTCCCCGCTCTCCTTCAAGCAGGCGTTCAAGGGCCTGCTGCTCGCCGGGCTGATCGCGATCGCGGCCGTGATCGTCACCAACCCGTACCTGTTCGCGGACTGGGACACGTTCATCTCCGACCTCGACCGCCAGCGCAAGTTCGCGGCCGGCGGGGCGCTGCTCGGCCAGCCCGAGCGCAACGGCTGGTGGTACTACCTGACCTCCAGCACCTGGTCGCTGGGCCTCATCCCCGGCCTGCTGGCGGTGGCCGGCGGCGTCGTGC
Organism: Solirubrobacter deserti; assembly: GCF_027587175.1. Lineage (GTDB taxonomy): Bacteria > Actinomycetota > Thermoleophilia > Solirubrobacterales > Solirubrobacteraceae > Solirubrobacter > Solirubrobacter deserti. The sequence continues at coordinate 89,270 of NZ_JAPCID010000001.1, forward strand.
TGCTGGTGCGCAAGCGCTACAGGGAAGCGGCGGTCCTGGGCGGGCTGATCGTCCTCTACTGGCTGTACATGGGCAGCCAGAGCCGCTTCTACGCGCGCTGGATGCTGCCGCTGTTCCCCGCGCTCGCGATCCTCGCCGCGTACGCCGTCACGCAGATCCGCCAGAAGGTCGTCTTCGGCGCGGTCGTCGCGCTCGCGCTCGCGCCCAGCCTCTACACCACCGTCCGCAACGCGATCGTGCTCGGCCGTGAGGACACCCGCACCGAGACGCGCGACTGGCTCGTGGCCAACGTCCCGCAGGGCACGAAGGTGAGCTTCGAGCCGATCGCGCCGACCGAGTGGTACGGCTCCACCCCGGGCGGCGGCGCGAAGGCGGACCCCACCCAGCAGTGGCAGCGCTTCAACCGCAACGACGCGATCATCGAGGAGCTCGCCGCCGAGCACGGCGGCGCCCGGCGCACGGCGAACTTCCAGAACTACGAGCGCACGCTCACGCCCAAGCTGGTCGACATCTACCGGCGCGAGGGCGTGTGCTGGGTCGTCACCGGCTCGACGCAGTACGGCCGCGCGCAGGCCGAGCCGCAGCGCGCGCCGCAGGCGGCCAAGTACTACGCCGCGCTGCGCGCTCAGGCCGACGTCGTCTTCCGCACCGACCCGACCGACGGCGACCTGCCGCGCTACCAGGTCGACAAGTCGTTCAACTACGTCGAGTCCGAGTTCAAGCGCCCGGGGCCGGAGATGATCGTCTACCGGCTGAGGAACTGCCGTTAGGTTACCCTAACTCGGCGTGTACACCACTGGCACGCTGCTGCGCAGGACCGAGGTCTCGCCGCACATGCTGCGGCTCACGTTCGCCGTTCCGGGCTGCCGGCCCACCGAACGCCCCGACGACTGGCTGATGCTGTTCTTCGGCGAGCCGGGCGACCACTCGCTGCGCCGCAACTACACGGTGCGCGCCGTGCGGCCGGAGGTCGAGGAGCTCGACATCGACTTCGCGCTGCACGAGGGCGGGCTCGCCGCGACCTGGGCCCGCACCGCCGAGCCGGGCGACGAGCTCGTGTGGAGCGCCGCCGAGGGCGGCTACGTGCTCCCCGAGGACGCCGAGTGGCAGCTGCTCGTCGGGGACCTCACGGCGCTGCCGGCGATCGGACGGATGCTCGCGCAAGCGCGGCCGGGCGTGCAGACGACCGTCGTGCTCGAGATCGAGGACCCGGCCGATCGCCAGGACTGGGAGACCGACGCCGACGTGCGCTGGCTGCACGGGACGTGCTGCCTGAACGAGATCGTCCGCACGTTCCCCGAACCGGACGGGCCGGGCTACATCTGGATGGCGGGCCAGACGCAGATCGTCCGCGACGCCCGCCGGTACCTGCGCCACGAACGCGGCGTCGACAAGGCGCGCTACTCGCTCACGGGCTACTGGATGCCGCGCAGCGAGGAATGGCTGGAACGCTACAAGCCGCACGCCGAGGAGCTGAGCGCGATCTGGGAACGCGGCGAGGCCGAAGGGCTCGACGAGGAGGAGCTGATGGACGAGTACGAGGCGGCGCTGGAGCGCGCGGGGTTGTAAAAACCGCGCAACCGTCGACGGCTCCGCGTGTTCCAGTCCCTCGTGCGGACCCTCATCGCTCTGTCGCTGCTCCTCATCGCTGCGCCCGTGGCCCACGGGCGCGTCGTTGTCGTCGCCACCAGCACCGATCAGGTGCAATTGATCGACACGCGCACGGCCCAGCCCGCGCCGTACCGCGTCCCCGGCCGGGCCACCGCGGTGGCGGCCACGCCGGACGGCTCGCGCGCGCTGATTGCGACGGGCCGGATCGTCACGATCCTGGACCTGAACACACGCGGCGTGAACGGCGTCGCGCAGTTGCAGGGCACACCGGCCGCGCTGGCGGTCTCGCCCGACGGCGCGCGGGCGTTCGCGGCGCGGCGCGGCGGGCTCGAGGTGATCGACCTGGCGACCGCGCAGCGCGTCGGCCTGCGCGCGCTCGCGGGCGAGCCGATCGACCTCGTGGTCACGTCCACGCGCGCGGTCGTGGTGCAGCGCGGCGGGAAGGTCGCGGTGCTCGATCTGGACACGGGCCGGCTCGTCCGGCGCCTCACGCTGCGCGGCGCGGCGGGCGTCGCGCTCGCCCAGGGGCAGGCGTGGGTCTCGGCCACCGAGCCCCAGCGGGGCAAGCGCAAGCCGCAGGCACGCCTCGTGCGCGTGAACCCGCTGACGGGCGGCGTGACCGGCTCGGTCGCGCTGCGCACGGACGGTGGCGGCGGCGTCGCCGTATCTCCCGACGGCCTGCGCGCGGTCGTGGCGCCGGGCGCGAAGCTGCGCGGCGTGCACCGCAAGGCCGCGCTCGTCGACCTGGCCAAGCGCCGCGTGCTCGCGCGGCCCGCCACGGGCGGCGGTCCGGGCCGAGCCGCATACGCCAACGACGGCGCCCGCGTGTACGTGTCCGACCGCCGCGCCAAGACCGTCGTCGTGCTGTCGCCGTTCTCCGGCGTGCGCCTGAAGACGGTCCGCCTCGCCGGCGCCCCCGGCTCGCTCGTCGTCCAGCCCGGTCTCGCCTCCCTGGCGGGCACCGAGGCCAACGACGTCCTCAACGGCACGCGCGGCGCCGACCTGCTCCGCGGGCTCGGCGGCGACGACCTGCTGCGCGGCCAGCGCGGCGACGACCAGCTGTTCGGCGACCTCGGCAACGACACGCTCTCCGGCTCTTCCGGCAACGACACGCTCGACGGCGGCGAGGGCAACGACACCGCCTACGGCGACACCGGCCAGGACCAGCTCACGCTCGGCGGCGGGGACGACACCGCCCAGGGCGGGCTCTCCAACGACGTGATCGAGGGTGGCCCCGGCAACGACAAGATGGACGGCGGCGACGCCGACGACACCCTGCGCGGCGGCGAGGGCGACGACATCATCGGCGAGAAGGGCCTCGGCAACGACAAGCTGCTCGAGGGCGGCCCGGGCAACGACCTGCTCGACGGCGGCCGCGGCAACGACCACCTGCTCGACGGCGGGCCGGGCAACGACCAGCTCTACGGCCAGAACGGCGCCGACAAGCTCGACGGCGGTGAGGGCGACGACACCCTGGTCGGCGGCCGCGCGGGCGACCAGTTGCACGGCCGCGAGGGCAACGACACCGTCCAGGGCAACGCCGGCCGCGACAACATCACGGGCCAGCTCGGCGACGACACGCTCGACGGCGGCGGCGACGACGACCGCATCTCCGGCTACGACGGCGAGGACACGCTGGTCGGCGGCCACGGCGCCGACGAGGTCTTCGGCGGCGACGACGACGACACGATCCGCGTGGCCGATGACAGCGCCGACTTCGTCTTCTGCGGCCGCGGCGACGACACCGTCTACGTCGAGGACACCGCGCCCACGCGCGACCAGCTCGACTCGTGCGAGACCGTCGTGCAGATCCAGCCCGAGCCGTCCACCGACGAGCCGCCGCCCTCCGTCGTGCGCGGCGGCATCGGCGACGACAACCTGATCGGCACCGAAGGCCCGGACTCCGTCTTCGGCTCGATCGGCAACGACACCCTGAACGGCCTCGGCGGCGACGACTACGTCGACGGCGAGCACCAGGACGACATCGTCGCCGGCGGCCCGGGCAACGACCAGGTGTACGGCCGCTACGGCAACGACCAGGTCCACGGCAACGACGGCAACGACCAGATCGAGGGCGGCTTCGGCTCCGACTACGTCGACGGCGGCCCCGGCGACGACCAGATCTCCGGCACCCAGGACCCCGACATCGTCCAGGGCGGCCCGGGCAACGACCGCATCGACGCCGTCGACGGCGCGATCGACCGCATCGACTGCGGCGACGGCCAGGACGTCGTGGCGGTCGACCCGAACGACGTCATCGTCGGGGGGTGCGAGGACATCCGCCGCTGATCCGATACGTCAGGGACAACGGCACGCCGACCTGCACCTCCCCCGTGTAGGTCAAGCCCCGGTGGGCGCGTGCCGATGAACCCGGGCGTGGCTCCCTCCTCCCGCACCGAAGCCCGGCTCGCCGGGCTTGCCGCCGTCGTCAGCGCCGGTGCAGCGGCCCTGACGGTGGCCCGCTCCTCCACGCGGCGTCCGCCGGCGGACGCCGCGCTGGTCGGCTTGATCGAGCGCGTCGCCGACGCCACGAGCCGCGCCGCGTCGGTCGACGAGGCGCTGATGGCGTGCGTCGAGCAGATCTGCCGCTGGACGGGCTGGCCGGTCGGACACGTGTACTTCGCCGAATCCGACGGCGTGCTCCCCACCCAGCTCTGGTACCTCAGCGACGCGGCGCGCTTCCGGCGCTTCCGCGAGTTGACGGAGCGCACGTCGCTCGCCCGCGGCGTCGGCCTGCCCGGGCGTGTGCTCGAGAGCGGGCGCGCGGAGTGGATCGTCGACGTCACCTGCGACGCCAACTTCCCCCGCCACGCCGTCGCGGCCGAGGTCGGCCTGCGTGGCGGCCTGGCGTTCCCGGTCCCGATCGGTGACGCGTGCTTCGCCGTGATCGAATGCTTCTCGCTGTCGGCCGTCACGCCCGACGACCGCCTGCTCGAGGTCGCCGCCCACATCGGGCGCCAGCTGGGCCGGGTGATCGCCGGCATGCGGATGGAGCAGGCGCTGCGCGAGTCCGAGAGCCGCTTCCGGTCGGTCGCCGAGACGGCCAACGACGCGATCATCGCCGCCGACGAGCGCGGCCTGGTCCTGTCCTGGAACCCCGCCGCCGAGCGCATGTTCGGCTACAGCGACCGCGAGGTCATCGGCCGGCCGCTGTCGCTGATCATGCCCGAGCGCTTCCGCGCGATGCACGACGCCGGCATCCGCCGTGTGGTCGAGAACCCGGAGAACTCGCGCATCCTCGGCAAGACGGTCGAGGTCGTCGGCCTGCGCGCGGACGGCGGCGAGTTCCCGATCGAGCTCTCACTCGCGACCTGGACGAGCGAGGGCGACCGCTTCTTCAGCGGCATCATCCGCGACATCGCCGCCCGCAAGCAGGCCGAGGACCAGGCGCGGGCGCTGGAGAACGCGCCGGACCCGATCGTCAAGGTCGACGCCACCCGGCGGATCGTGCTGGCCAACGCGCGCACGGAGCAGCTGTTCGGCTACCGCCGCTCGGAGCTCGTCGGCCGCACCGTCGAGGAGCTGTTCGCCAGCCACTCCGCGCACCGCGCCCGTGACCTGTTCCACGCCGCCGGCAGCGGCACGGAGACGATGCAGGAGTACGGCGTCGAGCTCACGGGCCGGCGCAAGGACGGCAGCGAGTTCCCGATCGACGTCACGCTCAGCCGCGGGAACGGGGACAACGGGGTCGTCGTCACCAGCATCCTGCGCGACGTGACCGAGCGCACGCGCTTCGAGGCGCAGTTGCGCCACCTCGCCGACCACGACCACCTGACCGGGCTCTTCAACCGCCGTCGCTTCGAGCGCGAGCTCGCCGAGCACATCCCGCACGCCGAGCGCCGCCGGCATCCCGGCGCGGTCCTGCTGCTGGACCTCGACCGCTTCAAGTACGTCAACGACACCCACGGCCACAGCGCCGGTGACGACGTCGTGCGCACGATGGGCCGCGCGCTGGCGGCCTGCATCGGCGCCGGCGACGTGATCGCCCGGCTCGGCGGCGACGAGTTCGCCGTGCTGCTGCGGGACGCCGACCGCGGCGCCGCCGAGGACGCCGCCGCGCGCATCGTGCAGGCGATCGCGGGGCAGTCGGCGACCGTCGACGGGCTCATCGTCTCCATCACCGCGAGCGTCGGCGTCGCGCTGTTCGGCAACGGCGCCACGCCGGCCGACGACTTCCTGGCCGCGGCCGACATGGCGATGTACGTCGCCAAGGAGGCCGGAGGCAACCGCCACCACATCTTCGACGACGCGGACGACCGCGTCGCGGGCATGCAGACGCGGCTGGCCCAGGCCGCCCAGATCCGCCGTGCGCTGGCGGAGGACCGCTTCGTCCTGTACTGGCAGCCGATCATCGAGATCGCCACGGGCACCGCGACCCACCACGAGCTGCTGCTGCGCATGCTCGGCGAGGACGGCCGGGTCATCCCACCCGCCGCGTTCATCGAGACCGCGGAGCGCTTCGGCCTCATCCAGGAGCTCGACCGCTGGGTCGTGCGCAACGCGATCGGGCTGCTCGTCGACGACCACGACGCCGAGCACCGGCTCGAGGTCAACCTCTCGGGCGCGTCCATCGGCGATCCCGAACTGCCGCTGCTGATCGAGCGCGAGCTGGCCGCCACGGGCGTGGACCCCGGCCGCCTGGTGTTCGAGATCACCGAGACCGCGGCCATCGCCAACATGGACCAGGCGCGCGCCTTCGCCGAGCGCCTGACGCGTCTGGGCTGCCGCTTCGCGCTCGACGACTTCGGTGCCGGGTTCTCCAGCTTCTACTACCTCAAGCACCTGCCGCTCGACTACCTGAAAATCGACGGCGACTTCATCCGCAACCTCGCGCACAGCCCGACCGACCAGCTCGTCGTGAAGTCGATGGTCGACATCGCCCGCGGGATGGGCATGAAGACGATCGCCGAGTTCGTCGAGGACGACGAGACGCTCGACGCGCTGCGCCGTCACGGCATCGACTACTCCCAGGGCTACCTGCACGGACGCCCCGAGCCGGTGCGCGCCGCGGCCGTGACCTAGTCGGACGTCTGTCGAGTTTCGCGCAAACGCGGTTTGCCGTGGCACCATGACTGTTGACGCGGTCGACAAGGGGTCGCCCGCGACACACGAGACGAAACAAGGCAACCCCGCCGTGAGGCGGGTTCGCAAAGCCAGAGGCCTTCTGTAGGTGAAGGCGGCTCAGCTACCGGCTCGGAGACTGCATCGGAATCTGTCAAGGAGGACAGATGTCGGTCTATCCGACCATCAAACTTGCTGCAAGCACCGTTGTGCTCGCGGCCGGCGCTTGCGCGCTGGCTCCGGGCGCCGCCCTCGCGACCTACGGCTACACGGACGTCTCCGGCAACCCGTCGTGCGCGAGCCTTGGCTCCAGCTTCCGCCAGCTCAAGATCGAGCCCGTCGTGCAGGGCCGGACCGCGTTCAACGACGGCAAGCTCAGCGGCTCGATCACCGTCAGCGACACGCGCTTCGACTGGTCCGCCAACCAGGGCGTCGACGCGGTGATCGTCAAGGGCGGCCCGGGCGCGCGGATCTATCGCACCGGGTCCGAGACGACGCGCGGGACCGGCCTGAGCGCGCCGAAGAACCCGGCTACCTGGCGGCCGTACGGGCTGAGCCACATCACGTTCTGCTACGACCTGCCGAAGACGCCGGACTGGTGCCCGACGCCCACGCCGACGCCGAGCCCGACGCCCAGCCCGAGCCCGACGCCCAGCCCGAGCCCGACGCCGAGCCCCTCGCCGTCGCCGAGCCCCAGCCCGTCGCCGTCGCCCAGCCCGAGCCCTTCACCGTCGCCCAGCCCGAGCCCGTCGCCCTCGCCGAGCCCCAGCCCGAGCCCGTCGCCCTCGCCCAGCCCGAGCCCGTCGCCGGACCCGACCCCGTCCCCGACGCCTGACTCGACGCCGGCCCCCACGCCGACGCCCGGCTCGGCCCCGGCGCCCACCTCCGCGCCGGCAACGGCCGCTCCGGCACAGGGCGCCGTCCTCGGGGCGACGCAGGTCGTGGCCCGTGCGCGCATGGCGAGCCCGAGCCGCTGCGTCTCCCGGTCGTTCCAGCAGGTGGTGCGTGGCACGGGCATCCGCCGCGTGACGGTCACCGTCAACGGGCGCCGCGTGGCGCGGCTCAACGGCACGCGCAGCACGTACGCCGTGCGCATCGACCCGCGGGCGCACGCCACGGGCACGCTGCGCATCGCGGCGCGCGTCGAGTACGTCGCCGCGAGCGGCAAGCGGGCCCAGACGCTGCGGGCGACGGTCCTGCGCTGCAGCGAGAGCCGCACCGCCGCGCGACCGCGGTTCGCGGGGTAGCCGAACGATGAGCCGCTCATCCGCCCTCGTCGCCGTGGTCGTCGCGCTCGTCGCGCCCGCCACGGCGACGGCCGCGGTCCGCGCACCCGGCGCCGCCGGCCCGCTGGGCGACGAGCGGCTCTCCAACGAGACGACGGTCACCCGCTGGGCGCATCCCGCCGCGCGGGCGACCGTCCGCTCGGCGCCGCGCGCCTCCGCCGCGGCCGTCGACCACCTGCGCTTCTGGACCGAGCACGAGAGCCCTGAGGTCTACCTCGCGCTCGAGAGCCGCCGCGTGGACGGGCGGCCGTGGGTGCGCATCCGCCTTCCCGGCCGTCCGAATGGCCGGACGGGGTGGGTGCCGGCGAGCGCGCTCGGGCGGCTCAACGTCGTCCGGACGCAGCTCGTGGTCAACCGGCGGACCCTCCGCGCGACGCTCTACCAGGACGGCTGGGCGATCTGGCGCGCGCCGGTCGGCGTCGGCGCGCCGGCCACACCCACGCCGGCCGGGCGCTTCTGGGTGCGTGAGCGCCTGCGCGGCAACGGCGGCGTCTACGGACCGTGGGCGTTCGGGACCAGCGGCTACTCGAGCATGCGCGACTGGTGGTTCGGCGGCGTCGTCGGCATCCACGGCACGAACGAGCCCGGGTTGATCCCCGGCCGCCCGTCGCACGGCTGCATCCGCGTGCGCAACGCGGACCTGGTCCGCCTCGTCAAGCGGATGCCGATCGGAACCCCGATCCGCATCCGCTGAGCCGGCTCACTTGGTGAAGCGGAAGCGGAACAGCGCGGCGACGGCGCCGAAGCCGTCCTTCCACGTGATCTTCTTGCCCTCGGCGTAGGAGCGGCCGTAGTAGGAGATCGGCACCTCGTAGAGGCGCAGCTCCGGGCCGATGCGCAGGATCTTCGCGGTCAGCTCCGGCTCGATCTGGAAGTCGTTGGACACCAGCTTCAGGCCGCGCACGAGGTCGCCGCGGAAGGCCTTGTAGCCGACCTCCATGTCGGAGATCGTCGTGTTGTAGAGCACGTTCGACAGCAGGGTGAGGAAGCGGTTGCCGGCGTAGTGCCAGAACAGGTGCGCGCGCTGCGGGTGCGCGCCGCCGCGCAGGCGGGTGCCGAAGACGGCGTCGGCCTTGCCGGTCAGCAGCGGGTCGATCAGCGCGGGGATGTCCGACGGGGAGTACTCGAGGTCGGCGTCCTGGATGAGCAGGATGTCGCCGGTGGACTCGTCGATGCCGCGACGCACCGCGGCGCCCTTGCCGAGGTTGCGCGGCTGCGAGAAGACGATCACCTGCGAGTGCGTGGCCGCCAGGCGGGCGAGCTCGGCGGCCGAGCCGTCCGTGGAGCCGTCGTCGACCAGCAGGATCTCCAGGCGCAGGTTGAGCTCGAGCAGCTCGTCGACGACCTGCGCGACCGTCTTCTCCTCGTTGTAGACGGGGACGACGACGCTGACCAGCGGCCGCCCCGCGCCGTTGGTGGCGTCAGTCACGGCGCGCCATGCTAGCCACTTCGCGGTGCGTGCAGGTCTCGTCGCGCTCGACGAGATAGCGATCGTCCTGCGGGTAGAAGACCGCGGTCTCGTAGTTCTCGCCCGCGAACGCGCGGATCGAGTCGACCGAGTCCCAGAACGAGAGCGTGACGAACTCCGTCAGCTCACCGAGCTCGCGCGTGAGCATGTACGCGCCCTGGTTGCCGGGCGTCGCCGCGTAGGCCTTCATGCCCGTCTCGTCGATGTAGGCCGCGTAGGCCTCCGCGTCCGCGGTCTTCACGGCCCCGCGCCACGTGCGCGCGATCACAGCTGCACCACCTCCGCGTTGGCGGACCAGCCGCCCTCGTAGGCCCGCACCTCGCCGTCGGCGACGTGCACGATCCGGTCGGCGATCCGGTCCAGGAAGTAGCGGTCGTGGGAGACTGCGATGACCGTGCCGTCATAGCGCTCCAGCGCGCCTTCGAGCGCTTCGATGGAGTCGACGTCGAGATGGTTGGTGGGCTCGTCGAGCACCAGGCAGTTCGGCGCGTCCTGCATCAGGCACAGGAAAGCAAGCCGCGTGCGCTCGCCGCCGCTCAGGCTGCCAACCGGCCGGCGGGTCTGCTCGTAGTCGAACAGGAAGCCCATCAGCAGCCGCACGGCCGCGTCCTCGGCGAGCGAGCGTCCGGCGCGCAGCGCGTCGAGCACCGTGGCGTCGTCCGCCAGCGAGCCCGCAGCCTGCGACAGGTACCCGAGCGTGATGCCGTCGCCGGCCCAGCGGGTCCCGGTCCACGGCTCCAGCTCCTCCGTGAGCACGCGCAGCAGCGTCGTCTTGCCGCCGCCGTTGGGCCCGACGACGCCGACCCGCTCGCCGCGCATGACGACCAGCTCGACGTCCAGCAGCACCGGGTCGTCGCCGTAGCCGACGTCCACGCCCTCCAGCGCCAGCACGCGCTGGCCGCCGCGCTGGCCGGACCGCAGCGCGAGCGCCATCTTGCGCCGCTCGAAGACGGGCCGGTCGACCTTCTCCATGCGGTCGATCTGCATCTGCTTGACGCGCGCCTGCTTGGCCATCCGCTCGTTGACGCGGATGTGAGCCCAGTGCCGGAAGCGCCGCACCGCCTCCTCGAGCCGGGCGATCTCCTTCTGCTGGGTCACGTACACCTGCCGCTGACGTTCGAGCTCGAGCTCGCGCGCGACCACGTAGGCGGAGTAGTTGCCGGGCCAGATGCGGATCGTGCCGTGGTCGAGCTCGGCGATCTCGGCGACGGTGGCGTCGAGCAGGTGGCGGTCGTGGGAGATCATCACGACGGCGCCGTCGAAGTCGTCCAGCAACGCGCCGAAGCGCTCGCGGCGAGCCATGTCCAGGTGCGCCTCCGGCTCGTCCAGCAGCAGGACGTCGGGCCGGCGCGCGAGGCACGCGGCGAGCGCGACGAGCTTGCGCTGGCCGCCGGAGAGCTCGCTCGTGGGCATCTCGAGCAGCCGCCCGTCGATCCCGAGCGCGCGCAGGTGCCCGAGCGCCTCGCCCTCGGCGCGATCGCCGCCGGCGTCCGTCCAGCGCGCGAGGACGCGCTCGTGGTGCGCCAGCGCGCGGGCCATGGCGTCCAGGTCGGAAGCAAGGTGGGGGTCGGAGAGCTTGCGCTCGGCCGCCCGCAGCTCGCGGTCCAGCTCGGCCAGCTCCGGCCGCGCGGCGCGCACGGTGGCGAGCGGCGTGCGCTCGTCACCGTCGACGATCTGCGGCAGCTGGGCGAGCACGAGGCCGCGCCGGCGCGTGACGGTCCCGGCGTCGGCGTCGTCGAGCCCCGCGAGGATGCGCAGCAGCGTCGACTTGCCGCCGCCGTTGGGCCCGAGGATGCCGATCCGCGAGCCGCGCTCGACGTCGAGGTCGGCGCCGCGCAGGATGCTGCGGCCGCCGAAGGACTTCTTCACGCCACGGGCGACAAGCAACGACATGCCGGATAGCGTCACGTCCAGCCGGGTACGCGGCAATCGAGCCAGCCGCACCCGTTCCCACCAGATGCCCGCCCCCCCGATCCACGTCGGCCCCGAGCCGAAGGACCACCTCGTTCGCGCCGTCGAGGACGGTGGCGGGCGCGTCGTCGGCCTCGAGGAGGCCGAGGGCGTGATCTGGGCCGGCGGTCCCGACTTCCCCGAGTTCCCGGAGCGGGTGCGCTGGGTCCAGCTGCCGGCAGCGGGCGTCGAGTCGTGGATGGATGCTGTCCGGGCGCAGCCGCGCATCCAGTTCACGAGCGCGGCGGGCGCGTACGCGACGCAGGTCGCCGAGCACGCGCTCGCGCTGCTGCTCGCGGGCGTGCGCGGGATCGTCGGCTACGCGCGTACGCAGACCTGGTCGCCGGGCGGTGACCGCGTGCTGGAGGGCACGACCGTCGCGGTCGTCGGCGCGGGCGGGATCGGGCGCGAGCTGATCAAGATGCTCGAGCCGCACGACGTCGAGGTGATCGCCGTGACCCGCTCCGGCCGCGGGGACACGTGGTCCGTCGACCGCCTGCCCGAGGTGTGGGCCAAGGCCGACCACTTCGTGATCGGCGCGCCCGCGACCGACGGCACGCGCCACCTGGTGGGCGCCGAGGAGCTCGCGCAGATGAAGCCGCACGCGTGGATCGTCAACATCGCCCGCGGATCGCTGATCGACCCAGACGCGCTCGTGGACGCGCTGCGCGAGGAGCGCATCGGCGGCGCGGCGCTCGACGTCACCGACCCCGAGCCGCTGCCCGACGACCACCCGCTGTGGCGCGAGCCGCGGGCGCTGATCACGCCGCACGTCGCAAACCCGCCCGAGACGATGGAGCGCGACCTCGCCAAGCGGGTCACCGAGAACGTGCGCCGGTTCGGTGCGGGCGAGGACCTGCTCGCGCCTATCGAGCGCGATCGCGGCTACTGACCCAGCGCTCGCGAGCCTCGTCGATCAGCCGCTCCGCCACGTCGCGGTCCTCGAAGCCGTGCAGCTCGACGCTGCGGCCCTCGGGCTCCTTGTAGATCGAGAAGAAGTGCTCGATCTCGCCGCGCAGCTGGCGCGGGATGCTGTCGAGGGACTCGTAGTCCGCCCACGCGGGGTCCTCGTGCGGCACGCAGACGACCTTGTCGTCGCGCCCGCCGTCGGCGGTGAGCCGCAGGACGGCGATCGGCCGCACGTCGACGCGACACCCCGGGAACGTCGGCTTGTCGACGAGCATGATTGCGTCCAGCGCGTCCCCGTCCTCGCCCTCCGTGTCGGGGAAGAAGCCGTAGTCGGCCGGGTAGGTCACGCTCGAGAACAGGAAGCGGTCCAGCTTGATGCCGCCGAGGTCGGCGTCGTACTCGTACTTGTTGCGCGAGCCCTTGGGGATCTCGATGAAGCACAGGACCGCCGACACGCGCGGGAGACTACCCCGATGCTGAAAGAGTTTCGCGAGTTCATCCTGCGCGGCAACGTCGTCGACCTCGCCGTGGCCGTCGCGATCGGCACGGCCTTCACCGCGGTCGTGAACGGCTTCGTCTCGAGCTTCATCACCCCGCTCGTCGCCGCGATCGCCGGCAAGGAGCGTTTCGCGGGACTCCTGTTCACGATCAACGGCTCCGAGTTCACGTACGGCGCGTTCCTGAACACGCTGCTCACGTTCCTGATCACGGCGGCCGTCGTCTTCTTCCTCATCGTCAAGCCGATGAACCTGTTCCTGCAGAGGCGCAAGGAAGACGACGAAGCCGCGGAGCCCGCGGCACCGGCCGAGGACGTCCGGCTGCTCACGGAGATCCGCGACCTGCTCGCCGCGCAGTCTCGGTGAAGGCGTCCTGGCTTCTGGCCATCGGCACGGTAGACCGCGCGACGACGCGCAGGCCGTGGCACCTTCGCGGACGTGATTCACGGCGTCCTGCGGGTCGCGCGCGCCGGCGACCACAGCGAGCTGCTGGTCGCCGCGTTGCGGACGACGCTGGACGCGAAGACGTAGCGCATACTGGGTGGGTGCCCTCCGACGCCGCCACGCTGGAAGAGAAGCTGCGACCCCTGCGCGAAGCGCCCGAGCGCTCGGCCGTGCTCCTCGACGTCGACGGCGTGCTGGCGCCGATCGTCGAGCAGCCCGACGACGCGCACATGCCCGAGACGACGCGCCGGCCGCTGATCGAGGTGGCGCGCCGCTACGGCGTCGTGGCCTGCGTGTCCGGGCGCCGCGCGTCGGACGCGCGCCGGATCGTCTCGCTCGGCTCGATCGCCTACCTCGGCTCGCACGGGTCCGAGGTGCTGCGGCCCGGCTCGATCGCGCCGGAGATGGACCGCGAGCTGGAGGCGTGGACGCGCCGCGTGCAGACGTTCGCGCACGACGCCTACGGCGAGAAGCTGCGCCGGCTGCGGGTGCGGTTGGAGGACAAGGAGGCGATCGCCGCGCTGCACTGGCGCGGGACGCCCGATGAGGAGGACTCGCGGCTCGCGATCGAGGAGGTCGCCGAGCGCGCCGAGGAGGCGGGCTTCGTGACCCATTGGGGCCGCAAGGTGCTGGAGATCCGGCCGCCGGTGCGGATCGACAAGGGCGCCGGAATCGTCAACCTGCTCAGCTCCACGGACCTGGCCGCGGCGGTCTACGTCGGCGACGACGTCACCGACCTGGACGCCTTCCGCGGTCTGACCGAGCTGCAGGAGCGCGACCGGCTGGGCTACGCGTTGCGCGTCGGCGTGCGCTCGGACGAGACGCCGCCGCAGCTCGAGGAGGAGGCCGACACGTTGGTCGAAGGCACGGACGGCGTCCGCGATCTGCTCAGGGCGCTGCTCCTGTAAGTGCGGTTCGGCGACTTCCTCAAAGCCACCGTCCTGCTGAGCGCCGCGTCGGCGACGTTGCTCGCCGCGCTGACCGTCATCGGCATCTCCAACTCGCTCGACCAGACGCCCGCGATCGTGTGCGCGGTGTGGTGGGTGCTGGCGACGCTCATCGGCACCGTCATGGGTTCGCAGCCGGAGACCACCGAGCAGATCGCGCGGTTGCTCGCCGGCGCCCGCCACCAGCAGGGGCTCCCAGAACTGCATCCGGCGCGGACGATCTTCAACCGCTTGTGGCCGCTGCTGCTGGCGACCCTGGCGGCCGGCGCGCTGTCCGTGTTCCTGCCCCAGGTGGGCGGGATCGCGGCCGGCTTCGCGATCATCTGGGCGCTCGCGTGGCGCCGGCAGGAGGCCGCGGTGGCCGCGATCGAGGAGCGCGACGGCGCTCGCTTCTACGTCGACAAGACGTCGCCGCTGAGCGCCATCCGGCTCGTCCGCACCCCGGGCTTCAGCGGCGACTACCTGCGCGTCTGAGCCTCCGCCTCCACCTCGACGGTCCAGCGGGGATCGAGCAGCGAGTGGACCACGAGCATCGTCGAGGCCGGCCGCACCTCACCGAAGACCTCGCCGTGCGCCTTCTGGGCGCCGTCAGGGTCGGCATCGGGCGTCAGGTAGGTGCGCGTGCGCACGACGTCGTCCACGGTCGCGCCCGCCTCGTTGAGCGCCTTCGCGACGATCTCCCACGCGCGCAGCGCCTGCTCGTAGGTGCTCTCGGGGCAGCCGCCGTCGGGCATGACCGGGCCGGTGCCGGAGACGAGCACGCGGTCGCCCTCGCGCACGGCGCGCGAGAAGCCGATCACCGGCTCGTACGGCGAACCGGACGCGATCAGCCGCCGTCCCGTGGACCGCAGGGTCTCCAGCGCCCGCTCGAGGTCCCCCTCCTTGACCAGGATGTAGTCCGTGTCGTAGGTCGAGATGGCGAAGATCGAGATGCCGGCGGCCGCCAGCGGCGTCGCGAGCCGCGCCAGCACGCCCGTCTCGGAGAACGGGATCGGGCCAGGCACGACCATCGCCTTCCACCCGTCCTCGACCGTCACGTCCGGCGGCACGGCGTCCTGCCCGCACACGATCGACAGCTCGTCCGGCGTGCGCGTGATGGACATGAAGCCCTCGTGCAGCTCGAGCGCCCAGGACGGCACGCGGTCGGACGGCGGGAGGCGGCAGACGGAGTAGGTCCCTTCGAGCACGTTCATGTGCCCGCCAGAATGCCAGGCTGATGGCCCGAGCCGACGTCCTGATCGTCTCCCTGGGCGGCACCGCGGGCCTGCGCGAGGCCGACGCGGAGCTCGCCGCCTCCCTGCGCCGCGCCGGCGCGCGGGTGGAGGTCGCGTCCACCCCGCGCCCGCCCGAGCTGCGCACGTTCGCCGCCATCGAGCTCGCGTGGGCGCTGAACGCGCGCCGCGCCGCGGTCCTCGCGATCCGTGAGCACCGCCCGCACGCGGTGCTGTACTCGAGCAGCACCGCCGCTCTGCTCGGCCCCGTGCCGGGCGCGATCCGCTTCGACGCCCCTGCCGCCGGCAACCGCCCGGGCCGCCACGGGATCTGGCAGCGTCCGGTCGAGGCGCGGCGCTTCCAGGCGGCGCCGCTGCTCGTCCCGTGGAGCGAGGGTGGCCTGGCCGAGGCGCCGACCCCGCGCGCGGGCGCCGTGATCGTGCCCGTGCCGGTCGAGCCGAGCGGTCCGCCGGAGACCAAGGACATCGCTGCGATCACCTACGGCGCGAACCCGGAGAAGAAGGGCCTGGACCGCGTCCTGGCCGCGTGGGCGCGCGACGCGCGCCCCGGAGAGGAGCTCGTGGTGGCGGGGCTCGACGAGGCGCGGGGCCGCGCGTGGCTGGCGCGAGCCGCCGAGCAGGTCTCTGGCCGCGGCCGCGCGACCCCCCTCCTCGCGGAACATCCCCCTTCCTCGGGCGAAGCCCGGTTCCGCGAGAGGGGGGTCGCGCGGCTGCGGCCCACCACGGCGCTCGAGCAGGTGCGGTTCACCGGGATGATCCCGCGCACCGAGTACCGGGCGCTGCTGCGGCGCGCGCGGGTGTTCGTCACCGCCCCGCGGCGCGAGGACTACGGGATCGCGCAGCTCGAGGCGCTCGCGGACGGCTGCGTGCTCGTCACCAACACGGCGCCCGGCCCGTACGCGGCGCTACCGATCGCGCGCGCGCTCGACCCGCGCCTCGTCGGAGACCGGCTCGACATCCGCACCGCGCTCGACGACCCGCGGCCGGGCGGCCGCGCGGCGGTCGCACCCTTCACGCGCGCCGCGGTCGATCAGGTCGTCGCGGAGGAGCTCCTGCCGCGCTTGCGCAGCTGAAGGAACTCGTCGAGCGGGCGCGTGTTCGCGACCTGGGCGGCCGTGAGCCAGGCGCGGCGGGCGGTCGCGACGCCGTAGCGCAGGTTCGCGAGCGTCTCGGCGCCGTGGGCGTCGGAGTCGATCAGGATCGTCACCCCTGCGGCCGCGGCGGCGCGCGCGTAGACGTCGTTCATGTCGCGCCGGTCCGGCGCGGAGTTGATCTCGATCATGGTCCCGTTGGCGGCGGCCGCCTCGATCACGCGTGCCATGTCGATCGAGTAGGGCGGGCGGGTCTCGATCTTGCGGCCGGTCGGGTGACCGATCGCGTCCAGCCACGGATGATTGATCGCGGTGAGCATGCGCTCGGTCATCGCGCTCTCGTCCATCCCGAACGAGGTGTGGATGGAGCCGATCACCCAATCCAGACGCTCCAGCAGCTCGTCCGGGTAGTCGAGCGTGCCGTCCGGGAGGATGTTGGACTCCGTGCCCGCGAGCACGCGGAAGCCGTCGAGCCGCTCGTTGAGCGCCGCGATCTCGTCGATGCGCGCCTCGAGCTGCTCGGGCGTGACGTGGTTGCCGAACCCGTGCGAGGCCGAGTGGTCGGTGATCGCCAGGTACTCGTAGCCGCGCGCCTGGGCCGCCGCGACCATCTCCTCCAGCGTGTTGCGCCCGTCCGACAGCGTCGTGTGGCAGTGCAGGTCGCCGCGCATGTCGTCGAGCGTGATCAGCTGCGGGAGCTCGCCCTTGAGCGCCGCGTCGAGCTCGCCGCGCCCCTCGCGCAGCTCCGGCGGGATCCACGGCAGGCCCAGCCGCTCGTAGACCTCCTCCTCGGTCGCGCAGCGCGTCGTCTCGCCGGTCTCGTCGTCGAGCACGCCGTACTCGGAGATGTGCAGACCGCGGCGGACCATCGCCTCGCGCAGCTGCACGTTGTGCGCCTTCGAGCCCGTGAAGTGCTGCAGGACGTTGCCGAACTGGTCCGGCGCGACGACCTTCAGGTCCACCTTCATGCCCGAGTGGGTGACGGCGCGCGCGCCGGCCTCGCCGCTCTGGGACACCGACTCGACGATCTCCAGCCCGGCCAGCGTGTCGACCAGCGCCTTCGCGTCGCTCGCGGTGGCGATGATGTCGATGTCCTTGACCGAGTCGCCCCAGCGGCGCGCGGAGCCCGCGACCTCGACCTGGTCGGAGGCCGGGTGCGCGCGCAGCGCCTCCGCGATCTCCAGCGCGATCGGCAGCGCGCGGGACAGCACGACGCGCGGCTCGGGCTCGCCGCCGCGCTCCTCGTGCGCGGCCAGCGCCTTGAGCAAATTTTCCTCGCCCTTGGGCCCGAAGCCCTTGACCTTGCGCACCTCGCCCTGCTCGGCGAGCGCGCGCAGGCCCTCGAGCGTGTCGACGCCGAGCGCGTCGTGGAGCTGGCGCGCCCGCTTGGCCCCGAAGCCCGGCAGCTTGGTCATCTCCACCAGACCGGCCGGGAACTTGGCGCGTAGCTTGACCGCGGACGGGATGTCGCCCGTCTCGTCGAGCGCGCGCAGCTTCTCCTCGAGCGTCTTGCCGATTCCCGGCACGCTCGTGACCTTGCCCTCGCGGGTGAGGCCCATGATCGAGACGGAGGAGTCGCGCACGGCCTTGGCCGCCGTGCGGTAGGCGATGACGCGGTAGGACACGGCCCCGTCGAGCTCGTACAGGTCGCCCAGCTCGTCCAGTGCCGCAGCGATCTCGGCGTTGGTCTTCATGCGTGTCTGTACCCTACGCGCCCTGTGATGGACGGCTCCGTCTGGGTGATCCTGCCGACCTACGACGAAGCCGACAACCTGGAGGCGGTCGTCGGCGGGATCCGCGCGGCCATGCCCGCCGCCCGCGTGCTCGTCGTGGACGACAACTCGCCCGACGGAACCGGGCGACTGGCGGATCAGATGGCGAGCGCGGACGCGGCGCTGCACGTGCTGCACCGCGCCGGCAAGTCCGGGCTCGGCCGCGCGTACATGGCGGGTTTCGAGCACGCGCTGGCGCATGGTGCGGGCTACGTGGTGGAGATGGACGCCGACCTCTCGCACGACCCCGCGGACCTGCCCCGGCTCGTCGCGCCCGCCGTCGACGGCGCCGACCTCGTGCTCGGCTCGCGCTACACGAGCGGCGGCGGGATCGAGAACTGGGGCCTGGACCGGCGCGTGCTCTCGCGGCTCGGCTGCGGCTACGCGCGTCGCGTGCTGTCGGTGCCCGTGCGCGACCTCACGGGCGGCTTCAAGTGCTTCCGGGCGAGCGCGCTGCAGGCCATCGACGCCGGCAGCGCGGGCGCGCACGGGTACGCGTTCCAGGTGGAGCTCACCTACCGCGTGCTCTCGCTCGGCCTGCGCGTGGTCGAGGTCCCGATCCGCTTCCGCGAGCGCCGGCTCGGCGAGTCCAAGATGTCCGCGCGCATCGCGTTGGAGGCGGCGTGGCGGGTTCCGGCGCTGCGGTTCGGGCCGCGACGATGGTATCCGCCACTGGAGATCGAGCCCCGATCTGCCGATCCACTCGTCAATGAAGGCTGAGGAGCTCGCCCTCGTCCAGGGCTGGCCGCATACCCGCGCCACGTTGCGCCGCTGGAACGCCGCTCCATGGCGGCTGCTGCTGGCGTGGTCGCTGGGCTCGCTGCTGGTGACGGCGCTGCTGCTCGCCGCGACTTGGTACGTCGCCGACACGGCCCGGCTCGACGCCACGGCGTACAGCTACCCCGGCTTCACGCGGCCGGCGACCGTCGCGGACTTCTTCATCGTCCTGCAGCGCAACTTCACGGTGCTGGCCCTGCACGCGCTCGCGTGCGTGGGCGGCTTCATGGCGGGCTGGGTGCGGCCGGGTGAGCGCATGACCCGCACGCAGCGGCACGCGGCGCCGCTCGCGGTCATATTCATCACCGCCGCGACGCTCTTCTCGCTGCTCACGCAGGCCAACGCACTCGGGCACGGCGCCGCCGACCTGGCCGCGAGCCTCGGCGTGGAGCCGCACACGCTGCTGCTGCGCCTGCTTCCGCACGCGCTGCCGGAGCTGTTCGCGGTCTTCCTGCCGCTGGCCGCGTGGACGGTCGCGAGCCGCCGCGGCGCATGGGATGAGCTGCTGGCGGCAACAATCGCTACGACGGCGATCGCCGTGCCGCTGGTGCTGCTCGCGGCCACCATCGAGACCTGGGTCACGCCGCTATACTTTTTATAGCGACCCGAGACTTCCCGGAGGACCACTTCAATGGCAGCCAACATCACCGACGTTTCCGACACCAACTTCCAGGCTGAGGTCCTCGAGAACGACCAGCCGGTGCTGGTGGACTTCTGGGCGCCGTGGTGCGGGCCGTGCCGCATGGTCGCTCCCGCGCTCGAGCAGATCGCGTCCGAGCGTGACGACCTGCGCATCGTCAAGCTCAACACCGACGAGAACCAGCAGACCGCGGTCCAGTACCAGGTGCTCGCGATCCCGACGATGATCCTGTTCAAGAACGGGCAGGAAGTGAAGCGCATCCAGGGCGCCAAGCCCAAGAAGGCCATCGAGGCCGACCTGGAGCCCGCGCTGGCCTAGCGGACGGGGCGGCGCTTCCGCCCCGGCTGGAACTAACGTGCCCCAGCGGTGAGCGACGGCTGGAGCATTCATCTGTGTGGCGAGCTCCGCGTGGAGCTCGCCGGCGAACGTCGTGAAGCGCAGCTGCGGGGCCACCAGGGCCGGATGCTGTTCGCGTACCTCGTCCTGCACCGCGACCGCGTCGTGCACCGCGACGAGCTGGTCGAGGCCCTGTGGACCGACGACGCCGCGCCGCCGTCCAAGTCGGCCCTCGCCCCGGTGCTGTCGCGCGTGCGCCGGGCGATCGCCCCGGCGACCATCGAAGGCCGCGAGACCGTGCGCCTGCAGTTCCCGGTGCCGGTCTGGATCGACGTCGAGGCCGCGCTCGTCGCTGCGCCGCGCGAGGCCCTGGCGCTCACCGAGGAGCGCCTGCTGCCGCAGTACGATGCGCCCTGGCTGCGATCCCCGCGCGAAGCGCTCGAGGAGGCGCGGGTGCGGGCGCTCGAGGCGCTGGCCCGTGCCGGCGACGAGCAGGCAGGCCGTGCCGCGGTGGCCCTGTCCCCCTTCCGCGAGTCAGCGTACGCCGCGCTCATCGAGGCGCTCCTCGTGCGCGGGAACCGCGCGGAAGGGCTGCGCCGCTACGACGAGCTCCGGGTGCGGCTGCGGGAAGAGCTCGGCACCACGCCCGGGCCGGAGCTCCGCACGCTGCATGAGCGGCTGCTCGCTCGGCCCACGGCTGCGCCGGCGACGCGTCCGGCCGGACTCGTCGAGCGGGAGGGGGAACTCGCCGCGATCGGCGACGCGCTGGGACGCCTGGCCGCCGGCCTGGGCGGCGTGCTCGCGATCGAGGGGCCCGCCGGGATCGGCAAGACGCGGCTGCTCACGGCGACGCGAGAGCGTGCGCTCGCCGCGGGGGCGACCGTCCTCGACGCGCGCGCCGGGGTGCTCGAGCGCGAGTACGGCTTTGGCGTCGTCCGCCAGCTCTTCGAGGCGGTCGCCGCCGGCGACCCGCCGCCGGCTCCGGCGCACGCCGTCTTCGGCGGCGAAGGCGTCGCCCACGGCCAGAGCGTGTTCGCCGTGCTGGCGGCGCTGTTCCAGTACACAGCAGGGCTCGCCACGCGCGGGCCGCTCGTGCTGTGCGTGGACGACCTGCAGTGGAGCGACACGGCGTCGTTGCGGTTCGTCGCCTATCTCGCGCGGCGGATCACAAGCCTTCCGGTGCTCGTGGTCGCCGCGATTCGCACGGGCGAGCCCGACGTCGACGAGCTGCTGCTGGCAGAGGTCGAGCAGGATCCGGCGACGGTCGCCATCCGCCCGCGCCCGCTGAGCGCGAAAGGGACCGCCGACCTCGTCGCCGACGTGCTCGGCGGTGCGGACGCGGCGGTCGCCGCCGCCTGCCTGGAGGTCACGGGCGGCAACCCCCTGCTGCTGCGCGAGCTGTTGACCGCGCTCGCCGGCGAGCCGGGCACCCCCGACGTCGCGTCCGTGCGCGCGATCGGGCCGCGGGCGGTGTCGAAGACCGTGCGGCTGCGGCTCGCCCGGCTGCCGTGGGGCGCCGGCGACGTCGCGCGTGCGATCGCGACCCTCGGCGAGCACCCTCACGTGGGCGAGGTCGCCGCGCTGGCGGGAACGGGAGAAGACACGGCGGCCGAAGGCATCGCGGCGCTCACCCGCGCCGAGATCCTGCGCGGCGACGGACCGCTCGGGTTCGTGCACCCGCTCGTGCGCGATGCCGTCTACCTCGAGTTCCCCGCGGCTCGCCGCGAGCTCGAGCACGCACGGGCTGCCCGGCTGCTCGCCGAGCTGGGCGCCGCGCCCGAGCGGGTGGCGGCGCAGCTGATGCTGGCGGCGCCGCGCGGCGACGCCTGGGTGGTCGAGCGGCTGCGCGAAGCGGCGCGGATCGCGGTCGAGCGTGGAGCGCCCGAAGCGGCGCTCGCGCTGCTTCAGCGGGCGGTGGCCGAGATGCCCACGCCGGACGGATGCGCCGAGCTGATGCTGGAGCTGGGCGCAGCGGCCGAGTTCGTCCGCGGCGAGCCGGCCGCCGACGCGCTGCGCGAGGCGCACGCCACGCTCACCGACCCGCGCGAGCGCGCCCTGGCCGCGCTCCTGCTCGCGCGCACGCTGCTGTTCATGGAGCACCCGGCCGAGGCCGTCACCGTCGTCGACGCCGCGCGGGCAGAGCTCGGAGCCGAGCAGGCCGATCTCGACCTGGCGCTGCGCGCGATCCGGATCGTCGGCGTGTTCTTTGGCGTCGCCGACCAGGCGTCCCTGGCCGAGCTCGGAGCCTGGCGCGCCGGCCCCCGCACCCACGGGCCCGGTGCCAAGACGTTGACGTCGGCGACCGCGCTCGCCGTGGCGCTGCTGCTGGGTGACGCGCAGGAGGCGGTGGCGCTCGCTCGCGAGTCGCTCGCCGGCGACGAGATGCCGCTCTTCGACCGCGGAATCTTCACCGTCCAGGCCGCCACGGTGCTGGCCCTGCACGAACCAGCCTCCGCCGAGCCCGTGTGGCAACGCATCCGCGCCCTATCGGCGCGCCGAGGCTCCGTCCTGGACGCCATCGGCGTCGACCTGTGGGGCGGGTTCGCCGCGCTGTGGACCGGTGACCTGCCACGCGCGATCGAATTGCTCGAGCGAGCCATCGAGGGCGAGTCGTTGTTCGGCAGCGCGGGCAACGCGCACATGGCCTACTCCTCGGCGCTGCTCGCGCTGGCCTGGCACGAGCGCGGCGAGCGCGACCGGGCGTGGGCGGCCCTGCGCCACGTCGGTGAGGGCCGCTCGGGACCGTCGGACGGCGAGCGTTTCTGGATGATCAGCCATGCGGAGCTGCTGCTCGCGGACGGCCAAACGGCGCAAGCCCGCTCGATCGCCCACGCGCTCGCCGCGACGCGTCCCGCCGAGCTGCACCCGCTGTGGGGACCGTGGCGCGGTCTGCTCGCGCGGGCCGCGGCGGCAGAAGGGGATCGGCAGACGGCGTCACGGCTCGCGGCCGAGGAGCTCGCGCTCGCACGCCGGCGCGCCGCGCCATGGGTGGTGGGGCGTAGCCTGCGCCAGCTCGGCGAGGTCACCGGGGATCAGGACGCGCTGCACGAGGCGGTGAGGATGCTCGACGGAACATCCGCGCGCCTCGAGCGCGCGAAGGCGTACGCGGCGCTCGGCCGGCGGGAGCGGGCGCTCGACCTCGCGCGCGCGTGCGGCGCGGACGCGCTCGCGTCGTGGCTGGAGGCCACGGCGGGCCGCGGGGGACCGGGAAAGTGAGAGCCGGCGGTCAGGCGACGACTTCGAACGTCGGCTCCGTGAAGCCGGCGTTCTCGATCAACCGGTAGGTGCCGAGCGGCGCGTCCGCCGGCACCCTGACCGTCTTCGCGTACTTCTCGCCCGGCGGGATCATCACCGCGTACATCGGGAACAGCAGCTGCCACGGCGCCGGCGCCCACGTGCCGTCCGGGCGCTGGTGCTCGAGCGCGTAGCTCGCACCACCGGTGATGCACGTGTCGCTGGTGTTCACGATCGTGTACGGCAGCTGCTCGCCGCGCCTGACGGTGGGCGCGCCGAGGCGCACCTCGACCGCCGGGGACGTCGCGTGCATGCAGTCGATCGGGAACACGGGCGGCGCGCTCGGCGGCGGTGCGGCCGGGGACGAGACCGGGGTGTCGGGCGCGACGACCGTGAGCGTGCGCGTGCGCCGCTCCACCCGCACCTGATAGGTGCCCGCGCGTGGCAGCGTCGTCCACAGCGCGCCGCGCTCGAGCGTGCGGCGCTTGACGACGGCCATCACCTTCCCCTTCGCCGTCGTCCGGACGACGGCGACCCGCACGGCCCGCTCGGCCTTGACGGCCACCCGGATCTGGTCGCCCGGCGCGTAGGTGCGCTGATCCGGCCACGTCACGTCGACGCTCGCCGCGTGTGCAGGCATCCCCGCCGCCAGCAGGACGACGACGGTGATGAGCGTGGCGCGCATGCGCTCAGTATGGCGCGACGACCTCGAACGTCGCCGTCTGGAAATCCACCACCCGGTAGGTCCCGGGCGCGAAGTCGGCCGGAACCTGGACGCCCTTGTCGAACGTGCCGAGCGGCGGGACGATGAACCCCACCATCGTGAAGGCGTACGGCAGCTCCGCGGATGCCCAGGTGCCGTCCGGTTGCCGGCGTTCCAGCGTGAAAGCGGAACCGGTGTGCATGTGGCACGTCGAGCTCAGGTTGACGAGTTGGTAGGGCAACCGGCCGCCAGGCGCCACGGTCGTCGCCTGCAACCGCAGCTCGACGCTCGTCGACGGCTCCGCGCAGTCCGGAGCCTGCGGCGTCGCTGCGGCGGGGGCCGGCGGCGTGGCCGGTGCGGGTGCGGACGGCGTGCTGATCGTGCTCGAGTAGCGACGGCCCGCGACCGTGATCCGCAGCTCGTACCGCGCGTCAGCGGCGGTCGGCACCGTCACGGTGAAGGTGCCGTTGCGCAGCGTCTTGCGGGCCAGCAGCACGCGCTTGGCGCCCGGCGTGGCCGAGAGGAACGCGAGCTGCGCGCGGCGCTTGTCGGAACGGACCTTGACGGAGAGCTCGCCGCCCGGCGAGACCTCGCTCTGCTTGGGCCAGCTGATCTTGACGCCCGCCACCGACTTAGGCGGCGCCTTGGCCTCCGCGACCGCCGGGACGGCGATGAGAAGCGCCGCCGCGGCGGCGAACACAGTACGCATGTGGCCAGTATTGCGGCCCACCCGCGCAGGAGAACCTAAATATTCGTCCGCTACGCGCGCTCGACGACGATGTGCAGCGGACGGCCCTCGATCTTCACCGGTTCGACGGCGCCCGCGCCGTTGAACTCCGCCGAGAGTGCCAGCGTCTCGCGCTTGACGTATTCCTCGTGCTCGCGGGCGGCGGCCAGCAGTTCCTCGTCGCCGCCGAGGCCGAGGTGGATGCGGTCCTCGACCTGCAGGCCGGCGGACTTGCGGGCATTCTGGATCGCGTGGACGATCTCGCGCGCGAGGCCCTCGCGGCGCAGCTCGTCGTCGAGCTCGAGCTCCAGCGCGACGGCGTGCGAGCCCTCGCGCTCGAGCTGGTAGCCCTCGAGCGGGCTCATCGCCAGCATCAGATCGTCGGCGCCGAGCTCGTGGTCGTGCCCGTCGACGTTGATCGCGACCGTCGTGCCGCCGCGCAGCGCCGTCGCGACGTGCGCGGGATCGAGCGCCGCCACGGCGGACGCGACGAGCTTCATGTGCTTGCCGAAGCGCGGGCCGAGCGCGCGGTAGTTCGGCTTGACCTCGTAGGAGCCGAGCTCGTCGGCCTGGGAGACGTAGCGCAGCGCCTTGACGTTGAGCTCGTCCAGCGCGAGGTCCTGCAGGCGCTCGATCGCCTCACGCTCGGCGCCCGAGGCCACCACGACCGCGGCGCGCAGCGGCTGGCGCACCTTCAGCTTGGCCTGGCCGCGGGCGGCGAGGCCGAGGCGGACGGTCTCGCGCACGGTCGCCATCGCGAACTCCAGCGCCTCGTCGCGCTCGCCCGGCTCGGGCCAGTCGGTGAGGTGGACGCTCGGCTCGGAGCCGTCGAGGTTGTCATAGATCTCGTCGGCGATGAACGGCGTGAACGGCGCCAGCAGCTGCGTGACGGTGACGAGGGCGCGGCGCAGCGTGGCGAACGCGGCCGGGTCGCCGTCCCAGAAGCGCCGGCGCGAGCGGCGCACGTACCAGTTCGAGAGGTCGTCGACGAAGGCCTGGATCGTCTGGCCGGCGCGCGTGGCGTCGTAGTGCTCGAGCCGGTCGGTGACGGTCTCGACCGTGGCGGCGAGACGCGAGAGCACCCAGCGGTCCAGGTCGTTGGCGGGCGGGACGTCCTCGCGGGCGACGTCGTTGACGTTCGCGTACAGCACGTAGAAGCCGTACGTGTTCCAGAGCTGGAGCAGGAACTGGCGCAGCGACTCGCCGACCGTGTCCGTGTTGAAGTTGTAGCCCTCCCACGGCAGCTTCGTGGCCAGGAAGTACCAGCGGAAGGCGTCCGCGCCGTGGCGGTCGATGACGTCCCACGGCACCACGATGTTGCCGAGGGACTTGGACATCTTCTTGCCGGTCTCGTCGGCGATGTGGCCGAGGCTCAGGCACGTCTCGTAGCTGGAGCGGTCGAACAGCAGCGTGCTGATCGCCAGCAGGGAGTAGAACCAGCCGCGCGTCTGGTCGATGCCCTCGCAGATGTAGTGCGCGGGGAACTGCTCCTCGAACTTCTCCTGGTTCTCGAACGGCGCGTGCCACTGGGCGAACGGCATCGAGCCCGAGTCGAACCAGACGTCGATCACCTCGGGGACGCGACGCAACGGCTCGCCACCGGTGGGCGACGGGATCTCCACGTCGTCGACGAACGGGCGGTGCGGGTCGTCCAGTTCGACGCCGGACAGCTCCTTGAGCTCCGCGAACGAGCCGACGCAGACCGTCTCGCCGGCCTCGTTGCGCCAGATCGGCAGCGGCGTACCCCAGTAGCGCTCACGCGACAGCGCCCAGTCCACGTTGTTCTCCAGCCAGCGACCCATGCGCCCGGACTTGATGTGCTCCGGGTGCCAATCGACGCTCTCGTTGGCCGCGAGCAGGCGGTCGCGCAGCTGCGAGGTCTTGATGTACCAGGACGGCTTGGCGTAGTAGAGCAGCGGCGTGCCGCAGCGCCAGCAGTGCGGATAGGCGTGGAAGAGCTTCTCCGCGCGGAACAGACGGCCGCGGGAGCGCAGGTCCTCGATCAGGTCGTCGTCCGCTTCCTTGACGAAGCGCCCCTCGTACGGGCCGATGCGCTCGTCGTAGGTGCCGTCGGCGCGCACGGGGTTGATGACGGCCAGGCCCTGCTCGGCGCCGAGCCGGAAGTCGTCCTCGCCGAACGCGATCGCGGTGTGGACGATGCCGGTGCCGTCTTCGGCGGACACGAAGTCCGCGGGCAGCACGGTGTGGCCCTTCTCGCCGTACTCGGACGCGGGGATGTACGGGAACGGCGGCTCGTAGCCGGCGCCGACCATGTCCGCGCCCTTGAAGCGGTCCACGACCTGCGCTTCCTCGCCGATCACCCTCGTGACGAGCGCCTCGGCGAGGACCTCGCCATTGGCGGTGCGCACGTAGGTGAGCTCGGGGTCGACGGCGACGGCGGCGTTGGAGACCAGCGTCCAGGGCGTGGTGGTCCAGACGAGCAGCTCGTCGCCCTCGCGCAGCACGCCGTGCGGCTGGTTGATCGGGTAGCGGACGAAGACGCTCGGGTCCTCGACGTCCTCGTAGCCCTGGCTGACTTCGTGGGAGGACAGCGCCGTGCCGTCCTTCGGGCAGTACGGGACGACCTTGAAGCCTTCGTAGAGCAGGTCCTTCTGCCACAGCTGGCCGAGCGCCCACCAGACCGACTCGATGTAGTCGGTGTCCAGCGTGCGGTACGGGTCGTCCAGATCGACCCAGTAGCCGATCCGCTCGGTCAGCTTCGTCCAGTCCTCGAGGTACTCGAAGACCGACTCACGGCACTTCGCGTTGAACTCCGCGATGCCGTACTCCTCGATCTGCTTCTTGTTGTCGATGCCGAGCTGCTGCTGGACGGCGATCTCGACCGGCAGGCCGTGGCAGTCCCAGCCGCCCTTGCGGTACGAGTAGAAGCCGCGCATGGTCTTGAAGCGCGGGAAGATGTCCTTGAACACGCGCGCCAGCACGTGGTGGGACCCGGGCTTGCCGTTGGCGGTCGGCGGGCCCTCGTAGAAGACGTACGGCGGCGCGCCCTCGCGACGCTTGAGCGACTCGTTGTAGACGTCCAGCTCGCGCCAGCGCTCGAGGACCTTCTCCTCGAGCTCGGGGAAGGACACGTTCTCGGGCAGGGGACGATGGGGCGGCACTGGTGTGAGAGTCTAGGCCGCGCGGTAGGTTCGAACCCGTGACGATGGGACGAGGGATCGCGCTGGTCGGTGGCGGGCTGCTGCTGTTCCTGGCGCTGCTCGCCGGGCTGGTGTACTTCACGCGCGACGAGGACAACTTCCAGTCCGACAACCTGCTGGCCGAGCAGTTCACGCTGGAGGTCGCGCGGCTCTCGCAGGAGGGCGGCGGCGAGCTGTCGCTGCGGTCGTTCGCGAACTTCCCGTGGGACCGCGGCCTGCTCGTGCTCCCCGACACGCCGCGCGAGGAGATCTCGCGCCGGCTCGGGCAGGAGTGGACCGGGATCGACACCGTCGACCGGGACCTGTTGATCTTCGTGCGCCGCGGGGAGGTCGTGCGCTTCTTCGACTACCGCGGGCTGGCGCGCTTCGAGGGGTTCCAGCGGCCGATCGACGACTTGCCCGACGTGTTGCGAATCGAGCCCGGATTGGTGGTGAGGCCTGGATGAGTGCCCTGTCGGACCTGGATCTGTCGCTGACGCTGTCGAAGGCCGAAGAAGCCGAGCAGCTCGAGGCCGCCCAGGAGCGGCTGTTGACCCTGCGGCTCCAGCTGGGCGGCCAGACCGCCGACTCGGTGGGTCCGCCCCTCTGCGTCCTGTTCGAGGGCTGGGACGCGTCCGGCAAGGGCGGCGCGATCAAGCGGCTCGTCGACCACCTGGACCCGCGGCATGTGCGCGTGAAGCAGTACGCCGCGCCGACGCCCGACGAGAAGCGCCACCAGTATCTGCTGCGCTTCAGCGACGCGTTGCCGGGCCGAGGTGGGATGGCCGTGCTCGACCGCTCCTGGTACGGGCGGGTGCTGGTGGAGCGCGTCGAGGGCTTCGCCCGCCAGGACGAGTGGCAGCGGGCCTATCGCGAGATCAACGACTTCGAGCGCGCGCTGTGCGACGACGGGATGATTCTCGTCAAGGTCTTCCTGCACATCTCCGACGCCGAGCAGCTCAAGCGCTTCAAGGCGCGCGAGCAGGACCCGCTGAAGGCCTGGAAGCTGACCGACGAGGACTGGCGCAATCGCGGCAAACGCGCCGAGTACGAGGCCGCGGTCGAGGAGATGGTCTCGCGGACGTCCAGCGAGTGGGCGCCGTGGTCGCTGATCCCCGCCGACTCGAAGCGCTACGCGCGCGTCGCCGTCCTCAAGACGGTGATCGCGGCGGTGGAGGCGCGGCTCGCCTAGCGCCGGTGGGCCTTGCGGGCCTGCTTCTGCGCCTTGGTCTTCGCGCGCATCTTCTTCTTGGCGGCCGCGGTGTGCGGCTTGCGGGCGCCGGTGGCGGGCTCGTCGAGCGCCGGGCCGGCGGCCACGACCTTCGGCGCCGCGCTGCGGGCGTCGCGCATGATGAAGAAGCCCATGATCCCGAAGCCGACGATCAGCGCGCCGCCGATGATGGCGATCAGCGCGAGGCTCGTCTCGCCGTTGTCGGAGGCGATCGGGGTCGGCGTGGGCGTCGCCGTCGGCTCGGCCGCCGGCAGCGGCCCGAAGGCGCCCGATTGGGCTCCCGCCGGTGCGGCGAAGGCGAGGACGAGCGCAGTTGAGATGAGGGCGATGCTTCGCGTCATGGGCGCCGACAGGGTAGTCAAGCGGGCGCGCCTGTCAACGCCCAATGTGACCCGAGGAACCTTCCGCCGCACGTAACTAGACGAACGGCGATCAACGCGGCCAGTCCCCACCAGACGCCGACGATGCCCCAGTCGTTGTGCAGCGTGAGCAGCACGATCGGGATGTAGACGGCGGCCGCCGCCAGCATCCCCCACATCAGGAAGCGCGTGTCGCCGGCGCCGATCAGGATGCCGTCGAGCGCGAACACCGCGCCGTTGAACGGCATCGTGAGGGCGAAGATCCACCAGATCTGCTCGGCCTGGTCGATCACCGCCGGGTCGTCGGTGAACAGGCCCGGGACCGTGCCGCCGAGCCCGAGCAGGATCAGGCCGAAGCACCCGCCGATCAGCACCGACCACCCGATCATGCGCGTGGCGGCCGCTCGTGCCCCGTCCGGGTCGGAGGCGCCGAGCATCCGGCCGACCATCACCTGGCCGGCGATCGCGACCGCGTCGAGCACGAGCGCGAGGAACACCCACAGCTGGAACGCGATCTGATGCGCGCCCAGCGACGCCGCCCCGATCCGCGCAAGCACCGCGCTGCCGAC
The DNA here is from genome assembly GCF_027587175.1 of Solirubrobacter deserti. Taxonomy (GTDB): domain Bacteria; phylum Actinomycetota; class Thermoleophilia; order Solirubrobacterales; family Solirubrobacteraceae; genus Solirubrobacter; species Solirubrobacter deserti. The sequence continues at coordinate 119,254 of NZ_JAPCID010000001.1, forward strand.
CAGGAACGAGCCCGTCAGCGCGGTCGTCCGCACCGCGATCTCGGACCCGATCCGCATCAGCGGCCGCATCTTGTCCGGGTGCGGACGCTCCAGCCCTGCCCGGTACTGGACCACGAAGAACCCCGCGGCCATCCCGAACTGGGCGATCACCGTGCCCCACGCCGAGCCCGCGAGGCCCCACCCGAACCCGTACACGAACAGCAGCTCGAGCACGACGTTGGTCGCGTGGGCGGCGACCAGGATGTACAGCGGCGTCTTGAGATCGCCCATCCCGCGCAGGAAGCCCTGCGCCGCCGAGGCCAGCATGAACAGCGGCGCGCCGAGCGCGGCGATCCGCAGGTAGGTCACCGCCCCGTCCTTGACCTCGCCCTCCCCGCCCATGAGGCTCACCACGGCAGGCGCTGTGAGCTCGAGGACCGCGAACAGGACGAGCCCGATCGCGAGGGCGAGCCACAGCGCCTGCGATCCGAGCCCGGCGGCGGCGGCGTTGCGTCCGGCGCCGTGCAGGCGGGCGACCTGCGCGGTCGTGCCGTAGGTGAGGAAGTTGAAGATCGTGAACGCCGTGCTCAGGACCGTGGCCGCGATCGCGAGCGAGGCGAGCTGCGTCGTGCCGAGATGCCCGACGATCGCCGTGTCCACGAGGACGTACAGCGGCTCGGACGCGAGCGCGCCGAGCGCGGGCAGGCCGAGCAGGAGGATCTCACGGTCGTACTTGGACCGCAGCTTCATCGGTTCAGCACCGCCTGGATGATCGGCGCGTAGCCCGTGCAGCGGCACAGGTTGCCCGCCAGCGCGACTTTGAGCTCGTCCTCGGTGGGCTCCGGGTGCTCGGCGAGGTACGCGTCGAGGGTGAGCAGGAAGCCCGCCGTGCAGAACCCGCACTGCAGCGCGTGATGCTGGTGGAAGGCGAGTTTGAGCTCGGTCGCCTCCAGGCCCTCGATCGTCGTGATGTGCGCCTGGTCGACCTGGATCGCGAACGTCAGGCACGCCCGCACGGGCTCACCGTCGAGCTGGACCGTGCACGCGCCGCACGCCCCGTGCTCGCACCCGACCTTGGTCCCGGTGAGCCCGAGCTCGTGGCGCAGGAAGTCCGACAGGAGCGTGCGCGGCTCGACCTCGGCCTCGTGGAGCCGGCCGTTGACGCGTACGGAGATGCGCGCAGGGCGGGCCGGCGAGGCCGCGTGGGGGGCCAGAGCGTCGCCGGGGGCGGGCGCGGGCGGCGAGTCCGGGGCGGGCGCGGGCGCGGGCGCCGTGCCGAAGCCCGGGCGGTCGAGGTCGGGCGGCGGGTCGCCGAAGCCGCTCATGCGCGGCCCGCCTCGACGAGGGCGCGGCGGGTGAGCTCGGTCACGAGGGCACGCGGGTGGTCGCCGTCGACGAGGTCGGCCGCCAGCGCGGCGGCCTCGGCGGCGCTCGCGCCGTCCAGCAGCGCGCGTTCGGCGGCCGTGGCGCGGCCCGCGCCGAGGATCGCGATCGCCGCGTGTTCCTCGGCCAGCACGACGGCCGCCGCCGCTTCGGCGAACGAGCCGTGCGTGCGGGCGTGCTCGGCGAACGCGGTCTTGGCTCCCGGTGGGAGTGGCGGGATCACGATGCCGGTGAGGAGCTCGCCCGGGCCGAGGGTGGGCGGGCCGGTCCGAGTCGCGGAGACGGTGTCCCGCACCGTCCGCTCCACGAGCGTGCGGGCCATGGTCTCGTAGCGGGCGTCCAGCGCGGTGAGCGCGCAGACGAGCTCGGCGCGCGGGTCGGCGTGCGCGACGGAGCCGCCGACCGTTCCGCGCGAGCGGGTCGCCGGGTGGCCGACGTGGCGCACGGCCTGGGCCAGCAACGGCCAGTGAGCGGCGACGATCCGCGAGCGTTCGAGCGTTGCCTGACGCACCGTCGCGTCGATGCGCAGCACGCCGTCCGTGCGGCGGATCAGGCCGACGATCGGGGTGACGTCCACGAGCCGGGCGGGCCGCACGAGCCGCAGGTTGAGCAGCGGTACGAGGCTCTGGCCGCCCGCGAGCACGCGAGCGCCGTCGGTGAGCGCCTCCAGCGCCGCGTCCCACGAGTCCACGGCGACGTACTCGAACGGCGCCGGCTTCACCCGCGCCTCCGCGTCGCCAGCCACGCCAGGCCGGCCGCCGCGACGCCGGCCGCCACGAGCCGGGCGCGGCTGGGCGCGGCGGGCGCCTCGTCCTCGACGACCTCGGCGTCGAAGGCGCGGAGCTCGACCGCGAACTCGGACCGCGGCTCGAAGCCGCGCGGGTCGACGGCGCGCGGGCGCCGGACGTCATGGCTGGTGCCGTTGCGGCGGTAGACGGCGAAGCCGTCGTCGTCGTCCACCTCTTCGAGCCGATTGAGGTTGCCGTCGTCGTCGCGCCATTGCCGCTGGGCGAGGAGGTCGTCCCACTTCATCGCAACGCCTCCCACACGCGCTGGGCCGTGTAGGGCGGGTCGAGGTGGCGGCCGATCGCGGCGGCGAGTGCGTTGGCGATCGCGGGCGGAGCGCCGATCGTGCCGCTCTCACCGATGCCCTTGACGCCGAGCGGGTTCAGCGGCGACGGGGACTCGACGAACGCCGTCGCGAACTCCGGGATCTCGGCCGCGGTGGGCAGCGCGTAGTCGAGCAGGGAGGCGCTGACCGGTTGCCCGGACGCGTCGTGCACGACCTCCTCGCTCAGCATCGCGCCGAGGCCCTGGACCGCGCCGCCGATCACCTGCCCTTCGGCGAGCCGCGGGTGCAGGATGCGGCCGGCGTCGTCGACGGCGACCAGCCGTCGCAGCCGCACCTCCCCCGTCGCGCGCACGACCTCGACGACCGCCGCGTACGCGCCGGAGGTGAAGACCTGGTCGGACTCGAAGCGCGCGACGCCCGGCCCACCGGCCAGCAGGTCGTCAGCCGCGGCCACCACGGCGTTGCCGCCCATCGTCGCCGTGCGGCTGGCGAACGAGCCCACGCCCTGCGCGAGCGCGTCGCTGTCGCCGGTGATCACGCGCACCATGGCCGGATCGACGCCGAGCCGCTCCGCCGCGAGCTGCGCGAACAGCGTCTCGTGGCCTTGGCCGGACGGCACCGAGCCGGCGCGCACGACGACCTCGTCGCCCTCCCGGGTCACGGACGCGTGCTCGTGCAGCCCGCCGGAGCGCTCGACCGCGAGCGCGAAGCCGACGCCGACGAGCACGCCCGGTTCCTGCGGCTCAACGTCGCCGATCAAGTCGACCGCGCGGTCCAGGCACGCCTCGAAGGCGCCCGAGTCGTACGTCCACCCGAGCGCGGTCCGGTGCGGGAACGACCGCACGAGGTTCCTCCGCCGCAGCGCCAGCGGGTCCAGCCCGAGCCGGCGGGCGGCCTCGTCCAGCGCGGTCTCGATCAGGTAGCTGGCCTCGGGGCGGCCGGCGCCGCGGTAGGGCGCGGTCGGGACCTTGTGGGTGCGCGCGCCGGTGACGATCACCTCGACGGCCGGGATGTCGTAGCCCCCGGCGAGCAGCATCGCCGTCGTGTGCGGCGGCATCGGCGTGCTCGGCAGCAGGTAGGCCCCGAGGTCCGCGAGCACGCGGCCGCGCAGCGCCAGGATGCGACCTTCGTCGTCGAAACCGAGCTCCACCCAGCCACGGACCCCGCGTCCCTGCGGCGCCGACAGGAAGTTCTCGTAGCGATCCTCGGTCCAGCGCACCGGCCGCCCGAGTCGGGACGCCGCGAACGCCACCAGCGGCGTCTCCACCGGCAGCGTCCCCTTCGAGCCGAACGCACCGCCGACATCCGGGACGATCACGCGGATCGACGCCTCGTCGCGCCCCAGGCTCTGCGCGAGCTGCGCGCGCGGCCGGTGCGCGCTCTGCGAGGACGACCACACCGTGAGCCGTCCGTCCTCCTCGACCGCGAGCGCCCCGCGCGGCTCCATCGGCACGGCCGCCAGCCGCGGGATCACCCGCTCGGTCCGGACCACGTGCGCCGCCCGCGCGAACGCACCCGCGACGTCCCCCTCGCGCTTCTCCCAGCGCGCCATGGTGTCGCCGGCGCGCGGGTCGACCACCGCCGGCAGCGGCTCGTACTCCACCTCGACCGACTCGGCCAGATCCTCCGCGGCCGCGCGGCTCTCGGCCACGACCGCCGCGACCGGCTGCCCGACGTACCGCACCACGCCGTCCGCGAGCACCGGGTGCGGCACCGGCTCCACCGTGAGCCCGGGCGGCGGCACGATCTGCGCCGGCGCGACGTGCCCGGCGACATCGGCCGCGGTGAAGATGAAGGCGCCTGACCCCTTCAGGTTCAAGCGGGCGTGGGCGTGCGGCGAGCGCACGAACGCCATGTGCAGCGCGCCCGGCAGCGGCACGTCGTCGAGGAACTGACCCCGCCCGGCGAGCAGGCGCGCGTCCTCGCGACGAAGGGTGCTGGCGACTCCCACGCCCGGCGAGGTTAACTGTCGCCGCGGTGAAGCTGCGGCTGTACCACCATCCCGACGCCGCGGATCGCGCACCGCGAGGCCGGGACGTGCTCGCCGGCTTCCTCGCCGACACGTGCGGCCCCGGCCCGCGCTCGCCGGCGACGGCGTGGGCGCGCAGCTCGCGCTGCGCTGACCGCGTTGTGCGCCTAGAACACGCTGTAGGCGCGGGCGACCTGCCGGAAGCGCGGCGTCTCGAACAGCAGGCCGAGCAGCGCGTCCTGCAGCTGCTCGCCGGCGCGGCGTGCGTCCATGAACGTGGACGAGCGCTTGGCGTCTTCGCGGCGCAGGCTCTTCAGGTGTGCGCGGCACTCGGGGTCGCCGATGATTTCCAGGAAGTGGTCGTAGGCGCCCAGTGCGCGGGCGCCCGAATCGGCCGCGCCCGCGACGAGAAAGGCGTAGGCGAGGCGATCGGTCGCCGGTGCGCTGAACTGCTCGAACAGGAAGCGGGCCATGTCCGCCCGGCCGAAGGACTCGCACAGCAGCAGCGGCAGCAGGCCCGAAGCGAACAGCACCTTGCGCGAGTTGCGCAGCTTGGCGTTGCGCAGCCCCCAGCCCGAGCCGCCGCGCTCGCGCTCCTTGCCCGCGAAGTCGACGCAGATCGTGCGCCAGTAGCGGACGACGTCGTTGAGGAAGAAGCGCGGGACGGTCCGGTCCCGCACCCACTCGTTGACGTAGCCGCCGATCAACTCCCGCCGCACGCGGTCATACACGTCCGCGCCCGTCAGCGGCTGGGACTCGAGCAGCAGCAGGATCCGGCGCGTCAGGTTCTTGTTGTCGTCGCGGTCGAGCCCGATCCGGTCGATCAGGTGCCGCCAGCTTGCGGCCCGGCCGAACACGCCCTCGACGCCCGGCTCGACCCCGAGCGCGCGCGTGATCTCCGCCGTCCGCGACAGGCCGACCGTCTCGTCCTCGACCAGCAGCAGCCAGTCGTCGTCGGAGCCCTCGACCACCTCGTGCCGTCCCCACGAGCCCATCAGGCACAGCGCGCTGCCCGCCGGCAGCGCGATCTCGGCCACCGCCGCGCGGCGGCCCTCCAGTTCGGCCGCCGTCCTGGCGCGGGCGGCGGCCAGGTTGGGGAACTGCGCGCCCGTGTGGCGCCCGAGCTCCCTCAGCGCCTCGCCCGCGGCGAGGTCCGCCTTCAACTCACACGGCCTCGAGAATCCAGGGCACGTCCACGCAGCGCTCGAGCACTTCGCAGAACAGCTCCTCGTGCGCGGCCGTGAGCGGCACGTGCTCGCACGCGGCCGTCACCGAGCTGACGTGTACGTGGGTGAGCCGCAGCCGGAACGCGTCCAGCAGCTCGTGACCCAGCGCCATCGTCGGATCCAGCGACCAGACGTGCGCGACATCGAGGCAGAACCCGGCCTCCGGCAGCCGCTCGAACATCGCTCGAAGCTCCGCCACCGTCGTGCCCGCGCCCTTGCGCGCGTCCATGTTTTCAATGACGGCGCGGCGCCCCAGCGCGCGGTAGGCCGAGGGATCGGCCAGCGTGTCCGGGTGCAGGACGATCGCGTCCACCACCGGCGGCAGCTCGGACAGCGCGGCGGCCAGCGCACGGTCGCCCAACTCGAGGTGCTTGGTTGGCGCATGCACGCTGACGAAGCGGAACGGCAGCCACGGATCCTCGTCCAGGAAGGCCGCCAGACCCGGCAGCTCACGCTCGCTCAGCGCCGCCAGCTCCACCGCCGCACCTGAGAAGTCCCGCGCGGCCTCCACGAGCGCCGGCCAGTCCCCGCGCTGCTCGTGCAGCGCGCCCGTCGACAAGCCCGCACGCAGGTGGTTCGCCACCACTCCACGCGCGGAGGGCAAGGCGTACGGCGCGACCAGGGACGTCATTCCCAACACCCTACGGGTGCCCGCGGACGGACACCGGGCAAGCGCGGGCACATGTGATCGCTACCGTTTTCCTCACGATGTATGAGCTGGATCGCCCCGTCAGCTGCTCGATCGGCCGCGCGATGGACATCCTCGGAGAGCGCTGGACGTTCCTCATCCTGCGCGAGGCGTTCTACGGCGTGCGCCGGTTCAGCGACATGCAGCGCAATCTCGGGATCGCGCGCAACATCCTGTCCACCCGCCTGCAGACGCTCGTCGCGCACGGCATCCTCGAGCGCCGCCTCTACCAGGAGGAGCCGCCGCGCCACGACTACCGCCTGACCGAGGCGGGCCGTGATCTGTACCCCGCGATCGTCGCGCTGATGCGCTGGGGCGACCGCCACCTCTCTGGCGAGTGCCCGCCGGTCGTGCTGCGCCACAACACGTGCGGCCACGAGGCGGACCCGCTGCTCGTGTGCTCGCACTGCCACGAGGAGCTGGACCCGCACGAGGTCACGCCCGAGCGCAACGTGGACGTCGCCAGCGTGTGATGCGCCGGGCGCATCGGGCGTAGTGAGGTCGAGATGATCGACCTCCCGCCTCCCAGCGTCCACGTCCCCGACCTGCGCGGCCTGACCGTCGCGGAGGCCTCGGCGCAGCTGCGTACCGCCGGCCTACGGCCCGAGAGCGGGCTGCGCCTCGAATGGCGTGACGGCCGGTTCCGGCCCGCGGCGGCCGGGCGCGTCGCCAGCCAGTCGATCAAGCCCGGGGCGCGCGTGTCCCGCGGGGTGACGGTCACGGTCGGCACGACCGGGCCAAAGCTCGACGTCGAGACGTTCGGCCGGATCGGCTTCGAGCGCGGCCGGATCGCGCTCGGCGACCTCAGCCGCGCCTGCGTGCGCTACGACCACGCCACGATCGGGCCGACGCGCAACGGCGCGCGCCCGATCACGCTGTGGGGGATGCGTGTCAAGGGCTGCGCGCCCGCCCGCCGGGTCGAGCTGCAACCGCCCGCGGGCTGGACGATCCACACCAACGCGGTGCCGGTCGTTGCGCCTTCACGGCCCGACCCGAAGCGGACCGCCGACCCCCGGCGCGCGCCCCGGGAGGGCATGATGCTGATGCCGGACCGGCGCAGCGTGCTCGTCCAGTTCAGCCGCGACGCGTGCCACGGGGTGATGAAGGCATCCGTGACGGTGCGCAGCCGAACGATCACGCCGCGCGTCACGCTCGGCGCTCGCCCCGGCTACAAGGGCGTGTGCATCGCGCGCCTGGACCACGACAGCGTCCTGATCCGGCTGCCCCGTCCCGCTCCGCTCGGCGTGAAGTTCAGCTAGCCGCCGAACACCGTCCGCGCGACCTCCTCGGCCATGCGCGGGTCGGCCGAACCGGCCTGAACGAGGTGACAGGCCTTGAAGCCCATGACGATCCGCCCGCCGTTCTCCGGCGCGAGCCGCGCGACGGCGCGGCCGTCGATCTCACCGCGGCTGACGACGTCCCCCGGCGCCGCGCGCTCGCCCACGGCGTCGAGGTCCTCTTCCTCCCCGTCCGGGACCCGGACGGCGGCGAGGTAACCCGTCACGCGCGAGCCCGTGCGGCGCACCTCGCGGGCGTCGTCGGCCAACGAGCGCTGCGCCACGTAGCGGTAGCCCGCCGGCGGGTCGCCGTAGAGCTCGGGCGGGGCGACGCAGCGCTCCCCGTCGAGCAGCCGTTCGCCGGCGCCGGCCGCGAGGGCGAGCACGACGACGCCGGCGATCAGCATCCACGGCCGCACTAGGGCTTGGGGTCCTCCTTCGCCACGGGCCCGGCGCCGTTGCCCTTGACGTTGGTCGCGCGCGTGCGGGCGAGCGCGCCCTGCGCCATCTCCAGCGCCGGGCCGGCCTGCCCGATCACCTGCGCGATGATCTCGCTGATGCCCTGGGCGCCGTTGAGCACGGTCAGGTTGTCGACATGCTTGAAGGACTCGGAGGCGGCGCGCACGATGTCCGGAAGCTGCTCGGCGATCTGCTGGCCGATGACGGCGTCAGCTTCCTTCTCGAGCGCCTCCGCGCGCTTGGCGATCGCCTCGGCCTCGGCCAGGCCCTTGGCCCGGATCGACGCGCCCTCGGCCTCGCCGCGGGCCTTGGTCGCTTCCGCCTCGGCCACGCCGCGCTGGGTCGTGACGCGCGCCTCGGAGGCGCCGATCTGCTCGATCTGCTTGGCCTTGGCCACCGCCGCGAGCTCGACCTCGCGCGCCTGCGCCTCCGCGATCGAGATGCGCGCGGCGCGCTCGGCCTCGGCCTGCACCTGCTTCTCGTAGGCCGAGGCGTCGGCCGGCTTGCGGATCTGCGTGTTCAGGCGCTTCTCCTCGCGCTCGGCCTCGAGCTCGGCCACCGCGGTCTCCTGCACGACGACCTGCTTGCGCGCCTCGGCGTCCGCCAGCGGGCCGGCCTGGGCGGACTGCGCGGCCTGCTTGTCGATCTCGGCCTGGTAGGCGGCGCGCTTGATCTCGCTGTCGCGCCGGGCGGCGGCCTTCAGCGCCTCCGCCTCCTGCTCGCGCTCGGTCGCCTCGCGGTCGGCGGCGGCCTGCGCGATGCGCGCCTGCATCTTGACCTCCGCCGCCCGCGGCTCGCCGAGCGCGCGGATGTAGCCCGTCGGGTCGATGATCTCCTGGATCTGCAGCGAGTCGATGACGAGGCCGAGCTTCTGCATCTCGTCGGCGGACGCGTCCCGCGTGGACTGCGCGAGCTCGTTGCGGTTGGCGATCAGGTCCTCGACCGACATCGAGCCGATGATCGAGCGCAGGTGGCCGTGGAAGACCTCGCGGACGAGGTCGTGCATCTGGCCCGACTGGGCCTCGAGGAAGCGCACGCCGGCGTTGGTGATCGACGCCTCGTCGTCCCCGACCTTGAAGATCGCGACGCCGCGGACGCCGACCGGGATCTTCTGCGAGTCCACGCCCTCCACCTCCAGCAGCGCCTTGTCGGCCTGCATGCCGAGGTACTGGGCCTTCTGCAGGACGGGCACGACGAATGCGCCGCCGCCCGTGATGATCTTGAAGATCCGGTCGCCGACGGCGCGGCCCTTGACGCCGAGCCCGGTGACGATCAGCGCCTCGTCGGCCGCCGGGACCCTCCACAGCACTTTGAAGAGGATCGCGAAAATCAGCGGCACGAGCACCACTGCGGCGATGATCACGATGAGCGTGGGAGACACGTCAGGACTCCTGGTTGAGGGGGGTGACGACCACGAGCCGGGGTGGCACGTAGTCGACGACGACGATCTCCGTGTAAGGGGCGACCGTCCCGTTGTCGGCATCGCGCGCGAGGAACGCTTCCACGCCTCCGCGGATCGAGACCATGACCTCGCCCGTGCGGCCCGGGGCGATCCCTCCCGTGGAGGTCACCCGGCCGTGGGCCCCGACTGGCGAATGTGGCATGGTCAAAGCAGCGCTAGCGTAAGGGTTCGCAACCGGTTGATGACGCGGAGGAGCCCATGAGCGTGCAGGACACCCCGACGGAGCTGTGGGGCGGCGAGACCACCAAGGCTGTCGCGAACTTCCCCGTTTCGGGAGAACGCGTCCCGTTGCCGGTCGTGCGCTGGCTCGGCCGCATCAAGGGCAACGCCGCCCGCGTGAACGCGGAGCTCGGTCTGCTCGACCAGGAGCTGGCGGACAAGATCGCGGCCGCCGGGGACGAGATCGCGCAGGGCAAGCACGATGACCAGTTCCCGGTCGACGTCTTCCAGACGGGCTCCGGCACGAGCTCGAACATGAACGCCAACGAGGTCATCGCGACGCTCTCGGGCGCGCACCGCAACGACCACGTGAACATGGGGCAGAGCTCCAACGACGTGTTCCCGTCCGCCGTGCACCTCGCCGCGCTGGACGAGGCGACGAACACGCTGCTCCCCGCGCTGCAGCAGCTGGAGGATTCCTTCGCCGCCAAGGCCGAGGCGTTCAAGGACCTCGTCAAATCCGGCCGCACGCACCTGATGGACGCCGTCCCGGTCACGCTCGGCCAGGAGTTCTCGGGCTACGCGGCGCAGATCCGCCTCGGTCGCAAGCGCGTCGAGAACGCGCTGCCCCAGGTCGCGCAGATCCCGCTCGGCGGCACCGCCACGGGCACCGGCCTGAACACGCATCCCGACTTCGCGGCCAAGGTCCGCGAGAAGCTCTCAGCGGAGACGGGGCTCACCATCTCCGCTCCTGAGGACCCGTTCGAGGCCCAGGGCAACCGCGACGCGCTCGTCGAGCTGTCCGGCGCGCTGAAGGTGATCGCGGTGTCGCTCACCAAGATCGCCGGCGACCTCGCGCTGATGGGCTCGGGCCCGCGCGTCGGCATCGGCGAGATCTTCCTGCCCGAGCTGCAGAAGGGCTCCTCGATCATGCCGGGCAAGGTCAACCCGGTCATCCCGGAGGTCGTGCTGCAGGTGTCGGCGCAGGTGATCGGCAACGACACCGCGATCACGATCGGCGGTCTGCAGGGCCAGTTCGAGCTCAACGTCCGGATCCCGCTGATCGCCCGCAACCTGCTGCAGTCGATCCACCTGCTCTCGACGACGTCGAAAATCTTCGCGGAGAAGTGCGTCGACGGGATCGAGCCCAACCACGCGGGGCTCGAGGCCTCCGCGGAGGGCACGCTCGCCGTCGCCACCGCGCTGAACCCGTTCATCGGCTACGACAAGGCCGCCGACATCGTCAAGGACGCCGCGGAGAACGGCGGCACCCTGCGCGAGGTCGCGCGCAAGCACGGCGTGGACGAGGAGACCCTGGACAAGGCGCTCAACCTGCGCAAGATCGCCGCCGGGTCCTCCGCTGAGTGAGCTAGCCGCGATCGACGCGTTCCTCGACGCGGCGCCGCGCAGCGCGGCCCGCGTCGAGGAGGTGGGCCCGTTCACGCTGTTCGTCTCGCGCGCGCCGTGGCCGTACTACGCGCGGCCGCGCGTGGGTGAGGGCGAGCAGACGTTCACCCGCGAGGACGTCGCGGCCGTCCGTGCCCGCCAGGCGGAGCTGCGCGTGCCGCACATGTTCGAGTGGGTGCACGAGACGGCCCCGACGCTGCGCGACGCGGTCGACGCGGAGGTGATCGAGGTGCCGCTGCTGGTCCTGGACCGCGCGGCGTGGCGGCCGCTTGAGGCACCCGAGAGCATGGGCCTGCGCCTGCTCGACGCCGACGACGCAGCGCTCGCCGCCGCGCTCGGCGTCGAGCAGGTCGGCTTCGCCGCGGCCGGCACCGCGCCCGGCCCGCAGGCGATCACCGAGCGCGACGCCGCCGCGCGCGAGCAGGACGCCGCCCGGCTCGACTACCTGCGCGAGCGCTTCCGCCGCGGGACGAGCGTGACCGCCGTGGCCGAGAACGAGTCCGGCCCGGTCGCGGTCGGGACGCTGCGGCCGGTGGACGCGGTGGCGGAGATCGTCGGCGTGGCGACGCTTCCGGCGGTCCGCCGACAGGGCCTGGGCGGCGCGGTCACCGCGTTCCTGGTCGAGCACGCGCTCGACCGCGGCATCGAGACCGTGTTCCTCAGCGCCGCCGACGATGACGTCGCGCGCGTGTACGAGCGCCTCGGCTTCCGCCGCTGCGGCACGGCCTGCTTCGTGCACTGATGCTCGAGCGGATCGAGGCCTACTACGACGCGGTGCCGCGCAGCGCCGCACGGGCGGAGGAGATCGGGCCGTTCACGCTGTTCGTGCCGACCGGCGCGTGGCCGTACTACGCGCGGCCGCGGCTCGGGCTGGAGCACGCGTTCACCGGCGCCGAGGTCGAGGCCGTCCGCGCGCGGCAGCGCGAGCTCGGCGTGCCCGAGGCGTTCGAGTGGGTGCACGACACGACGCCGTCGCTGCTCGCCGTGATGCCCTTGGACGTGATGCAGGCACCGCTGATGGTGCTGCGCGGCGCCGTTCCTGCCGCCGCGCCGGAGGGCGTGACCGTCCGCATGATCGAGGCGGACGATCCGCTGCTGAGCGCCGCCGTCGCGGCCCAGGACCGCGGCTTCGGCGGATCGGGCGAGGACGTCGGGGACCGCGTGGACTTCCTGCGCGAGCGCCTGGCGAGCGGCATCACGCGGATGGCGATCGCGACCATCGGCGAGGACGTCGTGGCGGTCGGCCAGCACCAGCCCGTCGCGGACGTGACCGAGATCGTCGGCGTCGCCACCGTCCCCGAAGCGCGCCGGCGCGGGATCGCGGGCGCGCTCACGGCGCGGCTCGTCGAGGACGCCGCGGCGGACATCGTCTTCCTCTCGGCTGGCGAGGACGCCGCCCGCGTCTACGCCCGGCTGGGCTTCGAGCGCCACGGAACGGCGTGCATCGCCGGGTGATCGAGCGGCCCGCGCTCGCGGGCGTCCTCGGCGCGCTGACGATCGCGTTCAGCGCCATCCTCGTCGACCTCGCCGACGTCTCGCCCGTCTCCGCCGCGCTGTGGCGCTGCGCCTACGCGCTCCCGCCGCTGGGGCTGATCGCCTGGTACGAGCATCGCCGGTACGGTCCGCGCACGCCGCGTGAGCGCTGGCTGGCAGCCGCCGCGGGCGCGCTGTTCGCCGTCGACATCGTCGTCTGGCACTACGCGATCGAGGACGTCGGCGCCGGCCTGGCGACCGTGCTCGGCAACCTGCAGGTCGTGATCGTGCCGTTCGTCGCGCTGGCGGTCCTCGGCGAGAAGGTCCCGAAGTCGATCCTGCTGGCGCTGCCCCCGGTCTGCCTGGGCGTGGTGCTGGTCAGCGGCGCCCTGGAGGAGGGCGCATACGGCGCCAACCCGGCGCGCGGCGCGCTGCTGGGCGTCGCGACCGGGATCGCCTACGCCGCGTTCCTGCTCGTCCAGCGCCAGGGCTCGATGGATCTGCGCCGGCCCGGCGGGGCACTGTTCGACATGTCGGTGGTGGCCACGGTCTGCTCGCTCGCCCTCGGGCTCGTGATCGGCACCGACGACCTCGCGCCCGTGTGGCCCAGCGCGGGCTGGCTGATCCTGCTCGCGCTGACGTCGCAGTTCCTGGGCTGGATGCTGATCACGGTGTCGCTGCCGCGCCTGCCGGCGGCGGTCACCTCGCTGATCCTCACGATTCAGCCGATCGGGTCGGTCGCGCTGGGCGCGGCGCTGCTCTCGCAGGAGCCGTCCGCGCTGCAGCTCGTCGGCTGCGCGCTGATCCTCACCGGCTTGCTCGGCGCCGCGATGCGGCGTGAACGCGCGGCCGCGTCCGTATAGTCCGGCTGCGTGAACCCGCAGCTCGCCGCTCAAGCCGAGGCCGAACGCCGCCGCCGCGAGGCCTTCCTGCTCCTGTGCGCTACGGGTTCTTCCTGATCGAGCGCGTCCCGCGGGAGTGGGTCGAGCTCCCGGACGGGTCCACCGTCGAGGCGCCGATCGGCGAGGGCGAGGCCCGCATCAAGGCGTGGTGGGAGGCCAACCACGCGACGCCGCCGGAGGCCGCGCCCGAGGACCAGGCCGAGTGGGACGCGCGCTTGGAAGCCTTCCGGGCCGCGACCACGATCGACGAGGTCGAGGGCACTCGCGGCTTCTCGACCGAGCCGGTGAAGATCACGCGGATCACGTTCCCCGACGGCCACGTCGACGAGCGCGCGCTGGGCGGGACGCCGGAGGAGAAGATCCGGCGCCGCTTCACGGCCGAGAACCCGCCGCCGGGCGGCTCGCCCGTCCGCCTCGAGTACGACGCGTGGCGCGCGGCCTCGGGCCTGCAGCCGCAGACGGTGACGGGCTGGGCCGCCGAGCTCGTCGACGGCACGGAGCGCACCGACGTCGAGATCCGCGCCCACCGCTGGACCCAGGGCTTTCCCGCGGCCGAGGTGGCCGAGGCGCTCAACCGCTTCGCGGCCGACGGCTGGCGCGTGCTGCACGTGTCCGAGGACCGCGGCCTCTACAGCGGCCCGCACGCGCAGTCCGACGCCTTCGTGACCCGCGCGCGGTACCTGTTAGGGCGAGAGCCGGCGTGAGTGCCAGGCGCCGTCGGCGCCGCGCGTGAACGCCTCGCGGTCGTGCAGCCGGTTCGGCCGGCCCTCCCAGAACTCGATCGCCCCGGGGCGCAGCAGGAAGCCGCCCCAGTGCGGCGGGCGCGGCACGGTCTCCGGATAGGAGGTATCGAGCTCGGCGAGGCGCGTCTCGAGCCACTCGCGGTCCGGGATCGCCTCGCTCTGCCGGGACGCCCAGGCGCCGAGCTGCGAGCCGCGTGAGCGGGTGGCGAAGTACGCGTCGGACTCCTCCTCGCTCAGCCGCTCGACCGGGCCTTCCAGACGTACCTGGCGCTGCAGGGGCTTCCACAGCACCGCGAGCGCCGCGCGCGGGTTCGCGGACAGCTCGCGGCCCTTGCGGGACTCGTAGTTGGTGAAGAACTCGACGCCGCGCTCGTCGATGCCCTTGAGCAGGACGAAGCGCACGGACGGGACGCCGTCCGCGTTCGCGGTCGCGAGCGCCATGGCCTCGGGCTCGGTGACGCCCGCGGCCACGGCGTGCTCGTACCACTCCTTGAACTGTGTGAGCGGATCGCTCACAGGCTCATGGCCACGTACTTGACCTCGAGGTACTCGTTGATGCCCTCGGGCCCGCCCTCACGGCCGAAGCCGGACGCCTTGACGCCGCCGAACGGCGCGCTCGCATTGGAGACCATGCCCTGGTTGAGGCCGACCATGCCGGTCTGCAGCCGCTCGCACACGCGGAACGCGCGCTTGAGGTCCTGGGTGTACACGTAGGCCACGAGCCCGTACTCCGTGTCGTTCGCCGCCGTGATGGCGTCGTCTTCGCTGTCGAACCCGATTACGGGCGCGACCGGCCCGAAGATCTCTTCCTTGAGCAGGCGCGAGTCGGGCGCCACGTCGCTGAGCACGGTCGGGTCGAAGAAGTAGCCGGCGCCCTCGCGCGGGCCGCCGCCCACCAGGGCCTTCGCCCCCCGGCCGGTGGCGTCGCTCACGAGCTCGGCGACCTTGTCGCGCTGGTCGGCGTCGATCAGCGGGCCGACCTTGACGTCCTCCTCGGTCCCGCGCCCGACCTTCATCTCGCCCAGCTTGTCGGCCAGCTTGTGCGCGAACTCGTCCGCCACCGGCGCCGCCACGTGGAAGCGGTTCGCGGCCGTGCAGGCCTCGCCGATGTTGCGCATCTTGGCGATCACGGCGCCCTCGACGGCGGCGTCGAGGTCCGCGTCCTCGAACACCAGGAACGGCGCGTTGCCGCCGAGCTCCATCGACGTGCGCAGCAGGCCCTGCGCCGACTGCTCCACCAGCATGCGGCCGACCTCCGTCGAGCCCGTGAAGGTGAGCTTGCGCAGACGCGGATCACCGATGATCGGCTTGGAAACGTCCGAGGACTTGCTCGACGTGACGACGTTCAGCACCCCCTTCGGGAGCCCGGCCTCCTCGAAGATCTTCGCCAGCGCCAGCATGCTCAGCGGCGTCTGCTGCGCGGGCTTGATCACCATCGTGCAGCCCGCGGCGATCGCCGGGCCGATCTTGCGCGTGCCCATCGCGGCCGGGAAGTTCCACGGCGTGATCGCGTAGCACGGGCCGACGGGCTGCTTCATCGTGATCAGCCGCCCGGCGCCGTTGGGCGCGGTCGCGTAGCGGCCCTCGATCCGCACCGCCTCCTCGGAGAACCAGCGCAGGAACTCCGCCGCGTACGTGATCTCGGCCTTGGACTCGGCGACTGGCTTGCCCATCTCCAGCGTCATCACGAGCGCGAGGTCATCGGCGTTCGCGGTCATCGCCTCGAACGCGCGGCGCAGGATCTCACCCCGCTCGCGCGGCGGGTGCGCGGCCCACTCCTCCTGCACGGCGCAGCAGGCGTCCAGCGCGGCCTTCGCGTCATCGGGCGTCGCGTCGGCGACCGCGGCGATGCTAGAGCCGGTCGACGGGTCCTCGACGTCGAGCGTCGCACCGCCCGACGCGTCCCGCCATTCGCCGCCGATGAACAGGCCCGTCGGCACCGCGTCGACCGCGGTCTTCTCACGCGTTGCGCTCATGCCGCCACCGTCTCCGTTCCGAGCTCCTCCGAGATGGACACGTCGAGCGAGTAGTCGATCGGGACCACGATCAGGCTCGGGAGCTCGAGCGACAGCGCGTGCCGCAGGCGTGAGCCGAAGTCCTCGACGGACTCGCAGCGCCAGGCCGGCATGCCGAAGGCGTCCGCCAGCTTGACGAAATCCGGGTTGGTGAAGTCGGTCCCGAAGTGGCGGCCGAACTTCTTGTCCTGCTTCCACACGATCGAGCCGAACTGGGCGTTCTCCCAGATGATGTTCACGATCGGGGTCTTGAGCCGCACGGCGGTCTCGAGCTCCTGCACGTTCATCAGGAAGCCGCCGTCGCCGTTGACCGTCACGACGTTGCGGCCCGGGTGCACGAGCTTGGCCGCGATCGCCGTCGGCAGCGCGATCCCCATGCCGGCCAGGCCGTTCGCGATCAGCACCGTGTTGGGCTCGTGCGCGGGGAACATGCGCGCGATCCACAGCTTGTGCAGGCCGACGTCGGAGATCAGCATGTCGTGGCGGCCGAGCGCCTGGCGGATCTCCCACAGCGCGCGCGGCGGCTGCATCGGGAACGCGTCGTCGTGCTTGGCGGCCTCGAAGCGGCCGAGGACGATGTCGTCCAGGCGTGAGGTCCGCGTGGTGCGCGGCTCGTGCCGCAGCTCCTCGGTCAGCCGCGAGAGGATGTGGTAGAGGTCGCCGACGAGGTCGATCTGGGTGATGAAGTGCTCGTCGACCTCGGACGGGACGCTGTCGATGCAGACGATCTGCTTGTCGCGCTTGGGGTTCCAGTTGCTCGGCGCGTGCTCGACGAGGTCGTAGCCGATCGTGATCACGACGTCGGCGTCCTCGAAGCCCGCGAGCGCGTAGTCGCGTGACTGCAGCCCGACGGTCCCGCGCGCGCCTGAGTCCTCGTAGTCGAGCGCGCCCTTGCCCATGAACGTCTCTGCGACGCCGATCCCGGTGGCGCGCGCGAACTCGCGCAGGGCGTTGGCGGCGCCCGCGCGCGCCACGCCGTTGCCGGCCAGCGCGATCGGGTTGGCGGCGTTGCGGATGAGCTCGGCGGCGGCGAGCACGTCCCCGGCGCTCGGTTCCAGACGCCGGTCGCGGCCACCGCTGGGCAGCGGGACGGCGTCCACTTCGCCGGCCATCACGTCCTCGGGCAGCTCGATGTGGGTCGCGCCGGGCTTGGCCTCCTGCGCGACCTTGAACGCCTTGCGGACGACCTCCGGGATCACCTCCGGCGCGTTCAGGCGCGTGTTCCACTTGGTGATCGGCTTGAACATCGAGACGATGTCGATGTGCTGGTGGGACTCCTTGTGCATGCGCTGGAGGTCCGCCTGGCCCGTCAGCGCCACGAGCGGGGAGCGGTCCAGGAACGCGTCCGCGATCGCGGTGGTCAGGTTGGTCGCGCCGGGGCCGAGCGTGCCGAGGCAGACGCCGGCGCGCTGGGTGAGGCGCCCGTACATGTCGGCCATGTAGGCGCCGCCCTGCTCGTGCCGCACGGGCACGAACTTGATGGAGGAGTCGTGCAAGGACTCATTCAGGTCCAATGTCTCCTCGCCGGGGATGCCGAAGACGTACTCGACGCCCTCCGCCTCCAGGCACTCCACGAACAGGTCCGATGCCTTGCGTGAACTCACGGTTGCGCAACTCCTATCCACGGGGTGTGTCGGGCTAACTTAGATGCGCCCGTCGAACTCTATGCCCAGATTCCTTCTCGCCACGCTGGCCGCGTCGTTGGTGCTCTCCGCCCCCGCCGCCGCGCAGACCACGTTCACGATCAAGGGCGCCGGCTTCGGCCACGGCGTCGGGATGAGCCAGTACGGCGCGCTCGGCTACGCCCAGAACGGCTGGGACGCCGCCCGCATCCTCGGCCACTACTACACCGGCACCTCGCTCGGCACCACGGATCCCACCCAGAAGGTCCGCGTGCTGCTCGTCCCCTCGACGTCGTCCGCGCGCATCTCGGGCGCGCGCCAGGCCGGCTCGCGCAGGCTCGATCCGACGAAGACCTACGTCGTCCGGCGGCGCGGGCTCTCGCAGGTCGAGCTGCTGTCGGGAGGGCGGCGGTTCGCGACGTTCACCGCGCCGCTGCAGATCGCGGGCGAGGGTGGCGTGACGACGCTCGGCGGCCACGGCTCCTACCGGGGCGTGATGGAGTTCAAGCCCGGCAACTTCAGCGGCATGACGGTGACCAACGTGGTGGCGCTCGATGACTACCTGCAGGGCGTCGTGCCCGCGGAGTCGCCGGCCTCCTGGCCCGCCGAGGCGCTGCGCGCGCAGGCCATCGCGGCGCGCACGTACGCCATCACCACCGCCAAGAGCGAGGACTTCGACCACTACGCGGACACGCGCTCGCAGGTCTACAAGGGCGTCGGGATCGAGCAGCCGTCGACCAACGCGGCCGTCGCCGACACCCGCGGGCAGATCGTCACCTATCAGGGCCAGCCCGTCGTCACCTACTTCTTCTCCACCTCGGGCGGTCGCACGGAGTCGGTCGAGAACACATCGCTGGGCAACGAGCCCAAGCCGTGGCTGAAGTCGGTCGAGGACGAGTTCGACAACGTCTCACCGCGTCACCGCTGGACGACGCGGCCGTCGATGGCGAGCGCGAAGAAGAAGCTCGGCGGGCTCGTGAAGGGCTCGTTCAAGGGCATCCGCGTGACCAAGCGCGGGGAGTCGCCGCGGATCGTCTCCGCCGAGGTCGTGGGCTCGCGCGGCGTCTCGGTGACCGACGGCGCGACGCTGCGGGCGCGGCTCGGCCTGTTCGACTCGTGGGCGTACTTCACGTCGATCAGCGGCTCCGAGGACGAGCCGACCGAGGACGAGGCGGGCGGCACGGCCGCGCCGCCCGGCTTCGGCGCGTTCATCCGGCCGATCGGCGTGCTGCGCGGGTCCGTGATCAGCGAGTCGCGGAACGTGAAGGTCCAGGCGCTCCGTGACGGGCGCTGGGTCACCGTCGGCTCGACGAAGGTGCGGCGCGGCAAGTACCGCTGGGCGGCCGTCACGCCGGGGACCTACCGCGCCGTCGTGGACGGCGCGAACGGTCCTGCAGTCAACATCCGCTGAGCACTGCGTGAGCCCTTGACATGGGGTTCGCGGATCACTTAGGTAGGCACCGTCAATGGAGGATGGTGCCCCGGTGCGATGGATTGCCACAGCGGCCGCAGCGCTGGCCGCGATGACGTCGAGCGCGGCCGCGGCGGCGCCCGGCGATCTGGACCGGACGTTCGGCGTCGACGGAACCGCGCTGCTGCGCTCCTGGGAGGGGCACCCAGGCCGCTCCGGCGCGGTCGCGGTCCACGACGACGGCCGGGTGGTCGTCACCGGGCAGAGCGGACGCGGCGACGTCGTCGTCGCTCGCTACACCACCAGCGGCGAGCTCGATGCCTCGTTCTCGGACGACGGCCTCACCACCCTCACCCTCGGGACGCCCAGGGACACGGGTCGCGGCATCGCGATCGCCCCCGACGGACGCATCCTGGTCGCGGCGAGCGGAGAATGCGTCAGTGCGGTCGTCCGGCTCACAGCGAGCGGCGCACCCGACAGCACGTTCGACGGCGACGGCGTCTGGACCCTCCCCGCCCCACGCTCCGCGTGCCCGTCGGCCGACGCCGTCGCGTTGCAGGCCGACGGGCGGATCCTCGTTGGCGGGACCGATGACCGGCGCTGGACAGCGCTTCGATTGACGCCGGCCGGCGCGCCCGATCCGTCGTTCGGCAGTGGCGGGAAAGCCTTCGCGCGGCCGGCGGCGCTGAGCGCCGGGATTGCCGCGATTGCTGAGGCGCCCGACGGCAGGGTGCTCATGGCCGGCAACGCAGGCGACAGCAACTTCGGCGTCGCGCGGTTCCTCGCGACGGGCGCGCGAGACGACGCCTTCGGCACCGACGGGACGTTCGTGCATCCGCCGAACACCTTCGACGTCATGGATCTCGAAGCACTGGTCGTCGGTGCGAACGGGAGCGTCCTCGTCGGCGGGCGGGCGGGCCGAGGTGAAGAGATCGACGGCTCGGTGGTCGTCAAGCTCACGCCCGCCGGCGCGCTCGACCCCACCTTCTCGGACGACGGCGTCGCGTTCCCCCCAGGGACCATGGCGAGCGCTCTGGCGGTGCTCGGCGACGGCCGGGTCCTGGTTGCCGGCGGCGGCCGGACGCCGGGTTCGAGGGGGCCCACGCTGGCGCGGCTCACGCCCGGAGGTGCCGCCGACGGCGCGTTCGTCTCCGAGGTTGCCGGCTTCGCCGCCGCCGAGCACGTCGCGATGCGCCCGCTGGCAGGCGGCGCCACGCGTATCGTCGCTTCCCATCGCGAAGGGCTCGGGTACGCCGCCGCGACGTTCGCCGCCGACGGAGCGCGCTCCGACGCCGTGCACCGTGCCGACCCGCAGCTGCCCGGGGTCCGGCTCGGCGCCCGCTGGCTGTGGGCGGGAGCCGGCCGGCTCAATGTCTACGGCTGGGGTTGGGACCCGTACGACGGTTGGCTCGCGTCCGGCCGTCTGACCCCGGCGGGGACGCCGATCGGCACGTCGTCCGACAGGGCCGTGCCGAACGGTTGGTCCGTCCTCGCCGCGTCGGCAGGCGGCGATGGCCGCACCGCGGTGGTCACCGGCGGCAGGATCGTGTTCTACAGCGCCGACGGCGCCCGCGTCGCGAGCACCGCGCCGCTTCCCGACCCGCAGGCCGTGGCCGTGCAAGCGGACGGTAAGGCGGTCGTCACCGGTACGGCCGGCGACCAGCTCTGGGCACGGCGTTTCGACGTGAACGGCGAGCCCGACAATGGGTTCGGCACGCGGCTGGTGACGGTGGGCACCGGCGCGATGGTGGGCGACATGCTCATCCAGGCGGACGGGCGCATCGTGATCGTCGGCGGCGCCGCGGGCCGACTCATCAGCGTCCGGCTTCTCGCGGACGGCACGCTGGACGACGGCTACGCCGGCGACGGGATCGCGGGCGAGTTGCTCTGGGACGCCGGCGTTCCGTTCAAGCCTGGCGCACGCGCCGTGGCGCTGCCCGGAGGGCGGGTGCTGGTGGCGACCAACCCGCGGCCGGTGGTGCTGACGGCCGACGGCGCCGTGGACTGGAGCTTCGTGAGCGACCTGCGGGAGCTCCCGGCGTTTGCGGTCGATCCCGAGGGCCGCATCCTGGCCGAGAGCGGTGACACGGTGCGGCGGCTGAACCCGGACGGCTCGCTCGACGCGCTCTATGGCGCGGCGAGGCTGACCCTCGAAGGTGACGATCGCGCGCTCGCGGCCCTTCCGGGCGGGGACCTTGCGGTCGCCGACGCCGCGGACGGCGACATCCGGCTTCGACGGGTGCTCGGCGGCGGGACCGTGCCTCCAGCGCGGGCCGTCCTCAAGCGCTTCCCCGGTGATGACGACGAGCTCGTCGAGATCACGGAGGGCGACGCAGTCAAGGAACTGCCGCTGCGCTTCACGCTGGCCAAGGCGTGGCCGACCGTTGTGGCCTTCCGCGTGGTCGCCGCCTCCTCCTCCGCGAGCGCCGGCTCCGACTTCCAGCCCCTCGACACCCTGGTGACCGTCCCGGCGGGCCAGACGAGCGTCACCGCCGCACTGCGCATCACCGCGGACACCGTCGCGGAACGCCCGGAATCACTGGAGATCACCGCCCACTCGACGGATCAGGTGCGGGTGCTGGGTGGCTCGGCGACGACCTTCGTGCGGATCAGTGACGACGACGAGGGCAAAGTCGTCGACGAGACACCGTCGCCCGATGCGGCGGCGACGCCGGCGCCCGACCCGGTCACGCCCGCAAGCCCGGTGGCTCCCGGACCGCCCAAGACCCCCGTCGCTGGCCCGGACCCGGTCGCGGCTGGGCTGAACGCGCTGCGCGTCCCGGCGCTCAAGGTCCGGCAGGGCTCGCTCCGCTGGAGCCTTTCGGCGCAGCCGGCGCTCGCCGGATCCACCGTGCGGATGGAGCTCCGGCGCTCGCTGTCGTCGGGGACCGTGTACGCGCGGGCCACGATCAAGGTGAAGGCCCGTGGCGCGACGCCAGTGCGGCTGGCGCTTACCCCCGCCGGCAAGAAGGCGCTGCGCGGACGCAAGGCCAAGCGCCTCCCGCTCGTGCTGACGGTCGGGACCACCCGGCGGACCGTGACCGTGCGGGTGACGCCCTAGCCCGTGTAGACCCGCACGACGGTCTCGGCGACGCAGACGGGCTTGTCGCCGCCCTCGCGCTCGAAGGTGACCTCGAAGACGCACTGGGCGCCGCCCGGGACGTCGGTGATCTCCTTGAGCTTCGGGCTCGCGCGCACCTTGCTCGGGATCGGGACGGGCGCGGGGAAGCGCACCTTGTTGAGGCCGTAGTTGAGCGCGAACGCGAAGCCCTCGAGCGTGAACACCTGGTTGTTGAGGTTCGGGCCGAGGCTCAGCGTGAGGTAGCCGTGCGCGATCGTGCCGCCGAACGGCGTCTCCTTCGCGCGCTCGACGTCGACGTGGATCCACTGGTGGTCGCCGGTCACGTCCGCGAACGTGTCCACGTCCTTCTGGGTCACCTCGTGCCAGTCGGAGGTGCCGAGGACCTCGCCCTCCGCGGCCTTGAGCTCATCGAGTCCGGTGATCGTCCGCATGGCGAGGCAAGATATCCCCGCTGTGACCGCCCCGCTCCTGTTGTGCGACACGCCCGGTCTGCTCTACCGCGGCTTCTTCGCCCTGCCCGACTCGATCAAGGGCGCGGACGACCGCCCTGTGAACGCGCTCGTGGGGTCGGTGAACATGACCCTGTGGTGCATCGAGAAGTACCAGCCGCGCGCTGTGGTGATGTGCTTCGGGCAGGAGTCCGCGGACTACCGCGTGGAGGCCTACCCGGACTACCACGCGGCGCGGCCCGAGATGCCGGACGACCTGGCGTGGCAGTGGGAGCGCGCGCCGGCGCTGTACGAGGCGCTGGGCTGGACGGTGCTCGGCCACGAGTCGCTGGAGGCGGACGACCTGATGGGCTCGTTCGCGGCGCTGGAGGCCGAGGCGGGCGGCAAGGCGATGATCCTGACCGCGGATCGCGACATGTTCCAGTGCGCGAGCGAGAGCGTCACGATCCTGCTGCAGAGGGCGCGCCAGCAGGGGCCCGACGAGGTGGGCCCCGAGCAGGTGAAGGAGATCTACGGGATCGACCCGTCGCAGGTGCCGGACTTCATCGCGCTGCGCGGCGACCCGTCGGACGGGCTGCCCGGGGCGAAGGGCATCGGCGCCAAGACGGCCGCCGACATCCTCCAGCGCAAGGGCGACCTCGAGCACGCGATCCTCGGCGCGATCCGCGAGAAGCCGTCCGTGCGGCGCGCGCTCGTCGAGCAGGCGGCCGAGCTGCGCATGTTCCGGGACATCGCGACGCTCCGCACCGTGGCCCTGGAGCGGCCGGAGGACCGCGCCACCGACTGGGCGGGCGGGTCCGCGGCCGCCGAGAAGCTGGGCATGAACCGGCTCGCCAAGCGGCTCGCCGAAGCCGCGTAGCGAGTTCGCGACCCCGCCGCGAGCCCGGCCGCGGCGGCGGCGAACTCGCCGAAGCCTCGCCCTCTGGGCGAGGCGACTAATAGGCCTGGTACTTCACGCGCTCGGGCGTGATCAGGTAGACGACGAACTCCTCCTCGCGCGGATACGGCGTGCCCTGGTAGGTCTGCGACATGCGGTCGATGATCGGCCACACCTGATCGCCCTCGAGCCGGTCGTGGACGCGGCCGCGAATCAGCGCGCCCCGCAGCGGCTGCTCGGCGTCGGTGATCGAGAGGGCGACGCGCGGATCACGATCCAGGTTGCGCGCCTTGACCGTCCGCGGACCCGTGAAGATCGCGAGCTGCTCACCCTCGACGCCGACCCACAGCGGCGCCGAGTGCGGGCTCCCGTCAGCCATCAGCGTGGCGAGGTGCGCGATGTTGGCGCCGTCCAGCAGCGCGCGTACGTCGTCGTCGAGCATGCGTCCAGCCTAGGCGGGGCGCGGTTCGGCGCGCGCGAGCAGGTCGTGCGCGGTGTCCCCGACCCAGTGGGCGGCGCCGACGCCGAGCTCCAGATCGACGCACTCGCGCAGGCGCTGGGCGGCGCGCTCGGCGCCCGGACGGTCCGTGGCGGGCAAGAGCGCCAGCAGCTCGTCCGCCTCCCAGCGGACGATCACGTCCGCGTCACGCAGGCACGCCGACAGCAGCGGGGCGACGGCGTCGGCAGCGCCCATCGGCACGCTGATCCGGACGAGCGCGAAGTCGCGCCCGTAACGGACCCCTTCCGCGATCAGGCGGTCCAGCAACAGGCGCCCGACATCGGGGCCGGGCAGCAGGAAGCGCCGGTTCACGCCGCGACACTAGCGATCACCTCCACGGCGCGGTGGAATTGTTCTGCCGTCAGGGTGATGTGCGACTGCTGGCTCATCGAGCGGGCGGGAACGCCGATCGCCTCGACCGGCGGCGCGCGGTCCAGCAGCGGGATCGCGACCAGCGGCTCGACGGCCACCGACCACGGCCAGCGGTCCGTTCCGGGCACGCCCGTCAGCTGTGGCTCCTCGACCACTTCGACGACCGCGAACACCGCGCGCCATACGCTCGCGTAGTAGATGAGCCGGTCGCCCTCGACCATCCGCGGGCGGCGCGGGAAGCCCGTGCGGCGCAGCACCCGCGGCCACTGCTCGAACCACGCGTCCGGCGCCGGCTTCTGCGCGCTGCCGATCGCTTTCAGCCAGTAGGCCAGAAGCCCCGGTGCAGGTTGGACTCGGCCAGCGCGTCGGCGACGGGGACCGAGATCATCACCATCGCGGCCTCCTCCTCGGTCTCGTTGCGCACCGCGCGGGGCGCGTCCGGGGGCAGCAGGATCGCGTCGCGCACGCCGAGCGTGTGGACGTCGTCGCCGACCTTGATCCGCACCTCGCCCTGGATGACGAGGTAGAGCTCCTCGATCGTCTTGTGGCTGTGCCCCAGCGCCGGGTCCTCGTTGGGCGGGACGTGCGCCGCGCCGGGCGCCAGCACGCGCACGTTGACGGCGATCTGCTCGGCGCCGAGCGGCTGCGCGTAGCCGAGGAACGGGCTCGGGCTGCCCTGGGTGTAGTCGGGCGCCTCGGACGCCCGCAGGATCTTGTATTCGCTCATCCGGTGTGTTTGATCGTGATCACGTCGCCGTCCTTCATCAGGTAGTCGCGACCTTCCAGGCGCAACGTACCCTTCTCGCGCGCGCCGGCGTACCCGCCCGCGTCCACCAGCGCGTCCCAGCCGATCACCTCGGCGCGGACGAAGCCCTTCTGGATGTCGGTGTGGATCTGGCCGGCGGCGTGCCAGGCGCTCAGGCCCTCGCGCAGGTGCCACGTCTGCGCCGGCTTGCCCTCGCCCGCGGTGAAGAACGCGATCAGGTGCAGCAGGCCGAACGCGCCGTTGACGACCCGGTGCAGGCCGGACTCGCCGATCCCGAGCTCCTCGCGCATCATCGCGGCGTCCTCGTCGTCGTCCATGTCGGCCAGGTCGGCCTCGATGCGGGAGGAGACGGCGACCGCGGCGGCGCCCGTGGCGGCCGCGTGATCGGCGACGACGGAGGGGACCGCGTCCTCGCCCTCGTTGATGTTGGCGACGAACAGGACCGGCTTGGCGGTGAGCGCCGACAGGTTTCGGCCGGCGTCCGGGGCGGCCTCGGGCACCGGGACGGTGCGCACGGGCTGGCCCGCCTGCAGCGCCTCGATCACCTGCCGCAGCCAGGCCTCCTCGGCCTTGGCGGCCGGGTCGCCGGAGCGCGCGTCGCGGACCACGCGCCCGTGGCGGCGTTCGGCGGAGTCCAGGTCGGCCAGCAGCAGCTCGGTCTCGATCGTCGCGATGTCGCGCGCCGGGTCCACCGAGCCCTCCGGGTGGATGACGTTCTCGTCGGTGTGGCAGCGGACGACGTGCAGGATCGCGTCGACCTCACGGATGTTGGCCAGGAACTTGTTGCCGAGGCCCTCGCCCTTGGACGCACCGGCCACCAGGCCCGCGATGTCGTGGAACTCGATCGTGTCCCAGACGATGTTGGACGCCTTGACCGTCGCGGCCACCTGCTCCATCCGCTCGTCCTTGACGGGCACGGTGGCGACATTGGGCTCGATCGTCGTGAACGGGTAGTTCGCGGCTTCCGCCCCCGCCTGGGACAGCGCGTTGAACAGCGAGGACTTGCCCGCGTTGGGCATCCCCACGAGGCCGACCTTCATCATCGTCCGAGGCTCCCGATCGCGGTGCCGAGCGCCGCGCCCGCGACGACGTCCGACGGGTAGTGGACGCCGAGATACAGGCGGCTGAAGGCCATCGCGGCCGCCGCCAGCTGCAGCGGCGCGCCCGGGACCAGCGCCCCGTACGCGCGGGCGGCGGCGAACGACGACGTCGAGTGCGACGACGGGAAGGAGAGACCGGTGGGTGTGGCCATCAGGTGGGGCAAATCCTCGATGGCGGGGCGCTGGCGCGCGATCGCCATCTTGATCGACGTGGACGTGAGATAGGCGGCGCCGACCGTCGCGGTCGCGCGCAGCCAGTGGCGGCGGCGCGAGCGGTCGACGAGCGCGCCGGCGAGCCCGGCGCCGAGCCAGACCGCGCCGTGCTCACCGAGCCTCGAGTAGCGCCGGACCATCGAGACGACGTCCGGCCCGTGCGCCATCGACCGCGCGCGCCGGTACAGCGCCAGGTCGACGGCATTGAACGTGACGCGCCACGCGGGCGCGTCAGAAACCGATTCGGTGCTCGTCTGACTCAACGCGCAGATAGACGACCTGACCGACGTCGATCAGGACGGCGCCGTCGGCGGCTTCGACTTCGACCCAGCGCTCCTTGCCCTCGCGGAGGGTGGAACGCAGGGACTCCAGGACTTCCTCGGGCAGGCGCAGGGACAGCACCTGGCCGCCCTGGAACCCGAGGGCAGTACGACGTGCGGCGTTGGAACTCAATGTGCCTCCACTAGCTCGGTCAGGACCCCGCCGGCCGTCTTGGGGTGCAGGAACGCGACCTGCGTTCCCCGGATGCCGGTCCGCGGCGTCTCGTCGATCAACCGCAGCCCGGCCTCCCGCGCCCGCTCGAGCGCGGCGTGCACGTCCGCGACCGCGTAGGCCACGTGGTGCAGGCCAGGACCCCGCGCGGCGAGGAACTTCCCCACCGGCGTGTCGTCCGAGAGCGGCTTGAGCAGCTCCACGTGGCTTTCGCCGACGTCCAGCAGCACGGCCTCGACGCCCTGCTCCGCGATCGTCTCGCGGTGCACGAGCGGCATGCCGTACGTCTCGGTGTGGAGCTCGATCGCGGACTCGAGGTCGGCGACCGCGACCCCGATGTGGTCGATGCGGCCGAACACGGGGAGCGAGTGTACCCTCGGCGGTCGTGCGGATCGCCCTGGTGGCCAATCGCGCCTCCGGGGGCGGAACCGATCCTGCGCCGTTCGCCGCGGCGCTGGGAGCCGAGCTGTTCGGCATCGACGCGCTCGACGGCGTGCGCGAGTACGCGCCCGAGCGGGTCGCCGTCGCGGGCGGGGACGGGTCGATCGGGTCGGTGGCCGTGCTGGCGGGCGAGCTGAACGTGCCGCTGGCCGTCATCCCGAGCGGGACCGCGAACGACTTCGCGCGCGCCAACGGGATCCCGCTCGACCTGCAGGCCGCGCTGCGGGTCGCGCGCGAGGGCACTGAGCTGCGCCCGCTCGAGCTCGGGCGGCTGTCCACCGGCCGGCCGTTCGTGAATGTCGCCTCCGCGGGGTTGTCCAGCGTCGCGGGGCGCCGCGCGCAGCCGCTGAAGTCGCGCTTCGGCCCGCTCGCCTACGGGATGGGCGCCGCTCGCGCCGCGGCGACCGGCACGCCGCTCACCGCGCGCGTCCACGTGGATCACCGCGAGGTGTTCTCCGGCGGCGCGTGGCAGATCATGGTCGCCTGCACGGGCGCGTTCGGCGGCGGCAGCGGGATCGGTGCGGCCGACGCCACCGACGGCGACCTCGACGTCGTGATCGTCCCCGCCGGCTCGCGGCTCGGGCTCGTGCAGCGCGCCTGGGGGCTGCGGACCAAGACGATCGAGCGCCAGCGCCGGGTCGCGCACTTCGAGGGCAAGGTCGTCGAGGTCGAGCTGCCGCCGGGCGCGGAGCTCAACTGCGACGGCGAGTTCGTCGACGGCGGCCTCGACTACGTGACCGCCACGATGAACGCGTTTCGGCTAGTGGTCTGACCGGCGCTGGTTCGCCGCCGCGACGAGCGTGAGCCCGGCCTGCGGCGCCGTGATCGGCGCGACGCCGCTCATGATCGCCTCGATGTCCTCGCGCTCGAGGACCTCGTGGCGCAGCAGCGCCTCGGCGAGCCCGTCGAGTTGCTCGCGGTGGTCGGCGATGAGCTTGAGCGCGCGGCGCATGGCGTCGTCGGCGAGATGCTGCTGCTCGGCGTCGCGCAGCGCGCGCGTGCGGTCGGACACGGCGCCGCCCTCGGCCGCCAGCTGAAGCGCGCTCACCGTCGTCCCCATCGCCCACTCATGGATCATCCGACGCGTCTTCTCGGCCACCTTGAACAGGTCGTTGGCGGCGCCGTTGGTGATCGTGCCGAACACGATCTGCTCCGCGGCGCGGCCGCCCAGGGTCACGACGAGCTCGTCCATCAGGTCCGCGCGCGTGTCCAGGTAGCGGTCCTCGTCCGGGAAGTGCAGGGTGTAGCCGAGCGCCTCGCCACGGGCGACGATCGAGATCCGGTGCGTGCGCGTGGTGCGCGGCAGCAGCTCGGCGCACAGCGCGTGCCCCGCCTCGTGGTAGGCGATCACGCTGCGCTCGTGCTCGTTGAGCGTGCGCGGCGTCTCCATGCCGGCCACGACGCGCTCGAGCGCCTGGTCGAAGTCAGCTTGCACGAGCTGCTTGCGCATCCCGCGGGCGGCTGCGATCGCCGCCTCGTTGCAGAGGTTGGCCAGCGCCGCGCCGGTCAGGCCGGCGGTGCGGCGGGCGATCTTGTCGAAGTCGACGTCGGCGGAGAGCGGCTTGTTGCGCGTGTGCACGCCGAGGATCGCGCGGCGGCCCTTGACGTCGGGCGGGGAGACGAGCACCTGGCGGTCGAAGCGGCCGGGTCGCAGCAGCGCGGGATCGAGCTTCTCCAGCAGGTTCGACGCGGCGATCACGACGACGTCGCCGGCGGCGGAGAAGCCGTCGAGCTCCACCAGCAGCTGGTTGAGCGTCTGCTCGCGCTCGGAGTTGTTGTCCGAGCCGCGGGCGGCGCCGACCGCGTCGATCTCGTCGATGAAGACGATCGCGGGCGCGTGCTTGCGCGCCTCGCTGAACAGGCGCCGGATGCGCGCCGCGCCGAGGCCGGCGAACATCTCGACGAAGCTCGCCGCCGACTGCGCGAAGAACTGCGCGCCGGACTCGTTCGCGACCGCCTTGGCCAGCAGCGTCTTGCCCGTGCCCGGCGGGCCGTGCAGGATGATGCCCTTCGGCACCTTCGCGCCCACGGCGCGGAAGCGGGCCGGGTCCTTGAGGAAGTCCACGACCTCCTGCAGCTCGGCCTTGGCCTCGTCCGCCCCCGCGACCTCGTCCCACTTGATCGCGCCCGCCGAGTCCGGCTTGATCTCCTGGGGCCTGGTCTTCGGCATGCGCTTCGACAGCGACCAGACGAAGAACACGAGCAGGCCCATGAAGATGATCGGGGCCCAGTTGAAGATCACGGGCTGGACGTGATCCCACCAGGACGGCTCGGGCGGAGCGGCGGCCGCCTTGGCCTTCGCCGCGGCGGCGGCCGCGTTCGCCTGCTGCTCCGCGAGCCAGGATTCGTACGGGAAGCCGTCTACGTCGCGAGCCATAGACGTCCCAGTGTGGTCGCCCGCACGCCGGACGACTAGGGGGTCTGGACCCTAGTTCGATGCCTCGACGCGCAGGATCTCCGCCAGCGCCGCGCGCCCGACCTCGAGCTGGCGCTCGTCCGGCTCGCGCGTGCCGAACGCCCGCTGCAGCTCGTAGCCCGGCTTCTTGAGCGCCTTGGAGACCGGCGAGTCGACGTGGCGCTCGCTCCACGCGAACACCTCGACCGCCACCGCCGTGGCCGCGAGCGACATCACGCCGCCCGCGAGCGGGGTGGGCTTCTCCATCGCCTTCTTGAGCAGCAGCGTGCCCGCGACGTTGGCCGCGATCATCGGCGCCATCAGGTGCGAGCCGCAGCGCTCGTGCTCCTTCGTGGCGTCGCGCGCGTCCTCGTCGTCGGCCTCGTAGGCGGCGATCGCCTTGTGCTCGACGCCGTGGTAGGCCGCGAGCTCCCCGCCGCGCAGTGCGAACACCGCGGGCGTGAGCCCGACCAGCGCCGACGCGAGCTCGCCGGAGGTGCCCTTCAGGCGCTTCTTGAGCACGGTGCCGGTGAGCGAGGCGGCCGCGGCGACGCCGAGCACGGCCGGGTTCTCGAACGCCAGCTTGGCCTCCGGCAGGCCCTTCTTGACCAGCGGGATGACCGCGAAGGCCTCGGCGAGGCGGGCGAGGCCGCGCAGGCCGGGCACGCCGTCGACCTCGGTGATGCGCGGCTTGGGGCCGGACGCGACCTTGACCGAGCCGTCATCGGCCCGGATGCCGACCGCCCAGTGCGACGGGCCGTGGACGAGCAACCCGTTGCGCAGGGCCATGCCGCCCAGGCGCAGCTTGTCTTCAGGAACGGGCAAGGAGCCTCCCGGGAAGGTCGTGGTAGAAGGCGGCGGCGAAGCCGAGGTCGCGCACGTCGATGCGCTCGTCGTGCGAGTGCATCAGCGGCCAGGTCTCATAGACCGTCTGGTGGCGCTGCGGGAAGAAGCCGTAGGCGATGCAGTCCGGGAACGCGGCGCGGAACCAGCGGCTGTCGGTGAACGCGGGCAGGATCAGCGGGAGCGTCTCGGCACCGGGCTCGGCGGTCACGACCCAGTCATGGATCGCGTCCATGAGCTTGGACTCGACCGGGGACCGGTTGCCGACGATGGCCTCGGTGAACTCCAGCTCGTAGCCGTCGTCGCCGAGGACCTCGCGCACGCGCTTGAGCGCGACGTCCTCGCCCATGCCGGGCGGGACGCGGCAGTCCACGCGGACCTGCGCCCGGGCGGGGATGACGTTGATCTTCTCGCCGGCGGAGACGATGGTCGGCGCAAAGGTGACGCTCATCATCGCGTCGGCCAGCGCGGCGAGCGGGGGCGAGACCGTGCGGACGCGCTCGAGCGCGGCCCCGGGGTCCTCGGCGCCGTCGCCGAGCGCCTCGAGCACGGCCTGGGACGCCTCCGTCAGGTCGTAGCCGGGCCGCCCCGACCCGAGCCGGGTGATGAGCGGCGCGAGCGCCAGCAGCGCGTTCTGCGCCAGGCCCGGCACGGACGCGTGGGCGGCGGTGCCGGACGTGCGCACGTTGAAGCGGAACGTGCCCTTCTCGGCCACGCAGACGCCGAACAGGCGGCGGTCGCCGAACGGCATCACGGCGCCCGCGCCCTCGTTGAGCAGGTAGTCGACCTTCGACAGATCTGGCCGCTGCTCGGTGATCCACTTGGCGCCGAGCTCGCCGCCGGTCTCCTCGTCCGGGACGGCGATGACCTTCAGCGTGCCGGCGAACCCGGCACCGCTGCGCGCGAGGCGGGCCGCCGCGACCGCCTCGGCGGCCGTCTGGTTCTTCATGTCGATCGTGCCGCGGCCGTACATGAAGCCGTCGCGGATCTCGGCGCCCCACGGGTCGGCGCTCCAGTCCTGCGGATCGGCGAGCACCGTGTCGACGTGGCTCAGGTAGCCGAGGCTCGGGCCTTCACCGCCTTCGAGCGTGGCCACGAGGCACGGGCGGTCGGGCTCCGCGCCGGCCACCTCGACGGTCAGCCCCGCGTCCTCCAGATAGCCCGCGAGCCACTCGATGCACGCGCGTTCACCGCCCGGCGGATTGACCGTTTTGAAGCGGATCAGACTCGACAGGACCTCCGCGGTCTCGTCCTGCAGCTCCTCGGCAAGGCCCATCTAGAAGAGCGTAGTGGCGAGGCCCGCGATCGCGCCGCCGACGAGCACGGCGATCGGCGGGACGCGGGCGAGCAGTGCGATCGCGGCGCCCGCCAGCACGAACCACTGCCAGGTGGCGTCGATGGCGGTGAGCAGCGGGACGGCTGCGCCGAGGATCGCGCCCGCCGCGGCGGGGCCGGCGCCGTCCAGGAAGGCACGGACGTTCGGGCTCGTCCGCAGGCGCTGGAAGTGGCGCGCGCCGACCAGGATGAAGACGAAGCTCGGCGTGAACGCGATCGCGGTGGCGGCGAGCGCGCCCGGGAGCCCGGCCGCCGCGTAGCCGACGAACGAGACCGTGTGGACGACCGGCCCGGGCGTGATCTGCCCGTAGGCGACCGCGTTCGCGAACGCCTGCTCGCTCATCCAGCGCTGCGCCTCGACGGCGTCGCCGTACATCAGCGGGATGATCACGTAGCCGCCGCCGTAGGACAGCGCGCCGACCTTCACGGCCAGCCACACGAGCGCGGGCCAGACCGCGCTGAACAGCTTGTGGCGGGCGAGCTCGAAGAACCCGGCGGCGAGCAGGATCACCACCACGTAGGGGCCGGTGAGCGCGGCACCGAGCGCTCCGGCGATCACGTAGACCAGCCCGCGGCGGGGGTCGATCAGCTTCAGGCCGGCCTGCACCACCACCGCGACCACCGCGGCCGCGGCGCCCATCCCGAACGCGTCGACCGCGGCGGGCGGCTCGTCCTGCAGGGCCACCGCGGCGATCACCAGGCACAGGATCAGCCCGGGGATGATGAACGCGAGGCCACCGACGATCGCGCCCGCGCGCCCCGCGACCCGGTGCGCGCAGAAGATCGACATCTGGGTGGACGCCGGGCCCGGGAGCAGGTTGCACGCCGCGAACGCGTCCTCGAACTCGCGCGCGTCGATCCACCCGCGCTTGTCGACGGTGAGATCGCGCAGGAGCGCGACGTGGGCGGGCGGGCCGCCGAAGCCGAGCGCGCCGATCCGCCCCCACTCGCGCAGCACCGTGCTCAGGGGGACGGGGGCCACGAGGCCCATACTTATCGCATGGGAAGCCTCTTCGACCTGCCCGAGGAGTCGCCGGCCACACCTCCGGCGCCCGCGGCCGACCAGCCGCTCGCCGCGCGCATGCGGCCGCGGACGCTCGAGCAGTTCGTGGGGCAGACGCACCTGCTCGGGCCGTCGAGCGCGCTGCGCACGGCCATCCAGTCCGGCGAGCCGCACTCGATGATCCTGTACGGGCCGCCCGGAACGGGGAAGACGACGCTGGCGCGGATGCTGGCCGAGTACGCGGACGCGGCCTTCGAGGAGCTCTCGGCCGTGGAGGCGGGCCGCCAGCAGGTGCGCGAGGTGATGGAGCGGGCGCGCGAGCGGCGCCGCTCCGGCCGCCACACGATCTTCTTCCTGGACGAGATCCACCGCTTCAACAAGGCCCAGCAGGACGCGCTGCTGCCCGCGGTCGAGGAGGGCCTGGTGGTGCTGGTCGGCGCCACGACCGAGAACCCGTACTTCGAGGTCAACTCGGCGCTCATCTCACGCGCGCAGGTCTACGAGCTGCAGGAGCTGACGGCCGAAGACATCGCCGGGCTGCTGCGGCGCGCCCTGGACGAGGTCGGGGCTTCGGTGTCCGACGAGGTGATCGAGTTCATCTCCTCGCGCTCGGCCGGCGACGCGCGGTCGTCGCTGAACGCGCTGGAGCTCGCGCTGGACACGGCCCAGCGCACTGGGCAGCCCGTGACCCTGGCCGACGCCGAGGACGCCATGCAGCGCAAGGCGCTGCGCTACGACAAGGCCGGCGACCAGCACTACGACTACATCTCGGCCTTCATCAAGTCCGTGCGCGGGAGCGACCCCGACGCGGGGCTGTACTACCTGGCGGCGATGATCGAGGGCGGCGAGGACCCCCGGTACATCGCGCGCCGGATCATCGTGCTGGCGTCGGAGGACGTGGGCAACGCAGACCCGCAGGCGCTGCCGATCGCCGTCGCCGCGGCGCAGGCCGTCGAGCACGTCGGCCTGCCCGAGTGCACCTACGCGCTCTCGCAGGCGACGATCTATCTCGCGATGGCGCCCAAGTCGAACGTCGCGGGCACCGCCTTCGGGCGCGCGCGGGCGGAGATCCGGGACAACGGCGCGAAGATCCCGCCGACCGCCCTGCGCACCGCCGCCTATCCGGCGGCGAAGAAGCTCGGCCGCGGCATCGGCTACGACTACCCGCACGACCACCCGGGCCACATCAACGACCAGGAGCACCTCCCGGAGGGGCGCGAGCACCTGCGCTTCTTCGACCCGGGCGAAGCGGAGCCGGAGCTGCGCGAGCGCCTGAAGCGGATTCGCGATGCCCGTGGACGCGACTGACCTCGAGGACGCCCGCCGGGCGCACCCGCTGTGGGCCGTGCTGCCGGTGGCCGCGCGGGCGCGCTACGTGGGCCGGGCGGCGGTCGCGCTGCTGGACGAGCTCGACGAGCTGGCGCCACGGCTGGCCGAGGAGACGGGTTGGCCGCGCTCGCAGCTGCTGCTGTCGGAGCTGCTGCCTGCCGCGCGAGGTCTGCGCGCGCTGGCCGAGGACGGGCCGCGCGCGCTCGCGGACACCCGGCTCACGCCTCGCGCGGCGCTGCTCGCCGGCCGCTCGACGCGGGTCGTGCAGTCGCCGGTGGGCCTCGTCGGCGTGCGCGGGCCGTCGGCTTCGCCGTTCGCCGAGCCGCTGCTGGAGACCGCGGCCGCGCTGCTGGCCGGCAACGCGGTCGTGCTCACCGCGGTCGTCCCGCGCCTGCGCGCGATCTTCCTGCGCGCCGGCGTCCCGGGCGAGCTGCTGGTCCACGCGCCCGAGGACGCCGACCTCGACGCGGTCTGCCGACGCGTCGTCGACCTCCCGCGCCCGGGTCGCCGCGGCATGCTGCTCGTGCTGGCGGGCGCGCCGCGCGAGCGTGTGGTGGAAGCCGCCCTGTGGGCCGGCTTCGGCCGCCACCCGGCCGCGGCGGGCCGGCTCGTGATGGTCCGCGACGCCGTCCCGGGCCTGGTCGCCGCGCTGGAAGAGGCCGCCGCCGCGCTGAAGGTCGGCGACCCGCGCGAGCCCGATACCGACATCGCCCGTCCCGCCACAGCGGACACCGCCACCTCTCCGCGCCCGAGCGTGCTCGTGGTCGAGCCCGACGACCCGCGCTTCCTCGCTCCCACCGATGAGCCGACGCTCGTGGTGGTCGAGACACCGGACGTCGAGGCGGCGATCGAGCTCGCGGTGCGGGAGGCGCGCGACGCACCCGTCTCCATCTGGGCGCGCGACCTCGCCAAGGGCGAGCGGATCGCGCGCCGGATCGCCTCGCCGGCGGCGTGGGTCGGCCGGCACGGGATCGCGACGACGGCGGTGCCGGTCCGGATCGCGCGGCACGCCGTCCCGCGGCAGTTGGAGTGGCGGGCAGCTTGGGCCCCCGGCACCCCCAAGCTACCCGCCGATCAGGACCTGCTCGCGGCGCAGCGGACCCTGACCGAGGTCCGCCATGGTCGAGAAGCGCGCCGCTGGCCCGCGTTGAAGGTGGGAGCGCGCGCTCTGGTGCGCGCGGCTCGGAGAGAGCGGTAGGGCCGGCGCCCCTCCGCGACCGGCCCTACTGCTCAGCACACACCCCTCACGGACCCTTGGTCCCTTGCGCGCATTCTGGTCACGCGTCACGACCGGCCGCAACGACGATCTGTCGAACACGATCCGTCACGAATCAGGCGAATGTCTAAAGGCCCGCAGGCCTTTCGACATTCCTCGCACCGGCCTGACCCATTCTTGGACGTTGGGATGGTGGCCGCGGCACACGCTTGCCCCTAGGCTCGCTGCATGTCCAGCAGGCCCGACGTCGTCGTGGTCGGCGCCGGTGTGGTCGGTGCCGCGTGCGCCTATCACCTCGCCGTCGCCGGCGTGCGCGTGCACCTGCTCGACCGCGGCCACGTGGCGTCCGGGAGCTCCGGCGCGTGCGAGGGCAACGTGCTGGCCTGGGACAAGGAGCTCGAGCGTGAGCTGCCGCTGGCGCTGCGCTCGGCGGAGCTGTGGGAATCGCTCGCGCACCGCCTGCCCGACGACTTCGAGTACGACCGCAAGGGCAGCATCGTCGTCGCCGAGACCGAGCAGGAGCTGACCGCCTCGGCCGAGCGCGCCCGCGTGCTGGCCGGCCTCGGCGTCCCGGGCGAGGTGCTCGACGCGCACGCGCTGCGCGTCGAGGAGCCGCACTCGGCGCCCGACTTGCCCGGCGGCGTCCTGTACCCCGGCGACGCCCAGTTGGAGCCGCGGCTCGCGACCGCCGCGCTCGTCCGCGCGGCCGTGGCGCACGGCGCGACGCTCTCGCTCAACACGCCGATCCGAGCCGTCGTGCGCGAGCCGTCCGGCCGCGCGATCGGGGTGCAGACCGCGACGGAGCTGATCACCGCCGACGCCGTGGTGGTCGCCGCGGGTGTCTGGATTAAGCAGCTGCTCGAGGGCTGCGGGCTGCACGTCCCGGTCACGCCCCGCAAGGGCCAGATCGTCGTGCTCGAGCGCTCGCCCGTCGTGTTCCGGCGCAAGCTGAGCGAGGCCGGTTACGTCGCGGCCGTCGAGGGCGGCGACGACGCCGCGCTCGCGATCGCCATGGTCGTCGAGTCCACGCAGTCCGGCACCGCCCTGCTCGGCTCTTCGCGCCAGCACGTCGGGTTCGACCGCGAGGTAGACATCTCGGTCGCCGGCGCGATCGCCGCCCGCGCCGCCCGCTTCTTCCCGGTCCTCAACCACGCCCGAGCGCTGCGCGTGTACGCCGGCCTGCGCCCGCTCACCCCGGACCACATCCCGATCATCGGCCCGTTCGCGGAAGCGCCGAACCTCTGCGTCGCCACCGGCCACGAAGGCGCCGGCATCGGCCTCGCCCCCGCCACCGGCGAGCTCGTCGCCGACTGGTACACCGGCGTCCCCACCCAGCTCCCGCTGTCCTGGTACTCGCCCGACCGCTTCGCGCCCGTCGAGCTGGGAGCCGCGTCGTGATCGAGCTCACCGTCGACGGCACCTCGCTGCAGGCGCCGGAGGGCCAGAGCCTGGGCGCCGTGCTGCTGAGCGCGGGCCGCACGATCCTGCGCGATTCGCCGTCCGGCACGCCGCGCGGGCTGTTCTGCGGCATCGGCGTCTGCCAGGAGTGCCGCGTGGTCGTGGACGGCACGGTCACGCGCGCGTGCGTCACCCCGGTCACCGCGGGGATGCGCGTGACCACCGGTCACACCTGACTCTCTCGGTGCTGCGGCGCCAGTACGGTCGCGCCATGAGGCGGCGCCTGCCGGCGAGGGCCTTTGGCAGGCTGCCTACCGCCTACGACTCGGCGGTCTTGATCAGGACCTCGAGCGGAATGGGGCGCACCGGCGCGCGGCCGGTGAAGCGGGCGCCTTCCGGCAGGCGCGCCGCCACGAGCCGCTCGCACGTGCGGCCCTGGCACGGGCCCTGCCCGCAGCGGGTGGCGATCTTCAGCGCGGACATCGTGGTCGCGCCGTCGGCGACCGCGGCGTCGACCGCGCCTTGCGTGACGTCCTCGCAGCGGCACAGGACCGTCTCGGGCCGAGCGAGCGACAGCAGCCCTGGGCGAGGGTCGAACAGCTCCCCGAGGATGCCCGCGAAGCCGGCGAGCCGAGCGCGCCGATCCCGCAGCTCGGGGCGCACGGCGCCCCCGGCGGCCGCGGTGCCCGCGAGCTCGCCCTCGACTTGGGCAAGCTCGGCACCGCCGACGCCGCTCGCCTCGCCGGCGACGTAGACGCCGGGGACGGACGTGGCCATGGCCTCGTCGTGGGCGACGGCGTCGCCGCGCAGCTCGCAGCCGAGCGCGCGGGCGAGGTCGACCGAGGGCAGGAAGCCGTAGGCCGTGCAGACGGCGTCCACGGCGTAGGTGCGCTCGCGGCCGGTCGGCGCCCAGTCCGGGCCGCACTCGGCGATCGTCGCGGACCGCACGCGCGCGTCGCCCTCCGCGCGCACGAGCACGTGGCCCCACTCGATCCGGCGCACCTTGCGACGGTAGCCGGCGTATTCGCGCAGGCGGTCGGGATGGGCGGACATGCGCGGGCCGACGCGCAGCCAGTCCCGCCGGCGCGTCGCCTCCGCCACGGCAACCACCTCGGCGCCGCGCGCCATCAGCTGCGCCGCCACCGGCAGCAGGAACGGCCCGGCGCCCGCGAGCAGGATGCGCCGGCCCGGCACGACGCCCTGACCCTTGGCGAGCGCCTGCGCGCCGCCGGCGGTCATCACGCCCGGCAGCGTCCAACCGGGGAAGGCGACCGGGCGGTCATAGGCCCCGGTGGCGAGCACGACGGCGCGGGCGCGGACCCGCTCCACCGGACCGCCCGTCAGCAGCAGCTCGACGGACGCCGAGCCCGCCGCCTGCGAGAGGCCGCGCCCGCCGGGCGAGGCCGCCGCCCACACAGAGGCGCCCGGCAGCACGGCCACGGAGGAGTCCGAGAGCGCGGCGCACAGCTCGCGCGCCGCGCGGGGCAAGGAACGCGGCGCGGCGTCTTGAACCTCGTCGTAGCGGCGGCGCCAGATCTGCCCGCCGGGCGCGGCGTACTCGTCGATCAGCGCCACCTTCGCTCCGGCCCGCTCGGCCGCCAGCGCGGCGCTCATGCCGGCCGGTCCGCCCCCGACCACGGCGACGTCGACCTGCAACTCCTCCATCATCGCCGCCGAGCCTAGGGCCGCCCCGCCCGCCCTGATACCGGCAGTTGTCGAAGGTTGCACCCCTGTGGTTGCGCGATCTGCCGATTGACCCGCCCCGCGCTGCCCGAGTAGGACTTCCAGCGGGATCCCAAGGAGGGTGTTATGGAGAGTTTGAAGCGGCGAGCGGGCCTCGCCGCGGCGGTCTGCGCCGCCACATTGGCAACCGCGCCGGCCGCGTTCGCGCAGACGGCGCCCGTGCTCGAGGGCGGCAAGACCGCCCCGGTGTTCGGCTACGCGGACGCGGTCCGCGAGCGCGTCTTCATCGAGTCGCCCTACGACTCCGACAAGAACGGCGTCAAGGACGTCATCGCGGTCGACATCAAGCGTCCCAAGGCCACGAACGAGGGCCTGAAGGCGCCGGTGATCATGGACCCGAGCCCGTACTACTCGACGCTCGGGCGCGGCAACGAGTCCCAGCTCAAGCGCGACTTCGACGGCGACGGCCTGCTCGACCTGTGGCCGCTGTTCTACGACAACTACTTCGTCCCGCGCGGCTATGCCGTCGTCCTGATGGACATGATCGGGACCAACAACTCGACGGGCTGCCCGACGGTCCATGACGAGTCCGACAACCTGAGCGCGAAGGTCGTCATCGACTGGCTCAACGGGCGCACGAAGGGCGTCGACTCCGGCGGCAACGAGGTCAAGGCGACCTGGCACAACGGCAAGTCGGGCCTGATCGGCAAGTCGTATGACGGCACGCTGGCCAACGCGGTCGCGGCGTCCGGCGTCGAAGGGCTCTCCACGATCGTCCCGATCTCAGCCATCGCGTCCTACTACGACTACACGCGCACCAACGGCGTCATCCAGCGCGACAACAACTACCTCGCCTACCTCGCCGACCTGGTGACCAACCCGGACCGGCGCGCGTACTGCAAGCCCGTCTTCGACGCGCTCAGCGCCGCCGACGGCGACGACACGGGCGACTACAGCGACTTCTGGGCCGTCCGCGACTACCTGAAGGACCTCGACAAGGTCAAGGCGAGCGTGTTCATCACCCACGGCGTGCAGGACGAGAACGTGCGCGCCGACCACTTCTCCAAGTGGTGGTACGGGCTCAAGGAGCGCGGCGTGCCGCGCAAGCTGTGGATTCTGCGGCAGGGCCACATCGACCCGTTCGACAACCGCCGCGCCGTGTGGGTGGACACGATCCACCGCTGGTTCGACCACTGGCTCTACGGCGTCCAGAACGGGATCATGAACGAGCCAGCCGTGGACATCGAGACCAAGGCCGACGTGTGGGAGCAGCACACGGACTGGCCGATCCCCGGCACGCAGATGACCGACGTCTTCCTGCAGAGCAACGGCGCCGCCGGCCAGACGCTCGGCGCGTTCTCGGGCGGGGCGGACGCCGCCACGACGTTCCGCGACAACAACCTGAGCGAGAACAGCTACCTCAACCTCAACAGCAACGCGACGCAGCAGGGCCAGAAGCGCATGTTCCTGTCGCCGCCGCTCAAGCAGCCGCTGCGTCTCTCCGGCACGGCGATCGTCGACCTGCAGGCGTCGCTGAGCAAGACCCAGTCGAACCTGACGGCGTTCATCGTCGACTACGGCCCCAGCCGCCAGACCACGCGCACCAGCGACGGCGACGCCAACACCACCACCCGCACGTGCTGGGGCGAGTCCGTGCCTGACGACAGTGCCTGCTTCCTCGAGATCAGCAAGCCGCAGATCGACGTCACCCAGTGGCGTGTGACCAAGGGCATGATGGACTCCTCGAACCGCAACTCGCTGCGCGTCCCCGAGCCCGTCACGATCGGGGAGAAGACCCGGTTCAGCTGGCCGCTGCTGCCGGAGGACTTCACGTTCGCCGCCGGCCACCGGGTCGGCATCGTGATCGGCGCCAACCACTCCGGCTACCAGACGACCAACGGCATGACGCAGGCGGACGTGACCATCGACACCAGGCTGTCGAAGATCCAGCTGCCGATCGTCGGCGGCTACAGCGCCGCCGTCCAGGCCGGCCTGTTCGGCGAGGCCGTCGAGCAGCCCGTGGGCGGCACCGTCCCGGCCACGCTCTCGCTGTCGCTGGGCGCGGCGGCGACGTTCGAGCCGTTCATCCCGGGCCTGCCGAAGGACTACACCGCGGGCACGACCGCCAAGGTCATCTCCACCGCGGGCGACGCGAAGCTCTCCGTGAGCGAGCCCGGCCATTTGACCAACGGCGCGTTCAGCCTCGCCGAGCCGCTGCGCGTCGAGTTCAGCAGGGCCGCCTGGACCGGCCCGGTCTCCAACGAGTCCGTGGACGTCGCGTTCAAGCAGCTGATCAAGGCGACCGATCCGCTCCGGACCGGCACGTACTCGAAGACGCTGACCTTCACGCTGTCCACCACCAACCCGTAGACCGAGCGGCGGGCGCCGGTAACCGCCGGCGCCCGCTACGGTCACGGTCATGGACGCCGACCGCCGCGACACGATCCTGGTCGTCATCGCGATCCTCGGCGCGCTGCTGAGCTTCTGGATCCCGATGCCGTGGGGTGCGATCCCCGCGGCCGTCACGCTGCTGATCGCGGGCGCGGCGCTCATCCGGAGCCGCCGCGCCAAGCAGGACTAGTCGGGCTTGTAGAGCAAGCAGGCGGCCTTCGCGCCGCCCGTCTCGTACAGCGGCGGGTCGATGCCCGGCTCGAACGTGACGCGCACGCCGTGCGCCTCCGCGTGCATCTCCTTCACGCCCGTCCACATCGGCTCGTCGGGCTCTTCGGCGCGGATCTTCTCCAGCAGCGCCAGCAGCTCGCCCGGGTCCTTGCCCGAGCCGGCCGGCAGGAACGCGTCGTGCTCGGTCGACTTGAGCTTGCTGAAGTCGCCGACCAGCGGACGCTCCTCGCCGTAGCGGTCCTCGCCGAGGTCCATCCACCGCGACTCGAGCATCGTCTGCAGGTCCCGCGCCTCCCACCCGCAGATGTTGAACGCCTTCGGGCAGCGCGGGTGGAACGAGCAGCCGAGCGGCGGACGCGCGGCGTCGGGGATCTCCCCGCGTGGTAGGTCGCGCGGGAGCGCCTTGTCGGGGTCCGGCTCTGGGATCGCCCGGATCAGCGCCTGCGTGTACGGGTGCTTGGGCTCGTTGAAGATCTCGTCGACGGTCCCGATCTCGACGATCCGGCCGAGGTACATGATCGCCACGCGGTCGCAGAAGAACTTCGCGCTCGCCAGGTCGTGCGTCACGTAGACGTAGGTGAGCCCGATCCGTTCCTTGAGATCGATCATGAGGTCGAGGATCTTCGCCCGGACGCTCATATCGAGCATCGAAACGGGCTCGTCGGCCACGACCAGATCCGGGCCGGTGATGATCGCCCGTGCGATCGCGGCGCGCTGCTTCTGGCCACCGCTGAGGTCGCTGGGGAAGCTGTCCGAGAAGCGCTGGGTCGGAAAGAGCCCGACGAGCTCGAGCGTCTCGCGCACCTTCGCCTGCGTCTCGGCGTCGCCGCTCGTGAGCTTGTGGATCTGCAGCGGGTGCGCGAGCGCGGTCTGCAGCGTCATGCCCGGGTTCAGCGACGCGTGCGGGTCCTGGAAGACCATCTGCAGGTGCCGGCGCTTGGGCCGCAGGTCGCGCTCCGGCAGCCCGACGAGCTCCTCGCCGCGCAGCTTGACACTGCCCGACGTCGGACGCACCAGGCCGAGCAGCGCCCGCCCCAGCGTCGTCTTGCCCGACCCGGACTCGCCCACCAGTCCGAGGACCTCGCCCTCGTGCAGGTCGAAGGAGACGCCGTCGACGGCCTTGACGGTGGCGCCGCCGCGGCCGGTCACGCGCGCCTTGAACGACGCGTTGATCGCGAAGTGGACGTTGAGGTCACGGACCTCGATCAGCGTCTGCGTGGCCACGGGCGCGCTCATGCCTCCTCCGAGGCGGCCAGCGCCTCACGCTGCAACGGCTGCTCGAGCCCCACCGGGATCCGGTCCGTGGCGTGTAGCCAGCACTCCGAGCGCCGGCCCGGGGACGTCGCCTCGGTCGGCGGCCACTGCTGCGCGCACACCGCCATCGCGTTCGGGCAGCGCGGGTGGAAGCGACACGCCGGCGGCGGGCTCACCAGATCGGGCGGAGCGCCCGGGATCGAGTGCAGCTCGGTCGTCGACAGCGAGATCGTCGAGCGCAGCAGCTCGCGCGAGTACGGGTGCGAAGGCTTGGTCGTGACGTCGTACGCCGGCCCCTGCTCGACCACGCGCCCCGCGTACATCACGGCCACGCGGTCGCACGCCTCGGCCACGATCCCGAGGTTGTGGGTGATCAGCAGCAGCGCGGTGTCGAAGTTGCGCCGCAGGTCGGCCAGGATGCGCAGGATCTGCGCCTCGACGAGCACGTCCAGCGCCGTCGTCGGCTCGTCCGCCACCACGACCGCGGGCCGCAGCACGAGCGCCAGCGCGATCATGATCCGCTGCCGCATGCCGCCCGAGAACTCGTGCGGGTACTGCTTGTAGCGCGTCGGCGGGATGCCCATCCCGCGCAGCGCCTCCATCGAGCGGTTGCGCGCCTCCTTCTTGCCGATCTTCGGCTCGTGGATCTGCAGGACCTCTTCGAAGTGGTCGGAGATCCGCATCAGCGGGTTCAGCCGCGTCATCGGCTCCTGGAAGATCATCCCGAGCTCCGGCCCGCGCATGGAGCGCAGCTCACGCTGCTTGATGTCGAGCAGATTGCGGCCCTTGAACGACACCTCACCGGCGTGACCCGCGCCCTCGGGCAGCAGGCCGAGCACGCCGCGCCCGAGCGTCGACTTGCCGCAGCCCGATTCGCCGACCAGGCCGACGGTCTCGCCCGGCATCAGGTCCAGCGAGACGCCGTCCACGGCGCGCACCGCGCCGCGCTCGGCGCCGTACCAGATGCGCAGATCGCGCAGCGACAGAACCGGATCGGCCATCAGCCCGCCTCGCGCTCGGTCGTCGGCGCGGACGCGGGGCCCACGGCGCTCGAGGAGATCACCGGGCGCTTGATGCGGCGGCGCCGCAGCGTCGGGTTGAGCACGTCGTTCAAACCTTCTCCCACCAACGTCAGGGCGGTCACGGCGAGCACGATGCCGAGACCGGGATACAGCGCGGTCCACCAGATGCCGGCGCCGGCGTCCGCGATCGCGCGCTGGAGGTCATAGCCCCACTCCGCCGCCTCGCTCGGCTGGATGCCGAGACCGAGGAAGCCGAGGCCGGCGAGCGTGAGGATCGCGTCCGCGGCGTTGAGCGTCGCGATCACCGGGACGCTCTGGACCACGTTGCCGAACAGGTACTTGCGGATGATCGTGCTCGGCTTGGCGCCCATCGCGCG
Source organism: Solirubrobacter deserti (assembly GCF_027587175.1). Classification (GTDB taxonomy): domain Bacteria; phylum Actinomycetota; class Thermoleophilia; order Solirubrobacterales; family Solirubrobacteraceae; genus Solirubrobacter; species Solirubrobacter deserti. The sequence continues at coordinate 163,269 of NZ_JAPCID010000001.1, forward strand.
CGCGGCCTCGATGTAGGTCGCCTCTCGCGCGGAGAGCGTCGAGGCGCGCACGACCCGGAAGTACTGCGGCACGTACACGACCGTGATCGCGATCGCCGTCACGACGATGCCGCTGTCGATCGTGTTCGTGAGCAGGAAGGCCGCGACGATCGCCAGCAGCAGGTACGGGAACGCGAACAGCGCGTCCATGATCAGGACCATGATGCGGTCCAGCCAGCCGCCGACGTAGCCCGAGATGAGCCCGAGCGGCACGCCGATCGCGAGCGAGAACACGACCGCGAGGATCAGCACCTCGAGCGCCGTGCGCGCGCCGTAGATCGTGCGCGACATCACGTCGAAGCCCTGGACGGTGGTGCCCCAGGGGTTGACGTCGCTCGGCTCGCCCTGCGTCGGGAAGCGCGCGCCGTCGGCCTGGTAGGTGTCGAAGCTGAAGGGCGCGATCAGCGGCGCGAAGATCGCGAGCAGCACGATGATCAGCGACACCGCGGTGCCGGTCACGAGCATGAACCGCTGCACGCCGTGCGACTGCTTGTACGGCGCCGCGATCTTGCTCAGGATGCCGCCGCGCCGCTTGGGCGGACCCGTGGTGGGCGGGGTGTCCGGAGCCCCGGTGACTGAAGTGGTGGCGGTCATCCCTTAGTACCTGACGCGCGGGTCGATGAGCGCGTTGACGATGTCGATGATCACGCTGATCACGACGACGATCAGCGCGAAGAACGTGATCAGCCCCTGCACGCCGATGTAGTCGCGGTTCGTCAGGTAATCCAGCAATCGACTGCCCAGTCCGGGCCAGCTGAAGGTCTTCTCGGTCAGCACCGCTCCGCCGAGGAGCAGCGCGACCTGCAGGCCCATCACCGTCACCACGGGGATGAGCGCGTTCTTGAAGGCGTGGCGCGAGACGACGCGCCGCTCCGGCACGCCGCGCGCGCGGGCGGCCTCGACGTAGTCCCCGCCGAGCGCCTGCCCGACGTTGACGCGCACGAGCCGGATGAAGACGCCCATGACGAGCAGGCCGAGCGTCGTGGCCGGGAGCACGAGGTGCAGGATCACGTCCCACACGCCCTCCCAGTCGCCCTCGATCGCCAGGTCGACGATGAGGATGTGCGTGTGCGTCTCCGCGGTCGCCTGCACGATCGGCGACGCCATCTTCGACGCCGGGAACCAGTCCAGGTTCTGCGCGAACAGCAGCTGCGCCAGCAGCCCGACGAAGAACGGCGGGGCGGCGTAGCCGAGGATCGCGAACACGCGGATGAACGCGTCCGGGACGGTCTCCCGGTAGCGGCCGGCGATCAACCCGAGCGGGAGCCCGAAGACCAACGCGACCACCAGCGCGGCGACGGTCAGCGTGAGCGTCGCGCCGCCGTTCTCGACGATCAGCGAGCCGATCGTCTGATTGTCCGTGATCGTCGTCCCGAACTGGAAGCGGACGGCGTCCCACAGGTAATCGAAGTACTGCACGATCAACGGGCGGTCGAAGCCGAGCGCCGCCTGGCGCTCGGCCACTTCCTCGGGCGAAAGCTTGCCGCCCAGCGAAGCCGTGATCGGATCGCCCGGGGCCACGCGCATCATCAAGAACACGGTGGTCAGGAGCACCCAGACCATCGGGATCATCAGCGCGATCCGGATGAGGATGTAGCCCCGGAGCGACCCGCCACGACTCATGCGACTTAGCTTTCCTTCTTGGTCACGAGCCAGAAGCGGAACAGGAAGGCCGGGTCGAACGTCTTCTCGACGCCCTCCACGCCCTCACGGACCGCAGCGACCTGCTTGCCCTCCCACAGCGGGATGACCGGCACGTCCTGGGCCTGGATGTCCTGGACCTTGCCGAACGCCTCCTCACGGACAGCGGCGTCGTCGGTCGCGAGCTCCTCGTCGAGGAGCTTGTTGACTTCCTTGTTGCTGTAGCCGTTCTGGAAGAAGCCGCCGTCGCGCATGAACGGCGTCAGGTAGTTGTCGGCGTCCGGGAAGTCCGGGAACCAGCCGAGGCCATAGAAGTAGTACGTCCCCTTGTCGAACGCCTCTTCCTTGTACTGGTCCCACTCCGTCGAGTCGAGGTTGACCTTGAACAGGTTCGTGGCCTCGAGCTGACGCTTGATCTCGTTCCACATGTCCGCCTCGGCGTCGCCGTAGCGGGTGGGCGTGTACCAGCCGTCGAGCTCGACCGGGGTCGAGACGCCGGCCTCGTCGAGGATCGCCTTGGCCTTGGCCGGATCGGCGGCGCCGAAGGCCTCCTGGAAGGACGGCTTGGCGCCCGGGAACGCGGCCGGGACCTGCGAGTACAGCGGCGTGACGGTGCCCTTGTAGACGGTCTGGGCGATCGCCTCGCGGTCGATGCTCTGCGCGACGGCCTTGCGGATCGCGACGTCCTTGACCGGGTCCTTCTCGACGTTGAAGACGATGTAGCGGATCTCGGTGCCGGCGCCGTCGACGACCTTGACGCCCTGGTCGGTCTTGTTGCGCAGGTCCTCGAGGTCGGTCGGGGACAGCGTGCGGTAGGCCACGTCGACCTCGCCGCCCTCGATCGCCAGCTTCAGCGCCGACGGCTGATCGAAGTACTGGACGATGAAGTTCGGCGTCTGGGCCTTGTTCGGGCCGTTGTACTCCGGGTTGGTGGAGAAGACGGCCTGCTGGGCGGGCGTGTACTTGTCCAGCTTGTACGGGCCCGAGCCGATGATCTTGTCCTCGGTCTGGACCTTGTCCGCCGGGTACGCCTCATCCGGCACGATCGCGCCGACGTTGTGCGTGAGGATGAAGGGGAAGGTCGCGTCTTCCTTCTTGAGCTTCATCGTGACCGTCGTCGGATCGGTCACCTCGACCGAGTCCAGCGACGCGAGCAGCGTGTACGGGCCGGTCGGGTCGGCGATCTTGACCATGCGGTCGAGCGAGAACTTGACGTCCTCGGCCGTCAGCGGGTCACCGCTGGAGAACTTCAGGTCGGCCTTGAGCTTGCAGGTGTACGTCTTCGGATCGCTGAACTCGCAGCTCTCCGCGGCGTCGGGCGCGGGCTTGTTCTGACCCGCCGGAACCGACAAAAGGGTCTGGTAGATGTTGCCGATGACCTGCTGGCAACCAAGGTCGTAACACGCGGCCGGGTCCAGTGCGGCCACCGTATCGGTGGTGCCGAGGATCACCGTGTCGGCGTTGCCCGCCGAAGCCTCAGGCGTGGAGCCCGAGGTCTTGTTGCCGCCGTCATCGCCGCTGTCACCGCCGCATGCTGCGGCGCCAACCGCAAGCAGAGCCGTGCAGCCGAATACGGCCAAACGATATGCGCTCATGTTCTCCGCCCCCCTCCAATGGGCACGGGTTGTCCTCCGTCCGTCCCTCAACTTAGTGGACGGGCGGCCAGCGGCTCGTCGTGCATGTGTCGAAACCGCAGCGCGGGAGCGTAAACCAACGTCGCAACCGTGACTAGTCGGCGTTGGTGCGTCTCAACGCCGGGTGCGTGCCCACCAGCCGCGCGAGCTTGAGGCCCGAGTGAAGGGCCAACCGGTCGGCTCCGGATTTCAGTGAGGTCTCCGTGATGGCCTCGATCCGCTGCAGCCGGTAGTACAGCGAAGCCCGGTGCAGGAACAGCGCTTCTGCGGTGAGTTTCGTGTCGCAGCCGTTGTCCAGATAGGCCTCCAGCGTCTGCACGAGCGACTCCTTGCTCTGCAGCGCGAACAGCTGCGGCAGGCCCGGGTGGATGAGCTCCCGCGCGTGCGGCGTCTCGGCCGCGCGGGCGAGCAGGCGATAGGCGCCGAGGTCATCCCAACCGGCCGGTGTGCCGTGCTCGGGAAGCGCGCCCGCGACCCGCAATGAGAGCCGTGCGTGCTCATGCGCACGGTAGGCGTCGCGCAGGTGCTCATGCTGACCGCTGTAGCCGAGCGCGATGCGCACCGGGCCGTCCGCGAACGCCTGGTCGAGCGCGTCCTGCGCACGCGCCGCGATCTCGGCCAGCGTGCCGTGGCGGCCGTCCAGCGCGACGACCATCACGCCGTGCTCGCCGTGCACGACGCTGAGCGACTGCCGGCGCGGCAGCGCCCGCCGGAACTGGTCCAGCGCGAGCCCGAGCCGCGCCCGCTCGGACGCCGGCAGCTCGACATCGTGATCCCCGCCGCGCCACGGACGCATCGCCAGCACGGCGATCCCCGCGTGGGGCTGGATCAGCTCCTGCGCGGTGAGCTCGTGCGCGGCGGCCTCGCGCTCGCCGGGGTCCGGGCCGAGCAGCATCTCCAGCAGCTTGAGCTCGTGCTCGCGCTGCGGGCGCTCGAGCTCGTCGCGGCGGTACATCGCGGTGCCGATCTCCGCCGCGGTCTGCTCGGCGGCGTCGCAGTCGGCATCGGTCAGCGACTGGTCCGCGTCGATCAGCCACAGGTAGCCGAACAGCGCGCCCTGGCAGCGGATCGGCACGCACACGCGCGACTCGAGGCCGATGTCCGGCCGCGGCGCGGTGCGCACGGGGTGCGTGGCGTTCGCGATGCCCTGGCTGAAGTGCAGGTCGCGGATCACCCGCGGGGTCTCGCGGGTGAGGATCGCGGTGCGGCGCACCTCGTCCTCGCTGCCCAGCGTCGGGCTGTACGCGAGCAGGCGCAAGCTCGCGTCATCGACGAGCACCGAGCGATCGAGTTGCGCGCTCAGCTGCTCGACGAGGGTCTGAACCTCGTCATCGCGCGCGGGCATACCCCGGGGAGCGTACCGTGGCGTGGATGCTCCGTTCGGCCACTGTTACAGGGCGAAGCCGGCGGGGAACGGGTCCTCGGCGTCGAGCAGGTACTGGCCCATGCCGGTGATCCAGGCGCGGCCGGTGATCTCGGGGATGATCGCGGGCCTGCCGGCGACGGTCGTGGTGTCCGCGACGCGGCCGGTGAAGCGGGTGCCGATCACGGACTGGTTGACGAACGGGTCGCCGGTGGCGAGCTCCCCGCGCGCGTGCAGCTGGGCGAGGCGGGCGCTCGTGCCGGTGCCGCACGGCGAGCGGTCCAGCCAGCCGGGGTGGATGCTCGTCGCCGCCACCGCATCCGCGCCGTCGCGGCCGGGCTCGTGGAAGACGACGTGGCGGCAGCCGCCGATGCGGGGGTCCTCGGGGTGGACCGGACGCGCCTGCGCGTTGATCGCGGCCATCGTGGCGAGGCCGGCCTCGATCAGCTCCTGCGAGCGGGCCGGATCAACCACCAGGCCCGCGTCGGCGGCCGGGGTGAGCGCGTAGAAGTTGCCGCCGTAGGCCATGTCGTAGGTGATCTCGCCGAGGCCCGGGACGGTCACGGTCCGGTCGGTCTCGTGCAGGAAGGAGGCGACGTTGCGGATCGTGACGCTGCGCGCGCGGCCGTTCTCGACCTGCACGCGCGCCTCCACCAGGCCGGCGGGAACGTCGAGCCGGATCACGGTCTCCGGCTCGGTGACGGCGACCATGCCGGTCTCCACCAGCACCGTCGCGACCCCGATCGTCCCGTGCCCGCACATCGGCAGCAGGCCGGAGACCTCGATGTAGATCACGCCCCAGTCGGCGTCCGGGCGGGCGGGGGGCTGCAGGATCGCGCCGGACATCGCGCCGTGGCCGCGCGGCTCGCGCATCAGCAGCTGGCGCAGCTCGTCCAGGTGCTCCTCGAAGTGGAGCTTGCGCTCGAGCATCGTCGCGCCCGGGATCGGACCGATGCCGCCCGTGATCACGCGCGTCGGCATGCCCTCCGTGTGGGAGTCGACGGCGGCGAAGTAGCGGGCGGCGCGCACGGGCCTAGACCGCCGCCGGCTCGCGCAGGATCGCGAGGGCGGCGTCGAGCGCCGCGACCTCTTCGGGCTTGAGCGGCAGGCGCGGCGCGCGCGTCGGGCCGCCGTTGAAGCCGACGGCGTCCTGGCCGGCCTTGAAGAACTGGACGAGCTTGGAGGTCATGTCGAAGCGGGCGACGGGCAGCAGCCGGCGGTACACCTCGCGCGCCGTCGCCAGGTCATTGTTGCGGACGGCGTCGTAGAGCTCGACGCACTCGCGCGGCGCGAGCACGCCGACGCCCGTGATCCAGCCGATCGCGCCGGCCGCGAAGCCCTCCAGGGCCCAGTCGTCGCCGCCCACGATCACCTCGAGGTCGCCGCCTGAGTGCAGCAGCGCGGGGATGCGGCGCGTGTCGCCCGAGCACTCCTTGATGGCGACGACGCCCTCGACCTCCTCAGAGATGCGCGCGATCAGCGCGGCCGGCATGTCCAGGCCCGACGCCTCGGGGTTGTTGTAGGCCATCACCGGCAGCCCGCAGGTGGCGAGCTCGGCGTAGAACGCGACCACCTCGTCGGCGTCCGCGCGGTAGCCGAGCGGTGGCAGCGCCATGACGTATTGCGCGCCCGCGGCCTTGCCGTCGTTGGCGTACTCGAGCGACTGACGCGCGGAGCCGGAGGACACCCCGACCGTGACCGGCACGCGGCCCGCCGCGGCCTCGACGACGCTGCGCACGACCAGCGCGCGCTCGTCTCGGGTGAGGCTTCCCGCCTCCCCCATCGTGCCCGTCGCGACGAAGCCGTGGACGCCGCTCTCGATCAGCTGCTCGATGTTCTCCTTCAGCGCCGGGACGTCGATCTGGTCGTCGGCGGTGAACGGCGTGGTGACGGCGGGGATGATGCCTTCGAAACGGGCCATGGGTTACGAGAGCTCCATGTAGGCGCGGACGCGGTTGATGTGTTGCTCCGAGTAGAAGGCCGCGGCATCGCCGTCGCCGGCGACGATGGCCTCGTAGATCATGCGGTGCTCGGCCACGTGGATGCGCGTGCGCCCCGCGGTCGCGATCGAGTCGTCGCGCAGCCGCTGCCACAGCGGCTGGTCCATCAAGGTCGCCACATGGTCGGCGAACGCGAGCAGGACCGGGTTGCCCGTCATCGCCGCGAGCTGCCGGTGGAACAGCCGGTCGGACGCGTTCCAGGTGGCGATGTCCACCGGCTCGGCCTCCATCGCGGCGAGCAGCCTCTCGGCGGCTTCGTCCCTCTGCGCGCGGGCGGCGGCGAGCCGCGCGACGGCCGGCTCGAGCTGCGCGCGGGCCTCGAGCACCGCGGACGGGCTCGCGTCGTGCGGCGCCTCGTCGGGCGCGGGCGGGCGGGCCGACACGAACGTGCCCGCGCCCTTGCGCGTCTCCACCACGCCCTGCAGCTGGAGGGCGGCGAGCGCCTCGCGCACGGAGGCGCGGCTCACTTCGAGCGTGCGGGCGAGCTCGCGCTCGGACGGGAGCCGCTCGGACGGCGCGTACAGGCCGGAGCGGATGTCGGCGGCGAGGCGCTCGGCGATCTGCTCGTAGCGCTGAAGCGGGCGGAATGTGGTCTGTTCGACGGACATGCTGGTGGTTCAATTGGTCCGTTCAGCGTACCAGTAGACGCACGATCGTCAAGCGGTCCATACCAGAGGCGATGCACCGCATCCTCGCGAGCCGGCTGGCGGCGCTCGTCGCGACCGTCGTCGTGGCCACCGCGCTCGCGCACGTCTTGTTCGCCACGTCGCTCCACGGCGTGGCGCTCGGCGCGGCCGTCCGCGAGATCCCCGGGTTCCTCGCGGACACGTTCCTGCGCGGCGAGTTCGGCGACTCCTCGGGCGGCGGATGCGGGTTCTCCCGCGAGGGCACGGTCGACCTGTGCGCGACCTATGGCGCGGCGCCGGTCGGCGAGATGCTGCGCGAGCGCGGCCTGGTCGACCTCCAGCTGCTCATCGGTGGCCTGCTGATCGGCACGCTGATCGGCCTCGCCGCCGGCCGCCGCGCCGCGGCCCGGCCCGAGACGCGGGGCACGCGCGTGATCCACGCCTTGGTCGTGTTCCTGCTGTCGTGCCCGCCGTACTTCCTCGGATTCGCCGTGCTGGTGTACTTCGCATGGAGCAGCGGCGAGCTGGCGCTGCCGTTCGTGTCCGGGCAGGGCGACTACGTGCCGTTCGGCGAGGACCCGCTCGGGTTCTTGAAGGCGATCTGGGCGCCCTGGATCCTCGTCGCCCTGCCGCTGGCGGCGTTCGTGGCGCGCATGACCGAGGCCGCGCTGCGCGAGGTGCTCGACGAGGACTTCATCCGCACCGCCCGCGCGAAGGGCCTCGCGCCGGGACGGGTGCTCAACCGCCACGCGCTGCCCGCGGCCGCCCCGCCGATCGCCGCGCTCACCGGCGTGAACGTCTCGACGATGCTCATCAACGCCGCCGCGATCGAGTACGGCTTCGGACTGCCCGGGATGTTCCCGACGCTGCGCGCCGCGATCAACGTGTCCGACGCGGCGGTGCTCCAGGCGATCGTGCTCGAAGGAGTGGTCCTCGTCGTGATCGCGAACTTCCTGGCCGACGCGTTCCAGGCGCGGCTCGACCCGCGCGTGCGCTAAGGGACCGGCGCGCGCCGCAGGATCTCCGCCGCCCCCACGAGCGCGGCCCCGCGCAGCGGGTCCCACTTGAACCCGTACTGACGCCGCAACCCAGCGGGCAACAGGCCCACCGTGATCTGGTTCACCAACTCCCGCAGCGCCATGTACTTCACGGGCACCGGCGGCTTGAGGACGATGTCGATGGCCAGCTCGCGCGCCGCGTCGGTGACGAACAGGTCGCCGCTCGCGTACATGTCGGCCATGTAGCGCTCGAAGGCGTCGATGTCCTCCGGCATCTCGTCGTCGCGCAACCCGAACGCCCGGCCGACCTCGCGGTAGTCCTGCCAGAGCGAGTCGAGCTCCTCGCGTGTCAGCGACCGCACCGCGCGGGGGAACACGGTCATCGCGGACTCGGCGAGCGCGGCGAGGATCCACAACAGCAGTTCCGGGTCGTCGCCGCGGTACGGCGTGCCGGCGGGGAAGCGGCCCGCGTCCTCGCGCAGCTCCCCGCTCACCCTGGAGTGGGCCCGCCGCACGGGCGCGGTCATGCGCTCCGCCTCACGCTTGGTGCCGAACGCGACCGCGTCCATCACGCGGCCCGTGCGCCGCAGCCGGCCGTAGGGATCGTCCAAAGCCCCCGTATGGGCGAAGAAGCCCGCGAAGGCGACCGGGTGCGCGGCCATGACGAGCAGCGCCCGCGGACCGGAGAGCGCAGTGAGCCGATGGCTCACCACCTCCCGTAGCAAGGAGTGATGATCGAAGTAACGCCGCATACGACTTAGTACGGTGGATACCCCTATGCCAGCTCAGGCCTATGCCGGCAAAGAGTGCGTCTGCCAGTACCGCCGTGGGATCTGTGACCAGACCTGCGTGCGGGACATGCTCGACACGCCCTTCTACATCGCCTGTCTCAAGCTGACCGGGCGGCGCTGCGTCGTCGTCGGCGGCGGGGAGATCGGGCTCGAGAAGGTCGAGGGCCTGCTGGCCTGCGACGCGCGGGTCGTGCTGATCGCGCCCGACGCCAACGCCGAGCTGCAGCGGCTCGCCGAGGAGGGCTCGATCGAGTGGGTCCGCAAGCGCTACGAGCGCGGCGACCTCGAACACACCTTCATGGCGATCGCGGCCACCAACGACACCGACGTCAACATCGCCGTCTACAACGACGCCGAGGCGCGGGCGATGCTCGTCAACGTCGTCGACGTGCCGCCGTTGTGCAACTTCATCCTGCCCGCGATCGTGCGCGTCGGTCCGCTGGCGATCGCGATCTCCACCGCGGGCGCGTCGCCGGCGCTGGCCAAGCGCATGAAAACCCAGATCGCGGAGACCTACGGCGAGGAGTACGCGCGCCTGGCGGTCATGCTCAACGACGTCCGCGGCTGGGCGAAGGGCACGCTGCCGACCTACCAGGACCGCAAGGCGTTCTTCGAGGACATCGTCAACGGCGACCCGGACCCGATCGAGCTCATCCGCAACGGCGACGAGGCCGCCGTGCTGGAGCTGATCGCCGCCGCGCAGCGCGCACACGAACCGACGACGGCATAGGCTCCGACCATTCGCGCCGCGATCCTGACCGTCTCGACCCGGGTCTCACGCCGCGAGGCCGAGGACCTCTCCGGGCCCAAGCTGGCCGCCGCCGCCGAGGAGGCGGGCTGCGAGGTCGTGGGCATGGAGGTCGTCCCCGACGACTTCGCGCTGATCGAGGACCGGCTGCACCACTTCGTCGCCGCGGGCTGCGACCTGATCTTCACGACGGGCGGCACCGGCCTGACGCCGAACGACATCACGCCCGAGGCCACGCGCTCGGTGATCCAGCGCGAGGCGCCCGGCTTCGCGGAGACGATGCGCGCCGAAGGCCTCAAGCACACGCCGCACGGCATCCTCACGCGTGGCGTGTCCGGGATCGCCGGCCGCACGCTGATCGTCAACTTCCCGGGCTCCCCGAAATCGATCGACCAGCTCTTCCCGGTGCTGGCGCCGACGCTCAAGCACGTGGTGCGCACCCTGCGCGGGGACTCGTCGCACCATGAGAGCGATCGAGCTGGCTGACCTCGGCCGCGCCTACGGGGAGCGGGTCGCGCTCGCGGGCGTGACGCTGACGGTGCAGGAGGGCGAGACGCTCGCGGTGTTCGGGGCCAACGGCGCCGGCAAGACGACGCTGCTGCGCATCCTCGCGACGCTGCTGCGCCCGCACCACGGCTCGGCGAAGGTCCTCGGCCACGAGCTGCCGCGGGAGGGTTGGGCGGTGCGCGGGAAGATCGGCTTCCTGGGTCACGACCCGCTGCTCTACCGCGACCTGACCGCACGCGAGAACCTGCAGTTCCACGCGCGCCTGCACGGGGTGCGCTTCGAGCGGGTCGACGCGGTGCTGGACGCGGTCGGGATGAGCGCGCGCGCCGACGATCCGGTGCACACGTTCTCGCGCGGGATGCTCCAGCGCACCGCGGTCGCGCGCGCGGTGCTGCACGAGCCGCAGCTGCTGCTGCTGGACGAGCCGCTCGCGGGCCTGGACCCGGGCGCGGCCGCGCTCATCGACCCGCTGATCGGCGGCGGGACGCGCGTGGTGATCTCCCACGACCCGACGTTCCGCGGCGACCTGGCGCTGGGCCTGCGCGGCGGGAAGGTCGCGTTCTGCGAGCGCGGCGCGACGGTCGACGACGTGCGGGCGTTGTATGCGTAGGGCGATTGGCGCGCTGATCCGCAAGGACCTGATCCTGCAGCGCCGCACCCCCGAGGCCGCGCCCGCGATGGTGCTGTTCTCGATCGGCACGTTCGTGTTGTTCCACTTCGCGCTCGACGAGCGTGAGGTGAGCGGCAACCTCGCCTCCGGGATCCTGTGGGTGACGCTGCTGTTCGCGGCCGTGCTGGGCATCAACCGGCTGTTCGTGGCCGAGCGCGAGGAGGGCGGCTTCGACGGCTTCCTGCTTGCCCCGGTGGACCGCACGTCGATGCTCGTGGCCAAGGCGACGGTGCTGTTCCTGTTCCTGTGTGCGGTCGAGGTGTTCGTGCTCGCGGCGTTCGCGATCCTGCTGCTCGGCCCGTCGCTGCAACCCGCGCTCGTGGTCGTGCTGCTGCTGGCCAACGCCGGCATCGCGGTGATCGGGACGCTCGTCGCCGCGCTCGCGATCCAGACCCGCGCGCGCGACCTGCTCGTCCCGCTGCTGGCCATCCCGCTCAGCGTCCCGCTGGTGATCGCGGCGGCGCGCGCCTGTGCGCCGTTGCTCACAGAGGGCGGCGCGGGGGCGCTCGAGGCACGGTGGCTGGCGGTCCTGGGCCTCTATGATCTCGTGTTCGGGCTGCTCGCCTACGCGATCTTCGACTTCCTGCTGGAGGAATGAACGCTGTGTTCGGCCGGGGGCTGAAGACCCTCTCGCTCATTACCGTCGCCCTGATCGTGGGGGCGTTCGCGCTGGTGTTCTTCTACGCGCCCAACGACGCGGACCAGGGGTTCATCCAGAAGATCTTCTACCTGCACGTGCCGCTGGCGATCGTCGCGCTGTTCGGCTTCGTGGCGGGCGGCATCTACGGCATCCGCTACCTGCGCTCGGGCGACCGCCTGCACGACCTGCGCTCCTACGTCGCCATCCACCTGTCGCTGATCCTCGCGGTCGGCGCGCTCGTGACCGGCTCGATCTGGGCGCGCGGCTCCTGGGGCGTGTGGTGGACGTGGGACGAGCCCACGCTGGTGAGCTTCCTGATCGTCTTCCTGCTCTACGCCTGCTACCAGCCGCTGCGGTTCTCGATCGAGGACCCGGAGCGCCAGGCGCGCTACGCCGCCGTGTTCGCGATCGTCGCGGGCGCGTTCGTGCCGCTGAACTTCACGGCCGTGCGGATGGCCGAGTCGCTCGTGCACCCGCGCGTGCTGTCCACCACGGGCGGCTCGATGCCGGGCGAGATGCGGCTCACGTTCATCGTCTCGCTGCTCGGCATGGCGTGCCTGTTCGTGACGCTGTGGAAGTACGAGCTCGCGTCCAAGCACGCGACGTTCCGCCTGCGCTCGCTCAAGCGCAAGCTGGCGAACGCCGATGACGGCTTCACCCCCAACCCGCGCCGGTCGGCGGCGCCCACGCTCTGATGCTGCCTGCCCTCCCCCTCGACGAAGCCGGCAAGTACGTTGCCGCCGCATACCTCGTCTTCCTCGCACTTGTGCTGATCTACGTCGCGATCATGGCCGGGCGGCTGGCACGCATCGAGAAGGACCTGGGCGAGGTCGTCGACGCCCTCGAGCAGCGTGAGGCCGAGTCCACCGACCGGGAGACCGTTGCGCGGTGAGCGGCGAAGCCTCGCCCTGCGGGCTCGTTTCGCTGGGAGCAATCGCCCAGAGGGCGATTCTCCCGGGAAAGGGTGGCCTGTGATGGAGCTGCTGGCGCTCGGCGCCTCGCACAAGACGGCCGACCTGGCTGTGCGCGAGCGGCTGGCGCTGCTGGACGGTCAGATCGAGCCGTTCCTGCACGAGCTGGTCGCCCTGGAGGGCGTGACCGAGGCGGTCGCGCTGTCCACGTGCAACCGCACCGAGCTGTACGTCGTGGGCGAGTCGCCCGAGGTGGCGATCCAGGCGCTGCCCGCGGACGTGCCGCTCTACAGCGCGCGCAACTGCGACGCGGCGCGGCACCTGTACCGCGTGGTGAGCGGGCTCGACTCGATGGTCGTGGGCGAGGCCGAGATCCAGGGCCAGGTCAAGCGCGCCTACGAGCGCGCGCTGGCCGCGCGCACCACGGGACCGCTCACGAACCAGCTGTTCCGGGCCGCGCTGGCGACCGGCAAGCGCGTGCGGACGGAGACGGCGATCTCGGAGGGCCACGCCTCGGTGGCGACCGTCGCGGTGGACGCGGCGCGGGCGCTGATCGGCGAGCTGAGCCAGCGCCACGTCGTGATCGTGGGCGCGGGCGAGACGTCCGAGCAGGTCGCGCGGGCGTTCCACGCGCACGGCGTGAGCACGATGTTCGTCGCCAACCGGCATCGCGACCGGGCGATCGCGCTGGCTTCCCGGTTCGGCGGCGAGTCCGGCGGGTTCGACCAGCTGCCCGACGAGCTCGAGCGCGCCGACGTCGTGGTGTCCTCCACGGCGTCGCCGCACGCGATCGTCGGGCCGGAGGAGCTCGACGCGGTGCGCGGCGGCCGGCCGCTGCTGATCATCGACCTCGCCGTACCGCGTGACATCGACCCGGCGTGCGCGTCGGTGGACGGCGTGACGTTGCTCGACATGGACGCGCTCCAGCGCGCCGTCCGCGGGCACCTGAACGTGCGCAAGGGCGAGGCCGTGCACGCCGAGGCGATCGTCGAGGAGGAGATCCAGACGTTCGCGGGCTGGCTCGGGCGGCTGGACGTCATGCCGACGCTGGCCGCGCTGCGAGGACGCGGCGACGCGGTCGTGAACGAGCTGCTGGCGGCCAACGCGGGTCGCTGGGAGTCGCTGTCGGCCAAGGACGAGGCGCGCGTCGAGGCGCTGGCCCGGGCCGTGGTCAAGCGGCTGCTGCACGAGCCGACCGAGCGCGTGCGGACCCTGGACGACGAGCACCGCCACGCCCGCTTGAAGCTCCTGCGCGAGCTGTTCGGCCTCGAAGAGGATGCGGCGTCGGAGGCCGGGGAGGCCGCCGAGGTCCGCCGGCTGGCCGGGTGACGGCGCTCCGCCTGGGGACCCGGGGCAGCGCGCTGGCGCTGGCCCAGGCTCGTGCTGTCGCGGCGCTGATCGACGGCGAGACCGAGCTGGTCACGATCACCACCGCGGGCGACGTCGACCGCGCGCGCGGCGACAAGTCGCGCTGGGTCGGCGCGCTGGAGGCGGCGCTGCTCGCGGGCGAGATCGACGTCGCGGTGCATTCGGCCAAGGACATGCCGTCCGAGCTCGCGCCGGGCACCGCGATCGTCGCCACGCCGCGGCGCGCGGACCCGTTCGACGTCGTCGTGGGTGACCTGCGCGAGGGCGCCCGGGTGGGGACTTCAGCGCTGCGCCGCCGCTCCCAGCTGCTGGCCTGGCGGCCGGATCTCGATGTCGTCGAGATCCGCGGCAACGTGGACACGCGGCTGGCCAAGCGTGAGGCGGGCGAGGTCGACGCGCTGGTGCTCGCGGCGGCGGGGCTGCAGCGGCTGGGCCGGTCGGTCGGCTCCAAGCTGGTCGACGGCGTGTTCGTCCCGGCCGCGGGCCAGGGCGTGATCGCGGTGCAGGCCCGTGAGGGAACGAAGCTGCCGAGCGTCGACCATCCCGCGACGCACGCGGCCCTGGACGCCGAGCGCCACGTCGTGCGCGAGCTCGAGGCCTCCTGCCACACCCCGATCGGCGTCCTCGCCCTCGAGGGCCGCATGCGCGCCTTCGTCGGCATGCCCGACGGCTCGTCGTACATCGTCGAGGAGGGCGCGGACGCGCCCGAGCTCACGCGCCGCCTGCGCGACGCCGGCGCGGTCGAGCTGTTGCGGGCGGTCTCGGCATGACGCCGTGCACCGCCGACGTTCCTACCGCGGGACCCAACCCATGACCGTCTTCCTCGTCGGCGCCGGGCCCGGCGACCCGCAACTCATGACGGTGCGATCGAAAGCGCTGATCGCGCAGGCCGACGTGATCCTCTATGACCGCCTGATCCCGCCGGGCGCGCTGGACGGCGCGCGCGAGGACGCCGAGCTCGTGTATGTGGGCAAGATCGGCGGCGGGCCGCAGATGCCGCAGGAGGAGATCGACCGGCTGCTGATCCAGTACGGGACGGGTCCGCGCACCGTGGTGCGGCTCAAGGGCGGCGACCCGTTCGTGTTCGGGCGCGGCGGCGAGGAGGCGCAGGTCCTGCGCGCGGCGGGCATCCCGTTCGAGATCGTCCCGGGCGTCACCGCGGGGATCTCCGCGCCGGCCTACGCGGGCATCCCGGTCACGCACCGCGACCACGCGAGCGGCGTCGCGTTCGTCACCGGCCATGAGGACGGGTCGCTCGACTGGGACGCGCTGGCGCGCTTCCCCGGGACGCTCGTGTTCTACATGGGCGTGAAGGCGCTGCCCCGGATCGCCGAGCGCCTGCAGGCGGGCGGGCGGCCCGCGGACGAGCCGGTCGCGCTGGTCGAGCGCGGCACGCTTCCCGGGCAGAAGACGGTCGTCTCGACGCTGGCGCGTGTCGTCGAGGACGCCGCGGGCATCAAGGCCCCGGCGATCACGCTCGTGGGCCCGGTGGCGGCGCTGCGCGAGGAGATCGCGTGGCTCGAGCAGCGGCCGCTGTTCGGGAAGACCGTCGCCGTCACGCGCGCCCGCGCGCAGGCGAGCGCCTTGGCGGCGCAGCTACGCGAGCTGGGCGCAACGACGGTCGAGGCGCCCGCGATCCGCACGCGGCCGCTGGACGTGGCGCTCCCGCCGCTGCGCGGCTACGACCTGCTGTGCGTCACCTCGCCCACCGGCGCCGACCAGCTCTTCACGCACCTGCGCGACGCGCGCGAGCTGGCGGGCCTGACCGTCGCCGCGATCGGTCCGGGCACGGCGCGGGCGCTGCGCGCGCACGGGGTCGAGCCGGACGTCGTGCCGGAGCGGGCGGTCGCCGAGGGATTGGTCGAGGCGCTCGCGGACCTCCCGGTCGAGCGGGTGCTGATCGTGCGCGCGAAGGAGGGTCGCGACGTGCTGCCGGACGCGCTGCGGGCCCGGGGCGCGCAGGTCGACGTGGTCGCGCTGTACGAGACGATCGCCGAGCCGCTGTCCGACGAGGCGCGCGAGGCCGCGGCGAAGGCGGACTACCTGCTGTTCACGTCCGGTTCCTCGGTGCGCTTCTTCGCGGACGCCGGTGGTTCGCTTTCCGGACCGAAGCTGGTCTCGATCGGCCCCGCGACGTCCGCCGTGCTGCAGGAGCTCGCCGCCGCCCCGGACATCGAAGCCGACCCGCACACGCCCGACGGCCTGATCGCGGCGCTGATCGCCGACCAGTGATCACGTTCCTCTCCGACTACGGGCCGGGCGACGAGTACGTCGGGGTCGTCGAGGGGGTGATCGCGCGGATCGCGCCGCACGTGCGCGTGATCCACCTCGGGCACGGCGTTCCCGCGCAGGACGTGCGCACGGGCGCGCGCCGGCTCGCGCGGGCGCTCCCGTTCACACCGGCCGGGGTGCATCTGGCCGTGGTCGACCCCGGCGTCGGCGGCGACCGGCGCGCGGTTGCCATCCGCTGCGGCGCGCGCTGGCTGGTCGGGCCCGACAACGGCCTGCTCGAGCCCGCGGCGGCGGCGTTCGGGATCGACGAGGTGGTCGACGTGGGCGAGTCGCCGTGGCGACTGGAGCCGGTCAGCGCGACCTTCCACGGGCGCGACCTCTTCGGCCCGGTCGCGGCGCACCTCGCGCTCGGCGAGGCGCCCGACGGCCCGCGCTTCGATGGGGACGAGCTCGTGCGGCTCCCCGCGCTCCCCGGGGATAAGGTCCACGTCGTGGAGGTCGACGGGTTCGGCAACCTGATCACGGACGCCGCGCTGCCGCGGTCCGCCGTGCGCATCGCGGGGCACGAGGTGGCCGTGGGCCGCACGTTCGGCGACGTGGAGCCCGGCGGACTGGTCATCTATGAGGACTCCGCGGGGGACGTCGCGGTGGCGGTCAACGGCGGCAGCGCCGCCGCGCTGCTCGGCGTGCGCGCGGGGGATGAACTGGAGCTGAGATGAAGCTGGGTGAGCGCCGCGAGCATCACGAGACGATCGGATCGACCAACGAGCGCGCGCGCGAGCTGGCCGAGGAGGGTGCCGAGCACGGAACGCTCGTCACCGCCGACGAGCAGACCGCGGGGCGCGGGCGCCAGGGCCGCACGTGGGTCACGCCGCCGGGCGTGGCGATCGCGGCGTCGCTGATCCTGCGCGAGTTCGACGACCTGCTCCCGCTGCGCGCCGGGCTCGCGGTCGCCGACGTGGCCGGCCCGGACGCGCTCGTCAAGTGGCCCAACGACGTCTGGCTGGACGGGCGCAAGGTCGCCGGCATCCTCGCCGAGAGCAAGGCCTCGCAGTGGGCGGTGCTGGGCATCGGCGTCAACGTCGCCGTCGACGTGTCCGCGCTGCCCGAGGACGCGGCCGAGGTCGCAGGCTCGCTCCGGCGCACGCCCGACGACGTCGAGCCGACGCTCACCGCGCTGCTGGCCGCGCTCGAGAAGCGGCTGGGTCAGGGCCGGGAGTCGGTGCTCGCCGCCCTGCGTGAGCGCGACGCCCTGCTCGGCCGGCGTGTGCGCTGGCAGGACGGCGAAGGCCTCGGCGCCGGGATCGACGAGTCGGGCGCGCTGCGGGTCGACGTCAACGGGCGCGAAATCACGCTCTCCGCCGGCGAAGTCACCCTGAGCGCGCACCTCTAACGGGCCCGCTGAAGAACCCGACACACCTGCTGCGGCACATCCGCGGCACCTCGCGCCACCCACGACGCTCACGTGCCGGAGGCACGCATCACTGTCGCGTGCGGCCCGAGGCACGGGCGCCTGCACCACATCAGGCGCATCGCCCATTCTTCAGCGAACCCTTCCCCGCAACCGCGGCAGGAAGCGGCGCGGCTTGGAGTGGCGGGCGGTGAACTCGTCCCACTCCGCCTGACGGCGCGGCCCCAGGTGGGCGCGGACCTCGTCGTCGCCGCGGCGATAGGGCCGCGCCGCCGGCGCGAGGATCTGGTCGTGCAGCGTCTGGCCGCCGCTCGGGGCCTTGGACCAGATGCTGAACGTGACCGCGAGCAGTTCCAGCGGATCGTCCGCCTCGTGCAGCGCGTTGGTGAGCGCGAACGCCAGCGCCTCGTCGAAGCGCTGGTGCCCGGTGGCGTCGCGCAGGCGCTCGATCGCGTCGAAGTAGCCGTCGAGCGTCTGCGGTGAGACGAGCTCGCGGGCGACGATCTGCAGCAGCTCTTCGGCGCGCAACGGCGGCACGTCGTGGGTGGGCGCGAGCGCGCGCGCCGCGATCCGGCCCCACGCGTCGAAGCGGTGCGTCGGCCCCGGCCGGCGCGCTGCGGCGTACCACGCGCAGTACGCGGGCAGCTCGAGGTGGTTCGGCAGGCCGCGCAGCGCGAGCGCGAGCGGGTCGCCCTTGTCGAGCTCGCCGTCGAGCGGCTGCTCCATCAGCAGCGCCTGCGCGCGCTTGACGTCGAGCTCCGGCGGGCGCCGCTCAGCGTCGTGGAACACGCGCAGGAGCTCCGCGTACTCGTCCTTCGTACTCGGCCCGTCTTCGCCCCACAGCGCGCGCACGTCGGCGACCGCGTGCGGGTCGAGCATCAGCAGCGTCTTCGCGGACTGCGCGCGCCGCTCCGGGTAGCGATCGACCACCGCCCACAGGTAGACGGACATCACCGCGAGGCTCGGGTGCGCGGTCGCACGCTGCTTGAGCGCCACGATCGCCGCGTCGTTCTGGCACAGCTCGCGCAGCCGCGGGCGCAGCGAGACGTCGGTCGCAACCCGGTCCGCGAGCTGCTCGGCGACCGAGCCGATCAAGGGGTCCAGCAGCGCCTGGCGCCCGATCTCGGTCAGCGCGTGCTGCACCGTGTCGAGCTCGAAGCCCTCCACGATCACCGCCGCCGCCCGCGCGTCGGCGTCCGGGTCGACGCCGAGCAGCCCGAGCTCCACGCCCGCCGCGAGCAGCGTGCCGCTCTCGGGCGTGCCCCGCGCGGCCTCGACCTGCTCCAGCCACGGCTCGAGCGTCTGCGCGGACGGCTTGGTCGGGGCGTGCACGCCCACGAACGGGACGTCCTCGGGCAACTCGTCCAGCAGCGGGAGCACGTGCGCCAGCGCGGTCTCGGCGAGCAGCCGCGAATCCGCGCCGGCCGGCATCCTCCGGGCCTGGCCGTGCAGGTCCAGCCACGCCGGAAGCGCCTCGCGATCCGCTTGTTGCCACTCCGCCGTGGTCATTCACGTCCCTCCTGCTTGAGCGACTCCTCGAGCTCCGCGAGCGAGATCCCGAGCTCCACTTCCTCGATGACCTCTTCCTCGGGCTCCGGCTCTGCCAGCTCCGGCAGGCTCTCATCGGGCGTGACGCTCTCGGTCTTGAGCTCCGACAGCAGATTCGACCACGCGTCCACGTCCGGCAGCGGCTCCTCCGCGGCCTCCTCGGCCGGCTCGACGTCGAACGGCACCTCGATCACGACGTCGTCCGGGATCGGCTGGCCGGGCGCGATCGGCTCCTCGTCGACGGCCGGCTCGAACGGCACGGAGATGATCTCGTCGTCGCGAATCACGAACTCGTCGTCCACGGGTTCCGCCTCTTCCACTTCGGGTTCTGGTTCAGTCGCGTCCGGCGCTTCGTCCGCTTCCTCGACGACCTCGGCCTCGAGGATCTCCTCGGGCTCGGGTGCGATCACCTCGGGCAGCGGCGGCTCCTCGCGCAGGACGAGCGCGGTGCCCGGCAGCGCGGTGTGGAGCGGCAGCGCAGCGGCGGCGCGGGCGGCCTCGTGCACGTGGCCGGCCGCCGCGAGCTCGGTGATGAGCTGGAGCGCGAGCGGAAGCTGGTGCGGAGCGATCAGGTCGGTGGCGCCCCCGTGCACGGCGAGGGCGAGGCCGTCGGCGTCCTCGAGGCGGGCCACCGCGTCCAAGAGCACGCCGCGCCGCGCCAGCTCGAGCGCGACGCGCGCGTAGAAGCTGGGCGGGAGCTCGCAGGGCTCGGTGGTGTCGATTCCGCCCTCGGCGACGCGGATGCGCACGTCCTCGTCACCGGCCGTCGAGAACGTGATCCGCTCGCCGCCGGGAAGCGCGTGGGTGATCCAGGCGATCCAGGCCTCCGGGTCGGGCCCGGTGAAGACGACCGGCCCGGCCAGCGCCGCGTCGAGCAGGCGGGTCGCGACGCCTGGTGGGGCGTCGGCGAGGAAGCCGAAGTCGGGCGCGCGGGTCTCGAGCGGTTCGAGCTCGCCGGGGTTCTCGCGCCAGACGACGTCGATCGCGTGCACGCCGGCGAGGTCCGCGACGGCGTGGGTGAAGTCGTCGATGCGCCGGGCGGCGACCAGGCCGACTCCTTCGACCTCGCGCACGAGCAGGCCTTCGCGCGCCGGGACGGCCGCGAGCAGCCGGGAAGGGTCCAGCGCTTCGCTGGAAGCGAGGACCTGATCGGAGTCGAAGTACGCCTGCGGGTGGCCCTGCGCCACCCCAAGACCGTACCCGGACGAGGCCGTAAGCTTGCCGATTGATGCTGTGGGCGTTCCTGCCGATCGCGGTGCTCGTGACCATCACGCCGGGCGCGGCGACGGCGATGGTGCTCCGCAGCGCGCTGCGCGGCGGGTTCCGTGCCGGGGTGCTGACGATCGCCGGCAACTCGGTCGGCGTGGTGACATGGGCGCTGTTGTCGATCGCCGGGATCTCGGCGCTCGTGGCGGCGTCCGAGGTCGCGTTCGCGGCGCTCAAGCTCGCCGGCGCAGCCGTCCTGGTCTATCTCGGCGTGCAGTCGCTGCGGCGTGCGGGCGCTGCGGTCGAGGCTCCGGAACGCACGCAGCGACCGTTCCGCGACGGCCTCGTGACGTCGCTCGCGAACCCGAAGCTCGCCGTGTTCTTCGTGGCGCTGTTCCCGCAGTTCGTCGGTCCGGACTCCAGCGTCCTCGCGACGACGCTGTTGATGGCGGCGCTGATCGTCGCGTTCGACTGCGTCTGGTACAGCGCGCTCGCGGTGCTCGCCAGCCGGGCCAAGGCGGGGTTCATGGCCAGCCGCGCCGGGCGGTGGCTCGAGCGGGCCACCGGCGCCGTGCTGATCGGGCTCGGCCTACGGGTCGCGCTGAGCGGCGACGCTCGCCTGTAGCCGCCGCATCCCGGCCAGCCAGCGGTCGTAGTCGGCGCCCTTGCGCCGGTAGAACTCGAGCACCTCGGGGTGCGGGAGGATCAGGAACGTCTCCGCCTCGAGGCCCGCGAGCACGATCTCGGCCACCTCGTCGGGCTCCAGCACCGCGCCCGCGGCCTTCACGACGGCCCCGGCGCCGCCCGACCCGTGCAGCAGCTCGGTGTTGACGCCCATCGGGCACAGGCAGCTGACGCCGACTCCGCGCGCGCCGTAGGTCACCGACAGCCACTCGGCGAACGCGACCGCGGCGTGCTTGGTGACGGCGTACGGCGCGGAGCCGATCTGCGTGATCAGCCCGGCCGCCGACGCGGTGGTGAGGAAGTAGCCCGTCCCGCGCTCCAGCCAGCCCGGCAGCAGCCGCTCGGCGGCGTAGACGTGCGCGCGCAGGTTGACGCCGAGCGCGAGCTCCCACTCGGCCGCCGCGCCGAGCCCTTCGCCGACGGCCACGCCCGCGTTGGCGCAGAACAGGTCCACCGGGCCGAACGCGCTCTCGGCGGCGCCGATCAGCGCTTCGGCGTGCGCGGGATCGGCGACGTCGCAGACGACGGCGAGCGCACCCTCGCCGATCTCGGCCGCGACCGCCTCGGCGCCCGCCTCGTCGAGGTCGGCGACGACCACGCCACGTGCGCCTTCAGCCGCGAACCTCAGTGCCAGCGCCCGCCCGATCCCGGCCGCGCCGCCCGTGACGACCGCGACCTGATCGGCGAGCCTCATGCAGCGGCGTCTTCGCGCACGGAACCGCTGTCGCCTTCGTCGGCGGCGGCGGGCGGCTTCTTCTTCGCGCGCGGCTTGCGCTTGGCCGCCGACACCGCGGCCTCGACCGCAGCGGCCGCGGCCGCGACGGCCGGCGCGGGCTTCGCCTTCGCGGCGGGCTTCTTCTTCGCCGCCGGCTTCTTCTTGGCGGCCGGCTTCTTCTTGGCCGCCGGCTTCTTCTTGGTCGCGGCCTTCGGCTTCGGCTTCTCGGCCGGAGCGTCGAACAGCGCTTCCTGGGCGGCCGGCGCCTTGGGCTTCGCCGCCGCCTTCGCGCGCGGCTTGCGCTTGGCCGCCGGCTTCTCGACGACCTCGACGACCTCCGCCGCCGGCTTGCGCGCACGCGGCTTGCGCTTCGGCGCCGCCTCGACGACCTCAACGACCTCGGCCGCGGGCTTCTTGGCGCGCGGCTTGCGCTTGGGCGCGGGCTTCTCCGCCGCCACCTCGACGACCTCGACGACCTCCGCCGCCGGCTTGCGCGCACGCGGCTTGCGCTTCGGCGCCGCCTCGACGACCTCAACGACCTCGGCCGCGGGCTTCTTGGCGCGCGGCTTGCGCTTGGGCGCGGGCTTCTCCGCCGCCACCTCGACGACCTCGACGACCTCCGCCGCCGGCTTGCGAGCACGCGGCTTGCGCCTGCGCGCGGGCGCCTCCTCGGCCGCCACCTCGACGACCTCCACGACCTCCGCCGCGGGCTTGCGCGCGCGTGGCTTGCGCTTCGGCGCGGCCGACTCCTCCGCCACGGCCTCCACGGTCTCGGGCTCTTCAGCGGCCGGCTTGGCCCCCCGCCGCGAGCGCGGCTTGCGCTTGGGCGCGTCGGGATCGGCATCGACGGCGCGCCGGCGCGAGCGCCCGCGCGAACGCGGGGCGGCGGCCTCGACCGTCTCCTCGGCCCCTTCGACCTCCAGCAGCTCGCCGTTCTCCGTCACGGCGGCGGCCGTCACGGCCTCCGGCGCGACGCCCTCCCCGGCGCCCTTGCGACGACGGCGGCGCTTGGCCTTGCCGCGACCCTTCGGGAAGTTGCGCAGCAGCTCGCGCGCCAGCGCGGCCGGCTTGCGGGACATCCGCGTGCGGGCGCCGTTGATGACCTCGCCCGCCTCGGCGGTGTGCGGGATCGCGGCGGCCAGCAGCGCGGCGCTCAGGCGACGGTCCTGCTGGCGGGCCTGAGCCACGAGCCGGCGCGCGTTACGCGCGTGGGCGCCCCCGGAGGAGTTGACGAGCAGGCCGAGCAGCCGCTTCGTCTCGGGCCAGCGCTGGACGGCGTACTCCTCGTGGACCTCGCGCGTCATGTTCGCGCAGCGCCAGATCCAGTTGTTGGCCTGGTCGCGCCGCCCGATCTTCTTCTCGGCCAGCGCCTGCAGGACGACCTTCACGCCCTCCCGCTTGTCGTCGCGCGGCCAGGACTCGACGAAGTCCAGCGCGCGGTCGAACGCCTCCGCGTCCCGCCCCGAGGCGATCTCCTGCAGCGCACGCAAGCGCAGCTGCGGGTTCTTGTTGCGGTCGACCGCGGTGATCAGGAACGTGCGTTTGAGCTCGCCGCCCTGGTCGAAGTGCAGCATGGCCCGGGCCCGGCGCCACCCGGTGGGAGCGACCCGCGCACCCGCCAGCGCCGCCCACTGGACCTGCTCGCCGTAGTCCAGATGCTCGACGGCGATCCGCCAGAGCTCGCGCTCGAAGACCTCGATGCGCCGGTTCTCCTCCGCCGTCACCGGCAGGACGCGGCGCTCCACGCGCAAGCGGCGGCCACGGCCGCGCCGCACCGGACCCACGACGATCGCGCCGCCGCGGTAGACGTCGCGGTCCAGCAACGAGTGCAGCGTCACGACCGGATCGTCGTGCTTGGTCGCCGGATGGACGAAGTCGACGACGATGCCCGCTTCCTTGCCCTGATGGCGACGCGTGACGCGGCCCACGCGCTGCTGATAGATGCGCTTGGAGGCGGTCGGCGCGAGGTGCATGCAGACTGTCGCGCGCGGCGAGTTCCAGCCCTCGGCGAGCAGCTGCGCGTTGACCAGCACGTCAATGTCGCCGCGCTCATAGCGCGCGAGGATCGTCGCGAGTTCGCGCTTGGGTGTCTCACCCGAGACCGCCTGCGCCTTCATCCCGACGTCCCGGAACGCCTGCGCGACGTTGTACGCGTGACGCACGCCCGCGGCGTACACGACGCCCGGCACGCCGTTGAAGCGCGTCTTGTAGAGGTCCGCGATCGCCAGGTTGAACGGCAGCTGATCCAACAGCTGGGCCAACATCTCCTGGTCGAACTCGGTGTCCACCTCGCCGCGCCGGAGCGGCACCTTGGCGATCGTGCGCACGCCCGGACCCGGCGGGATCCGCACGCAGCGCAGCGGCGAGATCACGCCACGGCGCGCGGCCTGCGCGAGGTCGAAGCGCGACGTCTGCGTCGGGAACAGGTCCGTGACGTGGCGGGCGATCAGCGCGCCCGTCGCGGTCATGCCGACGAAGACGGGGCCGGTCCAGGCGCGGATCGCGGCCGAGGTCTTCTCGCCCAGCGCCGTGTGGGCCTCGTCGCAGATGACGATCGAGTACGCGTCCGAGATGCGGCCGGCGTTGCGGACGAACCACTGGTAGGTCTCGACGGTGACCGGGCCGTTGGCCGTGTCCTGGTGGTCGAGCAGCGGCGGCGCGAGCCGCTTCGCGTAGCCGCGCGTGCGCAGCTCCCCGTTGAACTGGTCGACCAGGTTGCGGCGGTGGGTGAGGATCAGGACGCCGCCCGTGCGCGAGGCCTCGACGAAGCCGACGGCCGCGACCGTCTTGCCCGCGCCCGTCGCGTGCTCGAACCAAAAGCGCTTGCCGGCGTTCGGGTCCTCGGGCGCGTCGGCGACGTCCTCGTCCTCCTCGCCCGCGCCCTTGTCCCAGTCCGGCGCGTCCTCCTCGACCTCCGGCTCCTCGTCCTCTTCCTCGTCGTCCTCGTCGACCGCGACGACCGGCTCCTCGACCGGCGCGAGCACCGGCTCGGCGATCGGCGGCGCGGCGGAGTCGCCGTTCTTGAGCCGGTCGGCGAGCAGCGCGGTGAGCGTGCCCGACAGCGCGTCGACCTGGTGGGCGGAGAGCACGGTGCCGTCGACGAGGTGCGGCTCATCCTGGGACAGCAGCCGCTCGAGACCCAGCAGCAACGACCACTGGCGCCGCCAGTGCGGCGACGGGACCTTCGCGCCCGTGTCGAGCTCGGCGAGCGCGGCTTCGAGCGCGCGGCGACGCGGCGTCCCCGGAGCAAGCGCCTGCTGAGGGTCCTCGCCCTCGGTCAGGAACGGCTCACGAGTGAACGCCGAAGCGCGTTCGATCTCTTCGGTTGAAGGCAGCGCGGCCGGATCGGCCACTGGCGTGGTCTCAGCCATGGACGGCTCTGGAAGTGACGGTGAGAAGCGGACGCCGCGCGACACGGCGGACACTCCAGGGGGACCCGCGGGCGGGAGCTCCAGGCGCCGGTCGGCGTTCCCTCGGTCGTGCTCCCTGCGAGTCAGGGACTATTGAAGCAGACTCGTAGCCCGAGCCGGTCGATCTGCCACCCTCTGCTCCGAAATGCGCAAGGTGCTCGTCCTTCTCGCCGCCGTCGCGCTCGTCGCGGTGGTGGTCATCGGCCTGACCAGCGCGTCCGGCGGTGGCGACAACGCCACCGATCCGCCGGACAGCCTCGAGGACGCCCGGGAGGAGCTCGCCGGCGCGCCCGCGCCACTCGCAGCACTGCACGAGCAGTCCAACCAGCTGCTCGACGGCGGCCTGTCCGCGTTCCAGGACCGCGTCGCCGCGCTCAAAGGCCACCCGATCGTGGTCAACAAGTGGGCGTCCTGGTGTGCGCCGTGCCGCGTCGAGTTCCCGGTCTTCGAGTCGATCGCCAGCAAGCGCGGCAAGGAGGTCGCGTTCCTGGGCATCAACAGCAAGGACCAGGACGGGGCCGCCCGCAGCTTCCTGAGCGAGCAGTGGCTGCCGTTCCCGTCCTACACCGACCCCGACGACGCGATCGGCCGCGAGCTCAAGGCCGCCGACTACGCCCCGATCACGATCTTCATCGACCGCAACGGCAAGTCGGTGAAGGTCCACTACGGGACCTACCGCTCGGACAAGCAGCTCAACGACGACATCGATCGCTACCTCGGTGCCTGAGGTCCGCGTCGACCCGCTGAGCGGGCTCAAGACGATCATCGCCGCCGCGCGGGCCGACCGCCCCAACAGCGGCCTCTCGGTGACTCCGGGCGAGCCGCTGGACCCGGCATCGGACCCGTTCCTCCCGGGCCACGAGGACGAGACGATGCCGACGCTCTACACGGACGCCGACCCGTGGACCGTGCGCGCCTTCGACAACCGGTACCCCGCGCTGACCGCCGCCGCCGATGCCCCGGAGCGCGACGCGAACCCGGACCTGTTCACCGTCCAGCCCGCGACGGGCGCGCACGAGGTCATCGTCAACGCCCCTGAGCCGGTCGCCTCGCTGTCGGAGCTCTCGGTGGAGCAGGTCGTCCGCGCCGTCGACGGCTGGCGGGAGCGCATGCGCGCGCACGTCGACCGTC
The DNA here is from genome assembly GCF_027587175.1 of Solirubrobacter deserti. Lineage (GTDB taxonomy): Bacteria > Actinomycetota > Thermoleophilia > Solirubrobacterales > Solirubrobacteraceae > Solirubrobacter > Solirubrobacter deserti. The sequence continues at coordinate 189,542 of NZ_JAPCID010000001.1, forward strand.
CGTACCGGCATCTGATCGTCAATGAGGGCCGGCAGGCAGGGTCGTCGATCCCGCACACGCACGCGCAGCTGATGGCGCTCGACTTCGTCCCGGCGGCCGTCGCCCGCGAGCGTGAGCGCTTCGGCGCGTACGCGGTGCGGACGATGGGTGGCAACCTGCTCGCCGACCTGCTGCAGGAGGAGGTCCGCCGCCGCGAGCGGGTCGTCGCCATCGACTCCGAAGCCGTGCTGCTGACCAAGTTCGCGTCCTCCTCCCCGTACCACCTGATGCTCGTCCCGCGCCGCTCGCGCACCCACTTCGAGCACGAAGGCCCGACCGGGGCCGCGCTGCTCGCCGACGGGCTGCGCCGGCTGAAGGCCCGCTTCGGCGCCTCGCCCCCGCTCAACCTCTGGATCCGGACCGCACCGGGCGGCGCCGAGCACTTCTGCTGGCGGATCGAGATCCAGCCCCGGCTCGGCCAGCCGTCCGGGTTCGAGATCGGGACCGGTGTCCACATCTGCGCGCTGGCGCCCGAGCAGGCGGCCGCGGAGCTGCGGGACCTTTGAGGGCGCTGGTCCAGCGCGTCAGCCGCGCCAGCGTGACCGTGGAGGGCGAGATCACGGGCGCGATCGGGCCGGGCCTGCTGGTCCTGCTGGGCGTGACGCACAGCGACACGGAAGCCGACTGCGACCGGCTCGCCGACAAGGTGCGCGCGCTGCGGATCTTCGAGGACGCCGACGGCAAGATGAACGAGGCACTGGGCGAGCGCGACATCCTGTGCGTCTCGCAGTTCACGCTCTACGGCGACACGCGCCGCGGGAACCGGCCCGCGTTCGTCGACGCCGCGCGGCCCGAGACCGCCGAGCCGCTGTACGAGCGCTTCTGCGCGCGGGTGAACGCGCAGCGGGGCGTGTTCGGCGCCCACATGGACGTCGAGCTCGTCAACGACGGACCCGTCACGCTGCTGCTGGAAATTCCCGGCTAGGGTTCAGCCCATGCCGATCTGCCGCTTCGCCGCGGAGCCGCCCCAGGGCGGGCTGCCCTCGGAGGACACGCTCAAGGCCGAGTTCCTCGCCGCCTGCCTGAAGGTGGAGACCGACCCGGACGATCCGGACCTCGGCACCGCGGGCGACATCCACTGGTTCCCGGACCGCACCTGGTCCGGCCGCACCTACGTTCCCGCCACCGCGCGCACCGACACCGGCCTGGAGCTGTTCGGCTACGTGTCCTTCGCCCCCGGGGACGAGCCCGGCGAGATCTACGCGTGGGCCGACTACACGCCGGACGTCGCCGACGACCACCCCGAGTGGCAGATGGACATCTCCCAGGAGGTCGTGGGCGGCTGGCGCGGCGCGGGCGGTCAGGTCGCGGCGATGACGCTCATCTGGGGCGTGCCGATGATCTCCAGCGGCCGGATCGTGACCGCCGAGCTCGGCCGCGTGACGGTCGACGAGGCGGAGATCGAGGGCGAGCGCTTCACGCTGCTCGCCCCCGACGCCTACGACGACACCTTCCTCGAGGTCGTGCTGCGCGACGGGGCGGGCAACGCGCTCGCCCACGAGTCGCTCTACGAGGAGGAGTAGCCGTTGCCGCCGTTGCGGTCGACGAAGACGCGGTCGATCAAGCCGTAGTCGGCGGCCTGCTGGGCGGTGAAGTAGCGGTCGCGTTCCAGGTCCAGCGAGATCTGCTCCTTCGGCTGCCCCGTGTGGTGGGAGTAGATCTCCTCGATGCGCTCGCGCAGCTCGAGCGTCTCCTTGGCGTGGATCTGGATGTCGGTCGCCTGGCCCTGGAACCCGCCGGACGGCTGGTGGATGAGGATGCGGCTGTTGGGGAGGGCGGAGCGCTTGCCGGGCGTGCCGCCGGCGAGGATCAGCGAGCCCATGGACATGGCGATGCCGCAGCAGATCGTCGCGACGTCGGGCTGGATGAAGCGCATCGTGTCGTAGATCGCCAGCCCGGCGTAGACCACGCCACCGGGCGAGTTGATGTACATCTGGATGTCCTTGTCGGGGTCCTCGGCCTCGAGGTGCAGCAGCTGCGCGACGACCAGGTTCGCGATGTTGTCGTCGATCGCGGTGCCGACGAAGATCACGCGCTCACGCAGGAGCCGGGAGTAGATGTCGAACGAGCGCTCCCCACGGGAGTCCTGCTGAACGACGACGGGAACGAGCGGCATTGATGTGCAACCTCCGAGTTGCGTGTTTGACGCCATGGTAGCCTGTCGTGCAACCAAGGAGTTGCTGATGCCCGTCGTGAACCGAGAAGTCGTGTTGCCCTGCGATCGCGAGCGCGCGTGGGAGCTGATCACCGAGCCGGCCGAACTCGAGGAGTGGCTCGGCGAGGAGGTCGAGTTCGAGGCCTCCGAGGACGCGCCGTTGCGCGTGCGCGACGGCGACCAGACGCGCGAGGGCGTCGTCGAGGAGGTCACCGAGGGCGAGCGGATCGTGTTCCGCTGGGGCGACTCGCGCGTGGAGTGGCGGCTCGAGGACGCGGTCTCCGGCACGCGCCTGTACGTCACCGAGCACCGCTTCTCCCGCGACTCCGTCACCTGGGGTCCGAAGCTGATGGCGCTCAGCGCCGCGTCCGCTCTGTGCCTGGCGTAGACGACGTCTTCGCGGCCCTGAGCGACCCGACGCGGCGGGAGGTCCTGCGCTCGGTCGCGCAGCGGCCGGAGCTGACGGCCTCGCGGCTGGCCGGCGAGCTGCCGATCACGCGCCAGGCGGTGGCCAAGCACCTGGCGGCGCTGCAGAAGGCCGGGCTGGTGGAGCCGCGCCGCGAAGGCCGCGAGACGCGCTACACGCTCACGCCCGCGCCGCTGATCGACGCCATGGACTGGATGGCGGAGGTGGGCGCCGAGTGGGACAGCCGCCTCGCACGTCTGGTGGAACGCGCTCGCGGGTAAGGTGCGCGGCGTGCCCGCCGCGCTTGTCACCGGAGCCGCCAGCGGCATCGGGAAAGCGACCGCGGAGCGGCTGCGCTCCGACGGCTACGACGTCCTCGGCTTCGACCTCGAGGACGGCGACCTCTCCACCCGCGAGGGCAACCGGCTCGCGGTCGATACCGCGCTGGAGCGCTTCGGCCGGCTGGACGTCGTGGTGGCGAACGCGGGCGTCCAGCACGTCGCGCCGGTCGCGGAGTTCCCGGAGGACCGCTGGGACGGGATCCTCGCGATCCTGCTGACCAGCCCGTTCCTGCTGGCCAAGTACGCGTGGGACGCGTTGCACGAGAGCTCGGGCCGCTTCATCGCGGTGGCCAGCGCCCATGCGCTCGTGGCTTCGCCGAACAAGGCCGCGTACGTCGCGGCCAAGCACGGCGTGCTCGGGCTGGTCAAGACGCTCGCGCTCGAGGGCCTGCAGGCGACCGCCGTCTGCCCGGGCTACGTCCGCACCCCTTTGGTCGAGAAGCAGATCCCCGACCAGGCAAGAACGCACGGGATGAGCGAGGATGACGTCCTGGAGGAGGTCATCCTGGCCCCACACGCCGTCAAGCGCCTGATCGAACCCGAGGAGGTCGCGAACGTGATCGCCTTCCTGGCCGGCCCCGGCGGCTCGGCCTTCTCCGGCGTCCCCGTGACCATGGACCTCGGCTGGAGCGCCCGATAACCCTTCCCGACCGCCTCACGGAGCTCCTCGAGCACTCGATCCGCGCCTCCGACCCCGAGGTCGCGCTGCACAACCTGTCCGCGCTGCGGCGCGAGCTCGACGCCTTCGAGCGCGTCCAGGCCTGGCGGGCGCTCGACTCCGGCTCCTCGTACGGCGCCGTCGCCCGCGCGCTCGGCATCTCCCGCCAGGCCGCCCACCGCCGCTACCGGGACCTCGCCGCCGCCACCGAGCCGCCGCCCGGCGCGGGCTCCGCGCCGAAGCTCCGCGTCGCCCCCGAGGCCCGCGCCGCCGTACAGCTCGCCGGCGAGGAGGCGAACGCGCTGGGCGCGACCCACATGGGCTCCGAGCACCTGCTGCTCGGCATCCTGCGCGGCGGGGACGCCGTGGCCGCCGCGGCGCTGCGCGGGTGCGGGATCACGCTGGAATCGGCGCGGCTGGCCGCAGCTCCGACCCTGGCCGACGACCCGCCGCCCAACGGCGGGATCACGGCGTACGCGCGGCGCGTGTTCCACGAGGCGCTGCGCCAGGCCGCGGCCGATCCGACGCACGTGATCGGCGTCGGCGACCTGCTGCGCGCGGCGCTCCGCGACCAGCGCGGCGGCGCGGCGCGCACGCTGGACGCGCTCGGCGTGAGCCCGCGCGACGTCGAAGCGCGGATTCGCCGCTAGCGGGCGGGCTCAGCCGTTGACGTTGCGCGCGCTCGGCACGCGCTCCAACACTTCCGCGTCGCTCAGCGGGAAGTGGCACGCGGCGAGGTTCCCGCCGTCCTTCGCCACCAGCGGCGGGTCCTCGTTACGGCACACCTCCTGCGCCTTCCAGCAGCGCGTGTGGAACCGGCAGCCCGGCGGCGGGTTCGTCGGGGACGGCACGTCGCCCACCAGCACCTGGCGCTTCTTCGCCGCCGCCAGCCGCGGGTCGGCCACCGGCACCGCGGACATCAGCGCGCCCGTGTAGGGCATGCGCGGGTGCGAGTAGAGCTGGTCGGAAGTCGCCAGCTCGACGATCCGGCCCAGGTACATGACCGCGACGCGGTCGCACATGTGGCGCACGACGGACAGGTCGTGGGCGATGAAGATCAGCGTCAGCCCCAGCTCGCGCTGCAGATCGCGCAGCAGGTTCAGGACCTGCGCCTGGATCGACACGTCCAGAGCGGAGACGGGCTCGTCGGCCACGATGACCTTGGGCCGCAGGGCCAGCGCGCGCGCCACGCCGATGCGCTGGCGCTGGCCGCCCGAGAACTCGTGCGGGTAGCGGTTGTAGTGCTCCGGGTTGAGGCCGACGATGTCCATCAGCTCCTGCACGGCCTTCTTGCGCTCGCCCGCGTCCTTGTGCATGCCGTGGATGGCGAACGGGTCGCTGATGATCGAGCCGACGGTCTTGCGCGGGTTCAGGGACGAGTAGGGGTCCTGGAAGATCATCTGCATCTCGCGCCGCAGCGCCTTGAGCTCGTTGCCCTTGACCCCGGCGATCTCGCGGCCCTCGAACTTGATCGAGCCGTCGGTCGGCTCCATCAGGCGCAGTAGCAGTCGAGCGGTGGTCGACTTGCCGCAGCCGGACTCGCCGACCAGGCCGAGCGTCTCCCCGCGCAGCACGTCGAAGGAGACGCCGTCGACGGCCTTGACCGCCCCGACCTGGCGCCGGAAGAAGCCGGCGTGGATCGGGAAGTGCTTGAAGAGGCCCTCGACCTCCATGATCTTCTCGCGTGCGACGGGGTTGGCGCCCGTCGCCTCGGACGCGGAGACGCTCATCGGGCCTCCTCCATCACGTCCGAACGTGCTTCCGCGGGCTTGACGCCGGAGCGCAGCTCGCTCCACAGCTTGCGGCGCACGCTCGAGTCCAGCAGGCAGGCGACCTCGTGTCCCGGCGCCCCGGGCACCGGCTTGAGCTCCGGATCGACCTTCGTGTGTGCCTCGCGCACGTACGGGCAGCGCGGGTGGAACGAGCAGCCGCCCGGCAGGTTGATCAGCGACGGCGGGCGCCCGGCGATCGGGACGAGCTCCTCGTCGCGCGGGGCGTCCAGCCGCGGGATCGACGACAGCAGCCCCCACGTGTAGGGGTGCTCGGGCGCCGCGAAGATCGTGTCGGTGTTCGCCTTCTCGACGATCCTGCCGGCGTACATCACCGCGATCTCGTCCGCCATCTCGGCCACGACGCCGAGGTCGTGCGTGATGACCACCACGGCGGTGTCGAACTCGCTCTGCAGGCGCTCGATCAGCTCGAGGATCTGCGCCTGGACGGTCACGTCCAGCGCGGTCGTCGGCTCGTCCGCGATCAGCAGCTTCGGGTCGTTGGCCAGCGCCATCGCGATCATCGCGCGCTGGCGCATGCCGCCCGAGAACTCGTGCGGGTAGGCGTCCGCGCGCTTGCGCGGCTCCGGGATGCCGACCAGCGAGAGCATCTCCACGGCGCGGTCCCACGCCTGCGCCTTCGAGACGTCCCGGTGCGCCTGCACGCCTTCCGCGATCTGCGCACCCACCTTGTAGAAGGGGTGCAGCGAAGAGAGCGGGTCCTGGAAGATCATCGCGATGTCGTTGCCGCGGATCTGGCGCATGTCCTCCTCGGACGTGCCCAGCAGGTCCTTGCCGTCGAAGCGCACCGTCCCGGTGATGCGGGCGTTGCGCGCGCGGGTCAGGCCCATCACGGTGAGCGAGGACACGGACTTGCCGGACCCGGATTCGCCCACGATCCCGAGCGTCTGCCCGCGATCGACGGTGTATGAGATCCCGTCGACGGCCTTGACCAGGCCGTCCTCGGTCTCGAAGTGCACCTGCAGGTTCTCGACCTCGAGCAGAGGCGCAGCCATCAGTACCTCACTCTCGGGTCGATGAAGGCGTACAGGATGTCGACGAGCAGCGACATCATCACGATGAAGAACGCGCCGAACAGCACGGTCCCCTGGATGACCGGAAGGTCGGACAGGTTGATCGCGTTGAACGCGTAGCGGCCGATGCCCGGGATGTTGAAGACGGTCTCGGTGAGGATCGCGCCGCCGAGCAGGATGCCGATGTCCAGGCCGAGCAGCGTCACGATCGGCGTGATCGCGGCCCGCACGCCGTGGCGGAACACCACCCGCCGCTCCGAGAGCCCTTTCGCCCGGGCCGTGCGGATGTAGTCCTCCTGCAGCGTGTCGATCAGGTTGCCGCGCAGGAACCGCGCGTAGATCGCCGCGAACGCCGCCGCGAGCACGCACCACGGCATGATCAGCGCCTCCGCTCTCCCGAGCAGGCTGTCGGCGTCCCCGTAGGCCGAGTTGCCGGGCAGGATCGGGAAGCGCCCGATGTCGTCGGCGAACAGGAAGATCGCGACCAGACCGAGGAAGTACACCGGCGCGGAGATGAACAGCAGCGCGACGCCCATGGCGAGGCGGTCCATCCACGAGCCGGTCTTGACGGCGGACAGCATGCCGACCGGGATGCCGATCGCGAGCCACAGGATCACGGCGCCGGTCGTGAGGAAGATCGTCACCGGGAGCCGCTCCAGGATCTCGGGCAGCACGTCCGTGTTGGTCTGGTAGCTGAAGCCGAAGTTGATGCCGTTGCCGCCCAGGAACGGCAGGATGTCGGCGATGTAGTTGACGAACTGCTCGGGCTTGGACTTGTCCAGGCCGAGCTGCACGCGGATGATCTCGACCAGCTCCGGTGACGGCGAGCGACCCGCGCGCGCGACCGCCGGGTCGCCGGCCGGCAGCACGCTGAAGATGACGAACGTGATGCAGGAGATCACGAACAGCAGGAAGCCGGCCCAGAGCAGCCGGCGGGCGATGTAGGCGGCCACCTCAGCTCACCTCTGCTTGTTGCCCTTGGGGTTCAGCGCGTCCTGCATGCCGTCGCCCACGAGGTTGAACGCGAGCACGGTCAACAGCAGCGCCATGCCCGGGAAGAACATGAACCACCACGCCGAATCCACCTTGCCGGTGGCGTCGGCGAGCATCTGGCCCCACGACGGCTGGTCGCGCACGCCGACGCCGAGGAACGACAGCGAAGCCTCCAGCAGGATGTTCGCGGGGATGAACAGCGACGCGTAGACGATGATCGGCGCGACGAGGTTCGGGAGGATCTCGCGGAAGATGATCCGCATGTTCCCGGCGCCCAGCGACCGCGCCGCCTCGACGAACTCCTTCTCGCGCAGCGACAGCACCTGGCCGCGGATGATGCGCGCGACGTACGGCGACGTGGAGAGCACGATGATGAAGATCACGATCGTGCGGCCCGGCTGCAGCGCGCCGCCGAGGCAGCCCTCCTTGGTCGAACAGGCGGACGCGAGGCCAAGACCGAGCAGCAGCACCGGGAACGCCAGCAGGACGTCGATCACGCGCGCGATCACCGTGTCCACCCAGCCGCGGTAGAAGCCCGCGATCATGCCGGCGGTGACGCCGATCAGCACCGACAGGCCGGTGCCGATGAACGCCACGGTGAGCGACAGCCGGGCGCCGTCCAGGACGCGGGCGAGGATGTCGCGGCCGATGTCGTCGACGCCGAACGGGTGCGCGGCGGTCGGCCCCAGCGGGAGCCCGAACGCGTCCAGCGCGTCCGTGGAGCGCTCACCCGGGTCCGGGATGCCCACGACCGAGCGGATCACCGGCGCGAAGATCGCGACCAGGATCAGCAGCGCGATGAACACGAGCGCGGAGAGCGCGACCTTGTCCTTGCGGAAGCGCCGCCAGAAGAGCTGCAGGGGCGACCGAGCCGCCACCGGCGCCTTGCCGGCGACGATCTGATCAACGCCGTGATCCTCGGCGTGCAGCAGATCGCTGGCACCCGTTCCAGTACTCAATTCTTAGCCCCCTTCGGGGTGGTGGTACTCCCGTGTTCCCCGAACCGGCGAACACGCTACTACTTGCCCGCTCACGGACCGCAATACCCTTCCCCGCGGCAAGCCCTCGTAGCTCAATGGATAGAGCACGCGCCTCCTAAGCGCGGGATGCAGGTTCGATTCCTGCCGGGGGCACTAGGTTCGACCGGTGATCCATGAGCGTCTCACCGCGCTGAGGCGCGATTGGTCCGCGCTGCGCGCGCAGTGTGAAGCGGCGGTCCGCCGCGTGGAGTTCGGCGACCGCGAGGAGCTGTGGATCCCGGCGCCGCCGCTGCCTCCGCTGCCGCACCGTCCTCCACCGCACCCCGTTCCGGAGCCGGCTCCGGGCTCGTGGTCATGGCGATCTGGTGCTGACCGGCGAGTACGACGCCGCCGGGCTGCTGCGCGTGCGCGACGGCGACCGCGTCGTCTGGGACCGCGCGCTGCACGGCATCGAGCCCGACCCGCCGTCCACGGAAGCGGCGCTGGAGACGTGGGCCGCAGCGGTCGCCGCGGCCGCGGAGCGCGCCGTCGCCGGCGACACCGGCGTGGCGGCGGTCAAGGTCATGGCGCCCCTGTCGCGGCACGAGACGCCGCGGGTGTTCGTCGTCGATCGGGCCTACCTCGAGAAGGCCGAGCGGCGGGTCGGGCGCAGCGAGGCGATCTGGCGTCATTGGGAGGACGGGCGCAGCCTCGAGGTCGACGACGAGGGCCTGCGGGCCCGCCGCACGCTGTTGCAGGACGACGACCTCTACGCGCCCCACTTCGCCGCGATCCTGCAGCGCCACGTGGACGAGCGCACCTGGCCCGACGGCGCCGTCGCCCTCGGGAATCCAGAGGCGCAGGCGCCCGCCACGGTCCCCGCGGCGCCCACCCTCGAAGCGGCCCCGCGCGACGAGGCCGAGCTCGCGGCGCTGATCGCGCGCTTCGACCTCCCGGCCGGGCTGATCGAGACCGCCCGCTGGGGGCTCGCACTGGTGGAGGGCGAGGGTCGCAGCCGCGTCGGCGGCCCGCCCGAGCTTCCGGGCGAGTGGCCCCAGCACGAGGGCCGGCCGCTCACGCACGTGATGACGATCTGGCTTGACGAGCTGCCGGACGTCCCCGGTCGCGAGCACCTTCCGCCGGACGGCACGCTGGTGTTCCTCGCCGCGCTCGACGAAGAGGACGAGCTGGTCGAGCCCGTCGCGGGCGACGACCCGCGGGTCCTTCTGAACCGCTTCGAGCCCGGCACGGCGCTCCAGCGACTTGCGGGCGACCCGGAGTGGACGCTCGAGGAGCGCCGCGTCCGGTTCGAGCCCGTGCTCACGCTTCCGGACCGCCGCGACGACCTCCCGCCCGACCAGCAGCTCGGCTACGAACAGTTGTACGAGGCCCTGTGCGCGGTGACGCCGGGCCTCGGGCAACCGGGGCACCTCGTGCTCGGCCACCCGAACTTCGCGCACTGGGACACACGGGAACCGGGCGACATCACGCTGCTGCACTTCGGCTACGACTACGACCTGTCGATCGACGGCCGCGCGTTCACCGTCCACGGTCCGCCGGACGACGTGCGGGCCGGCCGCTGGGAGCGGCTGACCGTCACGCCGCAGCTCTTCTAGGCCTTGTCCGGCCGGTCCGGGTAGACCTCGTCGATCGTCGCCAGCGCCTCGTAGGGCGCGTCATCGGAGGCGAGCCGGATCTGCTCCGCGCCGCCCGCGAGCCGGTCGAGCACGGACACGACGCCGACGACGTCGAAGCCCTCGGCGCGGACCGCCTCGATCGCCTGCACGGTGGAGCCGCCCGTGGTGACGACGTCCTCCACGATCAGACAGCGCTCGCCGGGCTCCAGCGGCGGACCCTCGACCTTGCGCTGCAGCCCGTGCGCCTTGGTCTCCTTGCGGACGAAGAAGGCCTTCACGTCCGCGCCGCCCGCCAGCGCGGCGCACGCGGGCGCGTCCGCGCCCATGGTCAACCCGCCCACTGCCGTCGCCTCCCACTGGCGCGCGTACGAGGCGATCAGTTCACCAAGCGCGGCAAACCCAGCCGGACGCAGGATCGCGCGCTTGGCGTCCACGTAGTACTGCGCGGTGGCCCCAGAGGTCAGGGTCACCCCGCCGATCACGAGGGCGTGACGGCGCAGCTCCTCGATCAAAGTCTCTTTCGCTGACATCCCCCAGGACCATATTCGGCCCATCGGCCGTAGACTGGGCTCGTGGAGCACCGCTTCGGCCGCCGGCCCGGTTTCCCGCTCGGGATCGAGGAGGAGCTCCTGCTCGTCGACGCCGAGACGTTTCGTCCGGCCAACATCGCGAGCGACCTGGTCGGTCTGCTCGATCCGCCCGCGGGCGTGATCATGAACGACCTCTACGAGGCGCTGATCGAGTGCTCGACCCCGGTGGTCGCCTCCGCGGCCGAGGGGATGGACGCGCTCGCGTCCCTGCGCGAGCTCATCCGCGGCACGGGCGCGGCGTTCATCGGCGGCGGCCTGCACCCGCACGTCGCGTTCGGCGACGTCGTGCACGTCGAGACCGACCGCTATCAGGACATCCGCCGCGAGATGCGCGGGCTCGTCAGCCGCACGCCCACCGCGGCGCTGCACGTGCACGTCGGCATGCCCGATCCCGAGACCGCGATCGACGTCTGCAACCGCATGCGCGCCTACCTCCCGCTGCTGCAGGCGCTCGCGGCGCACTCGCCGTTCTGGTTCGGCCACGACAGCGGCCTCGCCAGCGCACGCTCGACGCTCTTCCGCAGCTTCCCGCGCTCCACCATCCCGCCCACGTTCGCGGGCTGGGAGCACTACCAGGACGTCGTGCAGTGGTGCGTGGAGACGGCCGAGGCCCCTGACTACACGTACTTGTGGTGGGACATCCGACCCAGCCCGCGGCTCGGCACGATCGAGGTGCGCGCGATGGACGCGCAGAGCCGGCTCGAGTCGGCGACGGGGATCGCCGCGCTCGTGCACGCGCTGGCCGTGGCCTGCGCGAACGGTGAGGAGGAGGCCGCACCGCCGACCGAGGGGATCATGGAGTCGTCCTTCCGCGCCGCGCGCGACGGGCTCGACGCGACGGTCTGGTGGCGCGGCGCGATCCGCCCGATGCGGGAGGTCGGCGCCGACGCGCTCGCGCTCGCCCGCGGCTACGCGTCAGAGTTGCACGGCGAGGACGCGCTCGAGGAGGTCGAGCGCATCCTGCGCGACGGCGGCGGCGCGGACCGCATGCGCGCGGCCCACGCCGCCGGCGGGATGCACGAGGTGCTTTCCCGCCTGGCCGCTGAGTCCTGGGGCTACTCCTCCACCCAGACGACGTTGCCGAGCTGAAGCCAGTTGTAGATCTCCCGCGCGTTCGGGATCGGGACGCGCAGGCAACCGTGGCTCGCGTTGTAAGGCGGCACGGACACGTAGCCGTGGATGGCGTAGCCGCGGATGAAGTACACCGAGTCGACCATGCCCTTGGCGTTGGTGCCCGGGTCCTTGCGGTAGACGCGGAACTTGCCGCGCACGGTCGGCGTGGCGGGCGCGCCCGTGGACGTGTGGTAGATGCGCTGGACCTTGCCGCCGTCGATCAGCGCGAACACCTGCTTGCTGATGCGCGCCTCGACGTGGCGCCCGTCACCGGGGTGGCGGACCTTGAACTTGCCCTTGCCGGCGAGCAGCCCGCTGAAGACGTCGGACGTCGCGGTGTAGGTCCGCGCCATCCCGGTCATCTTGCGCCAGGCCATGACCGCGTTGGCGGTGCCACTGTCGTAGACGCCCGTGCGCGGGACCACGTACTTCATCGCGGCGAGCCGTGACTGCAGGATGCGCACCGCGGCGCCGCGGGAGCCGCGGGCCGCGTACGGCCGCACGGCGTCCAGGCGCACCGTCTTGGCCACGGCCGTCGCCAGCGCGGGCGTGGCGCGGTGGGAGGCGCGCAGCGAGAGCCGGCCGGCCTTGGCCGACTTGACCTTGAGCGTGGCCACGCCGGCCGCGCCGCCGTTGACGGGCTTGAACGCCAGCGTCTTGACGCGGATCTTCTTCTTGCCGCGATAGACCCGCAGGACCGCCGTCTCGTTCGGGACGTACGGCTTCATCACGACCCGCGCCGTGAACGAGCGGCCGGTGAGCGCGGCGCCGCCGAGCGTGTCCTGGGCGGTCACGGACAGCGTCGCGGTGGCCGGAACGGGAGCGGGAGCCGGCGGCGTCTGGGCGGAAGCGGTGGCGGGAACGGCACCGAGGGCGACGAGCGCCAACCCGGTCCGCTTCATGCAGCCACCGTTCGCCGGGAGGACAGCGCATGCGCGCCGGCCGAGACCGTACCGACGGCGCCGACGACGACCGCGGCGAACAGCGCCGGATCGAGGTCTCTCGTCACCCCGAAGGTGATCGCATTGTTGAGGGCGTGCAAGGCCATGCACGGAACTATGGACTGTGTTCGCCAGTAAAGGAGGCACAACCCCACTCCGAACACGCCGAGCGCGATCAGCGAGATCGCCGGCGCGGGCGCGTGGCCGACGGCGAAGACCACGCCGGTGATCGCCATGCCCCACCACGGGCCCAGGCGCTGGGCGAGCGCGCCGAACATGAACCCGCGGAAGAACAGCTCCTCCACGATCGGCGCGATCAGGCAGATCGTGACGCCGTAGGCGATCAGCACGGCGAGCGAGTCCTCGTTCTTGACGTCGGTCACCAGCTGCTGCTCCTCGGGCTGGCCGAAGATGCCCGCCAGCAGCGCGGTCACCATCCAGAAGCCGACGTAGACGAGCACCGCCCAGCCCGCCGCCTCCCCGATCCGGCGCACGCGCACGAGCCCGAAGTCGGCGCGCGTGGTGCGGCCGAGCGCGAGCTTGACCGTGATGTAGGCGGCGAACACGAAGACGATGTTCTGGAAGGCGGTGAGCGCGAGCGTCAGGCCGACGGGCAGGTCGTCGGCCTCGATGCTCGGGTCGACGGCCGAGACCACGGCGATCACCGTGCCGCCGATGATCAGCACGATGGTCAGCGCGGCCGCGAGGGCGAGGAACGGGGCCCACAGCGGGATGTGCGGGTCGGGCGGCGGCGGGGGCGGAGCGGCTTCCGGGGGCCGCTCGGGCGTCTCGGGCGGGAGCCAGCCGCCGTACTGGGAGTCCTGGGTCAAGTCGTGGCCAAGGGTATGAGCTCGGCCAGCGTTCGTACCGCCCCGGGCGGGAGCTCGCCCTCGCGGGCGATCAGGATCGGCCGGATGCCCGCCGCGCGGGCGCCCTCCACGTCGGCCTCGGGCGTGTCGCCGACGTGCCAGGTCTGCGCGGGCGTCGTGCCGGTGAGTTCGAGCGCGGCGCGGAAGATGGCGCCGTCCGGCTTGGCCGAGCCCACCTCCGCGGACGCGAGCGCGCCGTCGAGCAAGGGCGTGAGCCCGGTCTCCGACAGCCGCTCGTGAAGCGACCAGTCCCAGTTGGAGACCACCACGAGCTTGATCCCGCGCTCGCGCAGGGCGATCAGCGCCGGCGCGCTGTCGGGATAGGCGAAGAAGCGCAGCGAGGCCAGCAGCGCGTCCAGCGCGACCTCGAGCGGGACCGCCAGCCCCATCGCCTCCGCGCTGCGCACGCGCAGCTCGTGCAGCGATTGCGGGTCACGGCCCTCGTGCAGATGCGCGCGGTAGTAGGCGATCTCGTCCCGGATCGCCCGCCGCGCTCGTTCGCGCGTGATCTCATGGCCGCGCGCCCGCAACTCCGCTTGCAGATGGGGCGCCGGAGGCTCGAAGCCGATCAGCGTGCCGAGGGCATCGAGCAGAATGGCCCGGACCATGTTCGCCGTCGATACTGCCACCTGGATCAACGCGGGCGTCTCGATCGGCCTCGCGCTGCTGATCGCGACGCTGTTCGACCGCCTGTTCCGCGGCCGGCTCGCGCGCGAGATCTCCGACAAGGCGGGGATCACGCGCGAGGGCGCGACCCGTCTGCGCTTCGTGCGCCGCCTGATCTACGCGATCATCGTGCTGATCGGGATCGCGCTCGCGCTCTCGGCCTTCGACGGCATCTCCAACCTCGCGCGCGGCCTGCTCGCCTCCGGCGCGATCGCCGCGGCCGTGATCGGCTTCGCCGCCCGCCAGGTGCTCGCGAACTTCGTCGCCGGGATCATGCTCGCGGTCACGCAGCCGATTCGCGTCGGCGACTGGGTGACGTTCGAGGGCCACTACGGCGTGGTCGAGGACGTGCGGTTGAACTACACGATCCTCAAGACCGCGACCCACCAGCGGATCGTGATCCCGAACGAGAAGCTGGCCGGCGGCGTGCTCAAGAACGACACGCTCGTGGTGGACGTCGTGAGCCTCGACGTCTCCATCTGGATCCCGCCCGAGGCCGACGCGGAGGCCGCGATCGCCGCGCTCGAGGACGAGACCGGGCAGGAGGTGACGATCGCCGAGGCCGTGCCCTGGGGGACGCGGCTGGGCGTCGGCTCGGACCCCGTCGCACCGCCTGATCGAGCGCCGCGGGAAGCCGATCTGCGCCGGCGCTGCCTCGCGCGTTTACGAAAAGAAGGTCTGCTTCGGGCCGGATCGAACTAGACTCGGGGATTCGCCGTGAGTCATTCTGCGCGCATCAGACATCGTCGCCGCAGGGGCGGCGGAGCCGGTCGTTGGTTCCTGTTGGCCTTCCTGTTGCTGATCCTGCTCGGGGTCGGCACCGGCCTCGCGGCCGCGGGCTGGGTCGTCCGGACGGCCAACGACGGGCCGGAGCTGTCGACCTACACGCCGCGCAACCCGGGCGGGCTCACCAAGGTGCTCGCGGCCGACGGCACCCGGCTCGGCTTCATTCAGAACGACGAGCTGATCGAGGAGGTCGAGGCCAAGGACTTCCCCGAGGTGCTCAACCAGGCGACCGTCGCGATCGAGGACGAGCGCTTCTACAAGCACACGGGCGTCGACTACGAGGGCATCATCCGCGCCGCGTACACGAACGCGACCTCGGAGAACACCCAGGGCGGCTCGACGCTGACGATGCAGCTGGTGCGCAACCTGTACACGCAGGATGTGACGCGCTCGGGCATCGAGGGCTACAAGCGCAAGATCCGCGAGGCCCGGCTGGCCCAGCAGCTCGAGGAGGAGCACTCCAAGGCGTGGGTGCTCGGCAAGTACCTCAACACGGTCCCGTACGGCACCTACGGCGGCCAGACCGCGGTCGGCGCCGGCGCGGCCGCCCGCCTGTACTTCAACAAGCACGTCAAGGACCTGACGCTGCGCGAGGCCGCGATGATCGCCGGCATGCCGCAGGCGCCGTCGGACTACTCCCCGGTCAACAACCCGGAGGGCACGACGACACGCCGCAACGAGGTGCTGGGCAAGATGGCCGAGCTGGGCTACATCACGCGCGAGAAGGCCGAGCGCGAGATGAAGAAGGACCTCGGGCTCGACATGGACCGCTACTTCCAGCGGGCCCGTGAGCGCTACGTGCTCGACTTCGTCAAGTCCGAGCTGATCAAGGAGTACGGCCTCGACGCCACGCGGCGCGGCGGCTTCACGGTCACGACGACGATCAACCTCAAGTACCAGCAGTACGCGCGCTCCGCGATGAGCCAGCTGGCCGGTGTCGGCCCGTCCTCGGCGATCGTCACGATCGACCCCAAGAACGGCGACATCCTGACGATGGCCTCGACGCAGACCTACGGCCGCTCGAAGGGCAAGTCGACGTTCAACCTCGCCGCCCAGGGCAAGCGCCAGCCCGGTTCGGCCTTCAAGACGATGGCGCTGATGGCGGCGCTTCGCGAGGGCGTGAACCCGAGCTCGACGACCTACACGTCGCGCTCGCCGATGAGGATCACCAAGCCGCCGTGCGGCTCGCCGCAGACTCCATGGGAGCTGAAGACCTACAGCGGGTCCGGCGCGGGCACGATGGACCTGGCGGAGGCGACGACGCGCTCCGACAACTCCGTCTACGCCCAGCTCGTGTCCGACCTGGGGCCGGACAAGGTCAAAGAGACGGCGCGGCTGATGGGCATCAAGTCCAAGCTGCTGGGCGTCTGCGCCGAGTCGCTGGGCGGCCTCACGGACGGCGTCTCGCCGCTGGAGATGGCGAACGCCTACGCCACGATCGTCAACGGCGGCTACCGCACCCGCCCGCGCGTGATCAAGAAGATCGAGCGCAACGGCGAGCGCATCAAGCTGCCCAAGCGCTGGCGGATCAAGCGCACCAAGGCGTTCGAGGACGGCGTGACCGACCAGGCCGTGAAGATCCTCGCGTCCAACATCACCGGCGGCACGGGCGGCAAGGCGCAGATCCCGGGCTGCAACCAGGGCGGCAAGACGGGCACGACCGACAAGAACATCGACGCGTGGTTCGTCGGCTTCACGCCGCGCCGCGCGACCGCCGTCTGGGTCGGCTTCCCGGGCTCGGCCAAGATCTCGATGAACGGCATGTACTTCGGCTCCAACATCGACGGCGGCACCTACCCGGCGCAGATCTGGGGCGACTACATGAAGAAGGTCGTCGCCAACGGTTGCGGCGAGTGGCGGACGCCCAAGGAGCCGTTCAACAGCCAGCCGTTCCAGGGCAGGTACGCGCGGGAAGGCCTCGACGACGACGAGGCCGGAGAGGGCGAGCAGGGCACCACGCCAGGCACCGGGACCCAGCCCTCGCCGCCGGCCACCCAGCAGCCGTCCGATCCGGAGCCCCGCGATGGCGGTGACGGCGAGCGCGGCAACGGCGGCGGGAACGGGAACGGCGACAACGACGCCCGGTTCGATCCCGGCGCGTACGAGACCCAGCCCCAGGGTCCGCCCGGCAACGGCGGCACGCAAGCGCCCGGCGACGGCTGACACGGGGCCGCCTGACTGGTACAACTTGCGCCGTCAGGGCCGGATCTAACAGGAGTGCTGTCAGATGGCGACGGGCGTCGTGAAGTGGTTCAGCGACGAAAAGGGCTTCGGCTTCATCACCCCCGACGACGGAGGCAAGGACGCGTTCGTCCATTTCTCGGCCATCGCCGGTGACGGGTTCCGCACGCTCGCTGAGGGTGCGAAGGTCGAGTACGAGCTCGGCGAGGGCGCCAAGGGGCCACAAGCCACGAACGTCCGGGTCCTCTAGCTCTTGCCGAAGGAAGAAAAGGTCGAGTTCGAAGGCGAAGTCGTCGAGGCGCTCCCGAACGCGATGTTCCGGGTGCAACTGGACAACGGCCATGAGGTGCTCGGCCACGTGGCGGGCAAGATGCGGCGGTTTCGCATCCGCATCCTGCCCGGCGATCGTGTGCGCGTAGAGGTCTCGCCGTACGACCTCAACCGCGCGCGGATCGTCTACCGCCATCGGTGAGCTCGCCCTCATCCGGGCGATCCGGGGGGCGCTGAGCGTCCGCTCGGAGCGGGTCGTGCGCTGGATCGGCGACGACTGCGCGGTCGTGCGCGCGGGCGGGGCGTGCGCCGTCTCGACCGACGTGATGGTCGACGGAACACACTTCCGGCTCGGCCAGGCGACCCCGGAGGACGTGGGGTGGCGCGCACTCGCGGGTGCGCTCTCGGACATCGCCGCGATGGGCGGCGAGGCGGGCGAGGCGTACCTGTCCGTCGTGCTCCCGCCGTCAATGGGCGATGACGACGTGCTCGCGCTGCATCGCGGCGCCGAGGCGCTGGCGGCGTCGTGCGGCGTGACGATCGCGGGCGGCGACCTCGCGCGCGGGCCGGCGCTCACCGTCGCCGTGACGGTGATGGGCTGGGCGGACGCGCCGGACGCGTTCGTGGGCCGCGACGGCGCGCGACCGGGCGATCGCGTGGGCGTGACCGGGACGCTCGGCGCGTCCGCGGCGGGCCTGGCGCTGCTCGAGCGCGGCGGGTCGGGCCCGCTGGTCGAGCGCTACCTGCGGCCGCGGCCGCGGCTGGAGGAGGGCCGGGCGCTCGCTGGACAGGCCACGGCGATGATGGACCTGTCCGACGGGCTGGCGTCGGACGCGCACCGGATCGCGGAGGCGAGCCGCGTCGGCCTCCTGCTCGACGCGAGCCGGCTGCCGCTGGCGCCGGGCGTCGACTCGGTGGAGCTCGCCGCGACCGGCGGTGAGGACTACGAGCTGCTCGTGTGCGGCCCGGACACGCTGCCGGGGCTCACCTGGATCGGCGAGGTGGTCGCCGGCGAAGGGGTCGAATGGACCGAAGCCCCACCAGGCGCACAGGCCTGGCGGGGCTTCGAACACTGAAAACGAAGATCGGCCCCTGCCGAACTCAGTTGCGCCAGTGCATCACTTGGCCTCCTCCTCGTTGCCGAGGAGGCGCTTGAGGATCGCCGCCGCGACAGCTTCGCTGTCGACCGCGTAGGTCCCGCACTGGATGCGCTCTCGTAGCTGCTGCACTTTGGTCACCGCACCGTCCTTGGAGGGAGCGATGGGGGCCGATCGGTCGAACCGGCGACTCCCATCACGAGCCGGGCCCGTCACCCTGACTCGTGACCCGTATCGGGTATCCAGCACCGTCATGTGAGCTTCTTCGTCCTTGGTCGGACAAAGGTCGATGGGGTCATCGCCCCAGCTCACGCCGCCGCACCCCGCGGCTGCGAGCGCACGAGCCGCGCGAACACGACGATTCGCTCGGCTGCGGAGTACAACGGATGACAGGCCGTCAGGACCAGCCGATCGAACGAACGGCGGTCCACCACCCAGACGTCGGTCGGCTTGACGATGCGGGTCTGCTCGACCCGGTAGGTGAAACGCCCGTAGGGCATCGTGACGACGATGTCGTCGTTGCGGCGCACCTTGTCGATCTTGCGGAACGGCGCGCCGTAGGTGGTCCGGTGGCCGGCGATGCCGACCGTGCCGCGCTGGCCGGGGAGCACCGTCGCGGGGTAGTGCCCGGGGCCGCGGCGCAGCTCCTCCGCGTCGGTGCCCTCGATGAACACGGTCGAGAGCCCGATGCGGTCGATGCGCAGCCTCCCGACCGGGTCGCCGTCGTCCGTGCGGCGGTTCAGCGAGCGCGCCGCGAACGCGAGCTTGCGCTTCGGGTCCGGGAGCTTGACCAGCGCCCGCCGCTCCACCGGCGGCAGCGGCAGCTTCTCCAGCCGGTCGAGCTCGCCGGACAGCTCGCTCTGCTGGAAGTCGGCGTACAGCGAGGACACCGGTTCCTC
Source organism: Solirubrobacter deserti (assembly GCF_027587175.1). Classification (GTDB taxonomy): domain Bacteria; phylum Actinomycetota; class Thermoleophilia; order Solirubrobacterales; family Solirubrobacteraceae; genus Solirubrobacter; species Solirubrobacter deserti. The sequence continues at coordinate 208,945 of NZ_JAPCID010000001.1, forward strand.
CCACACGAGCGTGAGGACCGCGTCGATCAGCAGCAGCGTCCCCGAGACGATCAGCGCGGTGGAGAGCCCGCGCAGCGCCGCGCGCACCTTCGAGCGTTTGGTGGCGGGCGCGCTCATCGCCGCAGCGCCGACTCCGTGCCGCCGAGGGAGCCCGGACCGGCGTAGGTGAGCGGGCCGCGGGTGGCGAACTGCTTTCCGCCCTTGCCGTCGGCCGGGCCGAGCCGGCGGCGCGCGAGCAGCACGCGCACGACGCCGGCGCACGACGCCAGCAGGCCCGCGAACAGCAGCATGGAGCCCGCTCCCGCGCCGGTCATGGCCGCGAGCGCCATCGTCCAGCCGAGCTCGAGCGGGTTCAGCTCCAGCGCGAAGCTCAAGTGCACGACCGCCAGGACCGGGACGAGCAGTCCGAGGCCGAGTGCCGTCACCGCCTTCCAGCCGCGCCAGCCGGAGGCGGCGAACAGCCACAGGTGCGCGGCGGGCACGAGCAGGCCCGCGGCGTAGGGATTGCGCAGCCAGACGAGGGCCACCAGCGCGCACAGCCAGACGCCGGTGGCGACCGCGAGGCCTTCCACGCCGGGCGCGCCGGGTCCGCGGCGGCCATTGGTCACCTCCTCGGCGCTCGGCCGCGACCCGATGACGCGCGCGAGCGCCCGCGCGCCGAACCACACCAGGCCCGCGACGACGACCGCGCTGACCACGGCCGCGATCCCGCTGGTGCCGGCCGGCCAGCGCGCCGGGTCGACGAGCCCCGCGGGCGCGTCCAGCAGGCCCGTCGCCGACAGCGCGCGCAGCCACAGCCACGCCACCGGAAGCGGGACAGCCGCGACCAACAGCCAGCCGAGCCAGGGCACGATCGGCACGTGGCGCCGGCGCGCGCGGAAGTACGCGTCGAGCGCGGCCAGCAGGACCGGCAGCAGCAGCGCGCCGACGAGCAGCCGCACGCTCCAGTCAGCCATCACGTTGCGCAGCGTGACGATGCCGCTCGGCGCGCCCTCGAAGGCGGGCGCGTCGCGGCGGCCGACGGCGTCCAGCGCGTCGACGGCGACCACCGCGGAGCGCCCGAACGCGCGCAGGCGCTTGCGGTAGACGGTCGCGTCGGGCTCGGGCCCGAGCTCACCCGAGGCGGAGATCAGCACGGCGGGCAGGCCCTGCTCGGCGATCGGGCCCTGCGCCGAGAACGTCACCGGCAGCGCGCGCCGGATCCACTGGCCGGTGGCGTGCGCGCCGCCCGGGTCGGCCCGCGTCTCCCGCCGCAACGCGGCTTGCACCGTGCGCTCGAGGCCGAGCGGGACCGAGCGCGACGTGCCCGTCCAGCCGACCGCCCACGGCTTGTCGAGCTGGTTGCTCGCCACGTCGCCGAGCACGATCACGCCGTCGATCGTGTCGGGATCCTCCCCGCGCGCCCACTCGCGTGCGCCCTCGAACCCGCTTCGCCCGCCCGTGGTCGAGACGATCACGAGCGTCTTGCGCAGCTCGCGCGACTTGAACACGCGCGCCAGCTCGAGCAGCACCGCCGTGGAGGAGAGCTCGGCGCGGCCGAGCGAGTCGCGGTCGGCGACCACGACGATCCGGCGGCTGGACGGGCCCGGACGCGTCGCGATCACGGTCTGCAGGCCGTTCGCGGTCGTGGTGCGGCGGACCGTGAACGCGGGCCGCTGGCCCGGCGCCCACGGCTCCGCGAGGTCCTGCGCCACGTACTCGGCGAGTGCGGCGTCGCCGGCCGAGCCGGGCGCACGGTCCGGGAACTCCGCCGCGAGGCCCTGCAGCGTGCCCGGCTCCTGGTCGCGCGCGGTCCCGAATGCGCGCTCGGTGCTGAATGCGTCGGCGGGCTGCGCGGAGCGTCCCGGCGTCGGGCGGTCCTGCAGCGCGAAGGCGGCCAGGAACAGCGCGAGCAGCGCGGGAAGGAACGCGGTCCGGTAGACGCGGGCGTCCAGCACGCGAACCACGTTAATGCCTTGCGTAAGTCCGCAACTAAGCTGTCTGTTGCTTGAACATGACCGATCGGGCCCCGAGGATCTTGTTGGTTGACGACGAGCAGCCCATTCAGACGCTGCTTTCGTTCCCCCTGCAACGGGACGGCTACGAGGTGGTTCAGGCCGCGGATGGACCCGAGGCGCTTGAACGGTTCGACGAGCAGATCTTCGACCTGGTCGTGTTGGACGTGATGTTGCCGCGCATGGATGGGCTCGAGGTCTGCCGGCGTCTGCGCGCCAAGGGCGAGACCGTGCCGATCATCATGCTCACGGCCAAATCCGAGGAGATCGACAAGGTCCTCGGGCTCGAACTGGGCGCCGACGACTACATCACCAAGCCGTTCTCGATGCGCGAGTTCCGCTCGCGCGTGAAGGCCGCGCTGCGGCGCTCGGGGATGGCGCGCCAAGACTCCGACGACGAGCGGCCGATCGAGGTGCGGGGCCTGAAGATCGACCCGGGCAAGCGCACCGTCTCGCGCAACGGGGACACGATCTCGACGACCTACGTCGAGTTCGAGATCCTCGCGGCGCTGGCCCGCTCGCCCGGCCGCGTGTTCACGCGCGACATGCTGCTCGCGCGCGTGTGGGGTGACTCGGCCTACCGGGACCCGCGCACCATCGACGTGCACATCCGCCATCTGCGGGAGAAGATCGAGGCGGATCCGAAGGAGCCGGAGTACCTGTTCACGGTACGCGGCGTCGGATACCGCTTCCGCGACGAAGAGGGGTAGCGCGTGCCCGGCCTGCGTTCGCTGCGCAACCGGCTGGCCCTCATCTTCGCGCTGATCATCATCGGCGCGATCGGCACCATCTACCTGTCGGTGACGCCGCGGCTGGAGGCGTCGCTGACGTCGCAGCGCGTCGAGCAGACGCGTGGCACCGCGACGCAGTACGCGGCCAGCATCGGCCGGTCCTTGCGGCCGCCGCGCGAGACCCCGTTCCTCGACGACGGCGAGACACCCGACGAGGTCAAGATCAAGGCCGAGAAGACGCGTCCCATCCGGCAGCTCGCGGAGCGCATCGGCACCGAGATCATCGTGATGGCACGCGGCGAGGACGGCCTGTTCGCCTACTACGACACCACGCCGGACGGCGGCGCGGCGAGCGCCGACGTGCAGGGCGTGACCGACGAGACGGTCCGCACGGGCCGCCTGTCGTCGCGCACGATCACCGCGCCGACCGGCCGCTTCGCGCTCGCCGCGACCCCGATCGTCGACGAGGAGCTCGAGGGGTCCGAGGAGGGCCCGTACTACGCGGTCTTCGTCAGCTCGCTCGACGAGGTGACCGACAACGTCTCGCTGATCCGGCGCCAGGTGCTGCTCGCGGGCGGCATCGCGCTGGTCATCGCGATCCTGGCCGGCTACCTGGTGGCGCGCGCCCTGGCCGCGCGCGTCAAGCGGCTCGAACGCGCGGCGCGCAAGGTCGCGTCCGGGGACTTCTCGCAGCCGATCAAGGCCGACTCCGACGACGAGCTGGGCCGGCTCGCGGCCGCGTTCAACGACATGCAGGACCAGCTCGCGCGGCTGGACCGGGCGCGCAAGCAGTTCATCGCGTCGGCCTCGCACGAGCTGCGCACGCCGATCTTCAGTTTGGGCGGGTTCCTCGAGCTGCTCGCCGACGAGGACCTCGACGAGGAGACGCGGCGCGCGTTCCTGGAGCAGATCCGCGGGCAGGTCGACCGGATGCGCAACCTGGCGGTCGAGCTGCTGGATCTGTCGCGGCTGGAGGCGGGCGCGCTGGAGCTCCGGCCCGAACCGACGGACGTCGGCCAGCTCGCGCGCGAGGTGGCCGCCGAGTTCACGCCGGCCGCGGCACGGCACGAGTCCGACGTCGAGCTCGACCTGCACCGCGAGCCGATCGAGCTCGAGTGCGACCCCGAGCGCGTCGCCCAGGTACTGCGCATCCTGCTCGACAACGCATTGCGCCACACGCCGCCGGGAACGGGCGTGCGCGTGTCGGCGGAGCGGTCCAACGGGCACGTCCGGCTGGAGGTCGCCGACGCCGGCCCCGGCATCAACGGCGAGAACATGCCGCACATCTTTGAGCCGTTCTTCACCTCCAACGAGCAGGCGCAGGGCGCCGGCCTGGGGCTGGCGATCGCGCGCGAGCTCGCCGAGCGCATGCAGGGGGAGCTGATGGTGCGCTCCAATCCGGGCAAGACGACGTTCGCGCTCGTGCTCCCGACGTAAGCGTCCGGTGTACGAACGGTTGCCGTTCGCGCTCGGTGGATATCTTCAGGCCAGATGAGCGAGCAGCGGCCACTGGTCCTGGTTTCGAACCGCGGACCGGTCACCTACCAGGAGGACGGCTCGGTCAAGCGCGGCACGGGCGGCCTCGTCACCGCGTTGACGGGGTTGGCGTCCCACCGCGATGCGATCTGGATCGCGTCCGCGATGACCGAGCAGGACGTCGAAGTCGCGCGCGAGCACGGCGGTAAGCCGTTCGAGGTCGAGGCGCCCGAGGGCGGCTCCTTCCGCGTGAAGTTCATCGAGAGCGACGGCGAGGCCTACGACCGCTTCTACAACATCATCGCCAACCCGATGCTCTGGTTCATCCAGCACTACCTCTGGGACCAGAGCAACGCGCCGGACATCCGCCGCCACGAGGTCGACGCCTTCGACCTCGGCTATCAGGCGGTCAACCGCGACCTGGCGACCGCCGTCATCGACGAGATCGGGGGGCAGGAAGAGCCCGTCGTGATGGTCCACGACTACCACTTCTACACCCTGCCCGGGATGGTCCGCGAGGCCCGGCCGGACGTGTTCCTGCACCACTTCGTGCACATCCCGTGGACCCAGCCGGACGCCTGGCGCGTGCTGCCCAGCCGCATCCGCGAGGAGATCTACAACGGGCTGCTGGCCAACGACATCATCGGCTTCCACACCAAGTCCTACCAGCGCAACTTCCTGCAGTGCTGCCGCGACCTGATGGACCTCGAGGTGTCCTTCGACGACGGCGTGGTCTTCTGCGGCGATCGCCCGGTGTGGGTGCGCTCCTACCCGCTCCCGATCGACTACGACGCCACGCAGAACGTCGGCCGGCGCCCGCGCGTGCGCGAGTTCGAGGAGAAGGTCCTGGCCCGCCGGCGCGAGCACTCGATCCTGCGCGTGGACCGCGCGGACCTGTCCAAGAACGTCCTGCGCGGCTTCACCGCCTTCGACATCTTCCTCGAGCAACACCCCGAGTTCGCCGAGAAGATCACCTTCACCGCCCAGCTGATGCCCTCGCGGACCGACGTGCCCGAGTACGCCGAGTACCTGGAGAAGATCGAGGCCCTGGTGGCGGTCGTCAACCACCGCCACGGCACGCCCGACTGGATGCCGATCGACCTCAAGCTGCGCGACGACCTCGACGAGGCCGTCGCCTCCTACAAGCACTACGACGTGATGATGGTCAACGCGATGTTCGACGGCATGAACCTCGTGGCCAAGGAAGGGCCCTTGGTGAACGAGCGCCACGGCGTCTCGATCCTGAGCGAGAACACCGGCGCCCACGAGGAGCTCGGCGAGTTCGCCATCTCGGTGAACCCGTTCGACGTCCAGGAGCTCGCCGACGCCATCCACGCCGCGCTGGTCATGAAGCCTGAAGAGCGCGAACGCCGCGCCAAGGGCCTCAAGGAGATCGTCACCTCCCGCGACCCGGGCGACTGGATCGACGAGCAGATCGCGGACATCCGCGCCAAGAACTCCGGCGCCCGCACCCCGACGAGCTAGCCGGACCCCTCGAACCCGAACTCCCCACTCGGCCGCCGCGTCTCGGTCGGCCGAGGCCGGCGGGGCGCGGGCGCGACGACGCGCGGAGCCGGCGCCACGGTCGGCGCGGGCGTCGCCACGGGCCCGCCGCCGCGTTCCTCGCCGCCGCCGCGTTCCTCGCCGCCGCCGCGTTCCTCGCCGCCGCCGCGTTCTCCGCCGCCGCCGCGTTCTCCGCCGCGGCCGCGTTCCTCGCCGCCGCCGCGCTCCCCGCCGCCGCGCCTCTCGCCGCCGCCGCGCTTCTCCTCGCCGCCGCCGCGCTCCTCGCCCGCGGGCGCACGCTTCCTCGCGCCGCCCCGGGCCCCGGGCGCCCGCGTCTCCCCACCGCGGCGCTTCTCCGCGTCCTGGTCCTCCCCGTTGCGTGCCGCGGCCGCCGCGGACCCGTCGCCGCCCTCGTCGCGCGTCTTCTCCTCGTCCCCCACCGTCGCGCGCGGCGCCAGCGTCGGGATCGGCTCGTCGGCGACCAGCGGCCGCGCGGCGGCGGCGGGCAGCGGCGGTGCCGTCGAGGTCGTCAGGGCCCACGCGACGCCGAGCGTCAGCGTCGCGAACGCCCCAGCCGCGAGCGCGACGTTGCCCCAGCGGATCCGGCGCAGCAGGTTCCGTCCCATACCTCCCGTAGGGTTTGGGTCGGGCGCGTTCGCCCCACGTTGCTACTCTCTGCCACCGCAATGGCGAGCGGAAAGCACATCTACGACCTCACGCTCCTGCTGGACCCGGCCGTCGAGGCCGAGCGTCGCGAGCAGATCGTGGCGGACGTCGCAGACCTCATCGACCGCACCGGCGAGTTCATCGGACGGCATGACTGGGGTACTCGCCAGGCTGCCTACGAGGTGCGCAAGAAGGCTGAGGCTGACTACCACCTGATTCAGTTCAGGGGCGCGAACGAGCTGCTCGAGCAGCTCGACCACAACCTCAAGATCACGGACGGCGTCCTGCGCCACCGGATCATCAAGCTGCGGCCGGGCACGCCCGACCCGCCGGATCTCCGCCCCTCGGCCCAGCCGGCCCCGGAGGCGACTGCTCCGGAAGCCGAGCCCGCCGAGGCTTAGAGCGCTTGAGAAGGGCCGCCGCGAGGCGGCCCTTGTTGTTTCTGAGGTGATCGGTCAGTTGACCACCGCATAGGTGGTCAAGTGACCGATTGCCCCTCGCCAACCCCGCGGCGAACGCGCGAGCGTTCGCGCAGTCCGGCTCACTGGGACGTTGCGCACCCGCCGCCGCGGGTCAAGCCACTCGTGACCACCGCGCCGTACTCCGCGCACGCCTGGGCACGAGTTGCTTGACGCGCGGCCAGTGGGTGTGCTCGCCGTTTAACGAACGCGGGCCGCCCCAAAGGACGGCCCGAGCTGATCTCAATGACGAAGCGACGCGGCCTAGAACGGGATGTCGTCGTCCGCCGGCGCGGGCGGACGCCCGCCGCCGACGGGCGCGGGCCCGAAGTCCGACACGTCGGCCGGGACGTCCGAGTGGGGGGTGAACCCGTTGCCGTTGCCGGCACCGGCGCCGCCGGCGTACGAGCCGCCACCGCCGCCCATGCCTTCCTCGCGGCCGCCGAGGAACTGCACGGCGTCGGCGACGATCTCGATCGCCTCACGCTTGTTGCCGCTCTGGTCCTGCCACTCACGCCACTCGAGGCGGCCGTCGATGCAGACCGGCCGGCCCTTGGAGAGGAACCGCTGGCAGTTCTCCCCCTGGGCGCCCCAGACGGTGACGCTGAAGTAGTTGGGCTTGTCGACCCACTCGCCGTTCTCCTTGCGGCGGGAGTTCGAGGCGATCCGCAGACTGCACACCGACATGCCCGACGGCAGCGACCGGAGCTCCGGGTCGCGCGTCAGGTTCCCCGTGAGGACGACGCGATTGATATTGGTTGCCGCCATGGTGGGCTGGCGCTCCTTTCGACTTTCGTAGTCTTGGAGGGCGAGTCTACGTCCGGGGTCGGAGGTACCGGCTCCTGTAGCCGCTTAATCCGCACTTTCTTTGCAGAGTCGTTACACGTCGTAGCGGACGGAAAGCAATTCACCCGGTTCGCTACCCTGTGCGGACCGGCGCCCGCACGGCGTCTGGCCTCGCGCGCGCGAGGCGCGCAAACAAGCGAGACAGCAGCTAGAGAGGTTTTGTAACAGTGGCGAAGCAGCGCAGCCGGCCGACGCGCCGGCGTGATCGCAAGGCCGGTGGGGGCGGCGGACGCCGGAAGTCCTGCCAGTACTGCCGCGACAAGGTCGAGTTCGTCGACTACAAGGACATCAACGCGCTCAAGAAGTTCGTGAGCGACCGCGGCAAGATCCGCTCGCGCCGCATCACGGGCGCCTGCCGCCGGCACCAGAACCAGATCGCCCGCGCGGTCAAGCGCGCCCGCGAGCTGGCGCTGCTGCCGTACGTCGGCGAGGGCTCCGGGCCGGACGAGGGCGAGAGCCGCGGCCGTGGCGGCCGTGGGCGCGACCGCTAGGTAGCGAGGCACCACACCGATGCCTCAGGCCATTCTTCTGCAGGACCACGAGACGCTCGGCGAGCGCGGCACGGTCGTCGACGTCTCCAAGGGCTACCTGCGCAACTACCTGATCCCGCGCAAGCTGGCCCAGCCGGCGACCAAGGGCGCGATCGCCGCGGCCGAGAAGCGCCGCGAGACCGCCGAGAAGGCCGCCGCCACGGCGCTGGCCTCCGCCCAGGAGACGGCGGCCCTGCTCAGCAAGACCGTGCTGACGATCCCGCACCAGGCGGGCGACGACGGCCGCCTGTTCGGCTCGGTCACGACGCAGGACATCGCGGACGCCATCCAGGAGGCCCGCGGCATCACGATCGACCGCCGCAACGTCCACCTCGAGGAGCCGATCCGCACCGTCGGGACGCGCATGATCGAGGTCGAGGTCGAGGACGGCGTGACCGCGACCGTCAAGACCATGGTGGTCGAGCAGCAGTAGACGGAACTCGCGCCCGAACGGGCTCGAACTTCCGCGAAGGTTTCAAGCGCCGGCCCGAAAGGCCGGCGCTTCGTCGTCTCCTAGAAGATCTCCTGGGTCTGCGTGTAGTCGCCGATCGGCATCACGTGCAGGTTCAGGTTGCGCAGGAGCACGTACTGACCCTGCGGGCCGCCGTCGTCCTTGCATTCGAAGCGGATGCTCTCCGGATCGGCGGTCACGACCCGCGTGAGGCCCTGCATCGAGAACGTCCCGTACTCGGGACCCTCATCGCTGACCTCGACCGTCGTGGCGTCCAGCGTGTCCCAGACGCCGTCGTGATGGCGGATGCGCAGCTGGCAGGAGACCGCCGCCCACGCGCGCCCGTACGGCTGCTCCGGCAGCCACGCGGTGCCCTTGGCGGTGATGTGGTAGGCGCCCTTGGCCAGCTCGACCTTCGAGATCGCGCCGAAGCTCGTCCCGACGCCCAGGTTGGACGCCACCCAGCGCGAGATCATGTGCGGCTTCGACGCCACGCCCGCGGGACCCGCCGGGCCCTGCGGCCCAGCCGGACCGGCGGGGCCCTTCTGGTTCATCGGCAGCACCGTCTCGGTGTTCGCGCACGGGCGCGCCACGCCGGTCGGGTCCACGGCGCGCACGGCGCCGGAGACGTTGTTGACGCACATCGTGACGACGCCGTCATTGGAGATCGCGGCCTGGCCGACGCCGGCGGCCGCGCCGGCGAGCAGCAGCGTGGCCGCGGCCACCTTGATTGAAGTACGCATGTCGGGGAGTTCCTTTCGACTTGGGGAGGTCGGGGAGGAAAGGCGCGAGCGGCCCACGGCATTACGCGCGCCCCACCCTGGACCTGGCCCGGCCTAAAAGGCAGGGGAAACCCCCGGGTGGGGCTCTGTGGCGCGACGCGCCGGCGGCGCGGACGATGGAGACCCTCCACCCCGAAAGGACCATATGGGCTTCCTCAAGGACATGCGCGCGTTCAAGCAGCTCGCCGACTCGACCCCCCGCCAGGGCCTGCGCGCGACGCTGCGCGACGGCCTCGCGACGGCCTCCAGCGCCGCCGAGCAGGCGCAGCGCGCCCAGCACCTCGCGCTGCACGGCCTTCCAGGCCACGCCACGATCACGACGCTGCGCGACACGGGCACGTCGATCAACGACAACCCGCTCGTCGAGCTCGGCCTCGAGGTCACGCTCGACGGCCGCGCGCCGTACGCCGTCACGCATCAGCAGGTGATCTCGCGCCTCGCGGTCGGCGGCTTCCAGCCCGGAGCGACCGTCCCGGTGCGCGTCGACCCCGCCGACCCGGCCTCGGTGATGGTGGCCTGATGGGCGACCCCGAGATCGTCACCGCGCTCTATAAGCAGCACTTCGAGCCGCTCCGGCGCCGCGCGCAGTCGATCACGCGCTGCCCGCACGCGGCGCAGGATGCCGCCCAGGACGCGCTCCTGGCCACGCTCGCGCGACTCGATCTCGACGACCCCGGCTTCGGGGCGTACGCGACCACGGTGGCGCGGCGCAACGCGCTGCGCCACCGGGCGCCGCTCGCGACCGGGCCGGACCGGCCGCAGGAGGATCACTCGACGGCGGTCGTGTGCCGCGCCGACGTCCGGCGGGCGCTCAGCGCGCTGCCGGAGCGTCAGCGGCGAGCGGTGTTCCTCTCCACCTACGCGGACCAGCCGCACGAGGCGGTCGGCGCGGCGCTCGGGCTGACGCCGAACGCGACCGGGCAGCTGCTGTTCCGCGCCCGCAGCGCGCTTCAGTCGAGCCTGGAGGCCAGCTGAGCGCGGCTCGAGATGTCGAGCTTGCGGTACGCGGAGCTCAGGTGCATCTCGACCGTCTTGAGCGTGACGAACAGCTCCTGAGCGATCTCCCGGTTGCTGGCCCCGTCCGCCGCGAGCCGCGCCACGCGCGCCTCGGCGGCCGTGAGCGCCAGCGCCCCGCTTCCCGCCCGGCGTCGCGGGCGCGCGCCCGCCGCCGCGGGCTCGTCCAGCGCCTCGTCGACCAGCCCGACCGCCCCGCCCGCCGGGGCCAGCTCCATCGCCTCCCGCAACGGCTCCCGCGCTGCCGTGAGGCTGCCGGCGACGCGCCGCATCCGCCCGAGCGCCAACAGCCCCCGCGCCCGCACCAGCGGGCGGTCCACCGCGGCCGCGGCTTCGATGCGCTCGGCGTCGCGCGCGACGAGCGCTTCGACCAACCGCGCCTCGGCCGCCACGCCGTAGGCCCCCGCGAGCGCCACCTGCTCGGCGGCGAGGGCCGCGGCACGCTCGGGCCGTCCGGCGGCGGCCGCGGCCAGCGCGGCCGTCTCGCGCCACGGCAGGAAGACCGGGTTGTCGAACAGCGCCAGCGCCGCGTGCCGGCCGAGCGCCTCCGCCGCCGCGAGCGCCGCCTCCGGCTGACGCTGCGCGAGCAGCACCCGGGCACGGGCCTGCTCGGCCAGAAGGACGACCGAGACGCCCTGGACCGTATGCGCGTCGATCCGCGCCGCCGCGGCCGCGGCCTCCTGCACCCGCCCTTGCGCGAGCAGGATCTGCATCGCCGCCGCGTTGCCGAACCGCCACGACGGGTGCTCCGAGAGCGCGAGGGACTGCTGCGCGTCCGCCTCGGCCGCCTGTAGCGCGCCGGCGCGCAGGTTCGTTCCCGCTCGCAGCAGCAGCGCCAGCGCGTGTACGACGAGCGTCCCCGTACGCCGGCCGAGCTCGACCGCGCGATCGAGCTCCGCGCGCGCGACGTCGAAGCGCTCACTCAGGATCAGCGCCCAGACTGCGTAGCCGTACGCCATCGTCGTCGAGAGCTCGAGCGGCAGGGCGCCGCCGCCGAACACGGGCACGGCCAGCGCCGCGACCCGGTCCACCGGCGCGTTGCGCATGGCCAGCTCGTACGCGGTCGTGGCCGCGAGCAACGGCCCGTCGGGCGTGCGCGCGGCCACCGCGTCGCGGTGCTCGCGCGCCGCCGACGAGTCCGTGAACAGCGCCGCGGCGTGCAACGCGGCGCGGATGGTCGGATCGTCGGGCAGCTGCGCCCCGTCCAGCACCGCGAAGGCGTCGACCGTCCGGCCGGCCATCGCCAGCGCACCGGAGTACTGCAACGTGATCGCGACCGCCCCGGGCGTGAGCGCGAGCGCCCGCTCGTACGAGCCGAGGGCGTCGGACACGCCGGCGGAGGACTGCGCGTCGCCGAGCCGGGCCAAGCGCCGTGCGCGTTCGGCGACGCCGGCGTCGGGCTCCTCGAGCGCCCGGGCGATCAGCTGCGCAGCCGACTCGGGCGCGCCGGACGCGAGGGCCCGCTCCGCCGCCTCGTCGAGCACCCGCGCCGCCCATGGCTCCCCCACCGGGCCGGTGTGCAGCAGGTGCGCCGCGACCAGCTCGCCGCTCACGCCGCGCGCGTGAAGCGTCCGCGCGGCGCGCAGGTGCGCGGCGGCGCGCTCGACGGGCGAGAGCAGCCGGTAGACCGACGTGCGCACGAGCGGGTGCACGAACCGCAGCCCTCGCGGCCCTTCCTCGAGGATGCCGGCGCGGAGCAGGATGTCGATCGGGTCGGCGCCCGCGAACGCGACCGCCTCCACGGCCGGCGTGTCGTCGCCGAGCACCGCGACCGCCTGCGCGAGCTCCAGCGCTCCGGCGGGCGCGCCGGCCAGGGCGCGCCGTACGCGCTGGCCGATCGGCCGCACGCCCAGCGCCCGCAGCCCGGCGGCGGTGTCGACGGTGCCCCGCGCCTCCGTGACGAGCGCGCGCAGCATCAGTGGGTTGCCTCCGGTCAGCTCGTGGCAGACCGCGGCGAGCGTGGCGCCTTCCGGCCATGCCCGCTCCAGGAAGGCGGCAGTGGCCTCACGCGACAGCCGATCGACGGCGAGCGTCTGCACGAGCGGGTCCTCGAGCATGTCCGCCAGGGCGGGCCGGTGCTCGATCTCCGCGAGCGGCCGGCTCGCCAGCACCTGCGCCACCGGCAGGCCGTCGAGCCGGTGGCCGAGGAAACGCATGAAGCGCAGACTGGGCTCGTCGGCGCGATGGGCATCGTCGACGGCGAGGACGAGGGGTCCGAGCCGCTCCGCGAGGTTGACCACGAGCCAGTACAGGCCCTGCTGGCGAGCGAAGGAGGGGTCGTCGGAGGGCCCCTCGGCGCCGGGCGTGAATACCGATCGGGCCAGCTCGGCCGGCCCGTCCCAGACATCCTGCAGGGTGCGCAGAAGCGGCTCCAGGAGCTGGCGCGCGACGCCGTATGGGAACTCCTGCTCGAGCTCGTCCCCCCGCGCGCGAAGCACCGTGGCCCGCCCTCCGGCGCGGCCCGTGAGCTCACGCAGCAGCATCGACTTGCCGACGCCCGCCTCGCCCACGATCAGCACCGTCGTCCCCGCTCCGCCCGCGACCTCCTCGAGCGCACCCGTGAACGCTTCCACGTGGCGCTCCCGTTCGAGGAGCAACCCCGCCGGGCTCGGCGCGACGACGGGATCGATGGCGGCCACGGACGGAAATCCTTGCAGCTTGCGGGGACGAACGTGTGTTCGTCCGAGGGCGCGGCTAGGTTTGGTTGTCCGCATGAGCGCGCCCACGCACAACGGCAACGGCTTCAACGGCGGCGGCCCCGCGCCGGTCGCCCCGCCGCAGAACCTGGAGGCCGAGCAGTCCGTCCTCGGCGCCGTGCTGCTCTCGGACACGACGCTCCCGGGCCTGATCATCGACGAGCGGCTCACGCCGCAGGACTTCTACCGCTCCAGCCACGCCCGGATCTACCAGGCGATGCTCGACCTCAACACGATGGGCGAGCCGATCGACGCGCTCACGATCGTCGAGCACCTCAAGCAGGCGGGTGACCTGGAGAGCGTCGGCGGCGCGGCCGCGATCGAGGCGCTCGCGGGCTCGGTGCCCGCGATCGGCAATGTCCGCCAGTACGCGCGCATCGTGCGCGAGAACGCGATGCTGCGCCGCCTGCTGCACGCCTCCTATGAGATCCAGGAGCGCGTCCACGGCCACGAGGCGCTGCCGCGTGATCTCGTCGATCAGGCCGAGCGGCTCATCCTCGAAGTCGCGCACGAGGACAGCCGCAAGGACTTCAAGGGCATCGACATGGTGCTCGACGAGGAGCTCGACAAGCTCCAGAAGCTCTCGCTGGAGGGCACGCCGGTCACCGGCACGCCTTCCGGCTTCGAGGACCTGGACGCGATCACGGGCGGCTTCCAGCCCGGCAACCTGATCATCCTCGCCGCCCGGCCCTCGATGGGCAAGTCGGCGCTGATGGCCAACTTCTGCGAGAACGCGGCGCTGAACTCCAACAAGGCCGTCGCGCTGTTCAGCCTTGAGATGTCCGAGGGCGAGCTCGCGCAGCGCTTCATCGCCTCCCAGGCGTCGATCAAGGGCGACGATCTGCGCAAGGGCCGCGTCCCGCAGGCGCGTTGGGGCAAGATCCTGGCCGCCTCCGCGCGCCTGTCGGAGTCCAAGCTCTACATCGACGACTCGTCGGACCTGTCCGTGCTGGACGTGCGCGCGAAGGCGAGAAGGCTCCTGCAGCAGAACCCGGACGGCCTCGGCCTGATCGTCATCGACTACCTGCAGCTCATGTCCGCCGGCGGCGGCGGCCCCGAGAACCGCGTCGAGCAGATCGGCATCATCTCCCGCGGCCTGAAGACCCTCGCGCGCGAGCTCGAGGTACCGGTGATCGCGCTGTCCCAGCTCAACCGCGGCGTCGAGCAGCGCAAGCCGCCGACCCCGATGCTGTCGGACCTGCGTGAGTCGGGCGCGATCGAGCAGGACGCCGACCTGGTGATGTTCATCTACCGCGAGGACTACTACGACAAGGAGTCCGAGCGCGAGGGCATCGCCGACCTGATCATCGCCAAGCACCGCAACGGCGGCCTGGGCACGGTCGAGCTCACGTTCCAGCGCGACTTCCCGCGCTTCATGTCTTACGCCGGGGACGATCGGTACTGATGGAGTGCACCCAGTGCGACGGGTCGGGCTTCCTGTTCGACGAAGAGGCGCGCAAGGCGTACCCGTGCTCGTGCCGGCCCTCGCGGCTCGCCCGCAAGCGCGCCGCGGCGATCGCGGGCCGGATCCCGAAGGCCTATCGCGGCGTCGGCTTCGACCGTGAGCCGCTGCCGTCGCTCGAGCGCGCGCACCCGCACGTCGTGCGGGAGGTGCGCCGCTACATCGGCTCAATCGGCGACCAGCTCGACGAGGGCCGCGGCATGTGGTTCACCGGCCCGCCCGGCACCGGCAAGACGACGCTCGCGATGCTGATCTCCAAGCACGCGATGGAGGCCGACCGCACGGTCGCCATCTACAGCCTCCCGCGCCTGCTGGCGATGCTGCGCGAGACGTTCCGTGACGACGCGCAGCACAGCCTCAGCCAGCTCGTGGACATGCTGTGCAGCGTCGATCTGCTGCACATCGACGACGTCGGCGCCGAGCAGACCTCGTCGTGGGTGCTCGAGCAGCTCTACACGGTGGTCAACACGCGCTACGAGGAGCAGCGGTCGATCATCGTCACCACGAACCTGATCGGCACGGGCGCGTCCGGCGGCGACGACGAGCTGCGCGAGCAGATCGGGGACCGCACGGTCTCGCGCCTGTACGAGATGTGCGGCGACCCGTTCCCGATGTTCGGCTCCGACCGGCGGCTCGAGAAGCAGTTCAACCTTCCGGAACCCGTGGCCGCCTCCAGCACTCCGGACCCCTTCGACGACTCGCACTGGGACGACGATCGCCCCCGCTACGGGAGGGCACCGTAGACTGAACCCACGACATGGCCGGCATCGTGATCGTGGGCGCCCAGTGGGGCGACGAAGGCAAGGGCAAGGTCATCGACCTGCTCGCGGAGAACGCGGACATGGTTATCCGCTTCCAGGGCGGCAACAACGCCGGCCACACCATCGTGCGCGACGACGTGCATTGGAAGTTCCACCTGATCCCGTCCGGGATCCTGTACCCGGGCAAGCTGTGCGCGATCGGCAACGGCGTCGTGATCGACCCGAAGGTCCTCACGGACGAGCTCGACGGGCTGCGCGCGAAGGGCGTGGACCTGTCCGGGCTGCGGATCAGCGCCAACGCGCACCTGATCATGCCGTACCACATGTACCTGGACCACGCCGGTGAGACGAAGCTCGGCAAGCTGCAGATCGGCACCACGCGGCGCGGCATCGGCCCGTGCTATGCCGACAAGGCCGCGCGCCTGGGCATCCGCGTGCAGGACCTGCTGGACGAGAAGATCCTCAAGAAGAAGATCGTCGCGGCGATGGAGCCCAAGCGCCTTCAGCTGCGCCCGTACGCGAAGTCGCCGGACCTCGACCTGCAGTCGATGACCGAGGACTACCTCACGTACGGCCACCGGATCGCCCAGTTCGTGGCCGACACCGCCAAGCTCACGTGGGACGTGCTGGACACGGGCAAGAACGTCCTGTTCGAGGGCGCGCAGGGCACGCTGCTGGACATCGACCACGGCACGTATCCGTTCGTGACGTCGTCGAACCCGGTGTCCGCGTCCGCGTGCACGGGCACCGGCGTCGGCCCCAAGGACATCGACGAGATCTGGGGCATCGCCAAGGCGTACGCCACGCGCGTCGGCTCCGGCCCGTTCCCGACCGAGCTCGACGACGAGCTCGGCGTGACGCTGCGCGAGGCTGGCGGCGAGTACGGCACCACCACCGGCCGCGCCCGCCGCGTCGGCTGGATCGACCTCGTCGCGCTGCGCTACGCGTCGCGCATCAACTCGCTCACGCACCTGGCGATCACCAAGCTGGACGTCCTCACCGGCCTTGGCGCGCTGAACGTCTGCACGCGTTACCGCGGCGCCGAGGAGGCGACGTTCGACAACTATCCGTACCACCAGACCGTCATGCACCACGCGTCGGGTGACTACGAGCAGCTGCCGGGCTGGGACGAGGACATCTCGGGCGTGCGCTCCGAGGAGGAGCTGCCGCAGAACGCGCGCGACTACCTGAAGTTCATCGCCGACTTCGTCGGCGTCCCGATCGCGCTGATCGGCGTCGGGCCCGGCCGCGACCAGATCATCTGGACCGAGGCCGGGCGAGCGAGCCTGGCCGCGCGCGCCGAAGGCGTCACCGCCTGAGGCTGTCCTGCAGGGCTGAGAGCACCCGCACGACCCGCAGCCCCGCTTGGCCGTCGGAGCGGGGCGTGGTCCCGTTGCGGATCGAGTCGATGAAGTGCTCGCACTCGATTCGCAGCGGCTCCTTGTTCGGGATCCGCGGCGAGCGGATGTCGCCCGAGCGCGTGATGTACTCGCCGTAGGACTCGGCCTTCTCGTCGAAGCCCTTGTCGTAGATGGTGACCTTGCGCTCGAGCTCCATGTCGTCGAAGGTCGCCATCCGCTTGGAGCCGACGACCGTGAACGCGCGCGTCTTGTGCGGGTCCAGCCACGACATGTGCAGGTGGGCGGCGATGCCGGAGGGGAAGCGCAGGAAGCCGAACACGACGTCCTCGACGCCCGGCCGCGTGTAGGCCTCGCCGCGCGCCTCGATCAGCGTCGGGTCCGCGCCGGCGAGGTGCAGGATGACGGACACGTCGTGCGCGCCGAGCGACCACAGCGCGTTCTCGTCGGACCTCAGCTGGCCCAGGTTCAGGCGCTGGGAGTAGATGTAGTGGATGTCGCCGAGCTCGCCGGAGTCCGCGATCGACTTGAGCATCTCGACGCCGGGGTGGTAGACGAGCAGGTGTCCGACCATCAGCAGCCGGTCGGCCTCGCGCGCGGCGGCGACGGCGCGCTCGGCGTCCTCGACGGTGTAGGCGAGCGGCTTCTCGACGTAGCAGTGCTTGCCCGCGCGCAGGACCCGCTCCGCGAGCGGCCCGTGCGTCGGGACGGGCGTGGCGAGCACGACCGCGTCCAGCTCCGGGTCGTCGAGCAGGTCCTGCAGGTCGTCCGTGAACCGGGCACTTGGGAAGCTCGCCTGCCAGCGCTCACGGTTCGCGTCCGTCTCGTCGCAGCACCACACGAGGTTGCAGGTGGGGATGGCCGCGAAGTTGCGCGCCAGGTTCGGCCCCCAGTACCCGAGGCCTACGACGCCGACGTTAATGGGCTGCATATCAGTGGTAATACGTAGTCATGGGTTTGATCCGAGGCATCGTGCGCGCCTCGAAGCACGCGGTCTGGTACGTGGACTATCAGTGCGGCGGCAACGCTCGCGCGCGCGCGAGCTAGAGCTCACGTTCGATCGCCTCTCGCAGCCGCGCGTGCGCGTGCAGGGTGACAGGCCCGGGCGTCGCGGCGAGCCGGAGCTCGTCGATGACCGCGACCGGCTGCACCTCCCGGACCGATGAGGCCAGGAACGCCTCCTCGGCGCCGTGCAGCGTGTCCAGGGTCGTCGGCTCCTCGATCGCGCCGGCGACGGCGATCAGCCGCTCACGCGTGATCGAGCCGAAGATCCGGTCCTCGAGCGGCGGCGTGCGGAGCACCCCGTCCCGGACCCAGAAGAACGAGGACGTCGTGCCCTCGAGCACGCGCCCGTGCGGCGTGACGAGCAGCGCGTCGTCGTAGCCCTGTTCCTGCGCCAGCCGGGACGCGAGCATGTTGGCGGCGTACGAGAAGGTCTTGAGACCGTCCGTGACGCGGTTGGGCGCGTAGCGGATCGTCGCGAGGCGGGCGACTGCGGGCCGCTGCGGCAGCGGGAGTACGAGGACGATCCGGCGCCCGCCGCGCGTCGCGTAGAAGCGCAGGACGCCGTCCACCGGCCCGGCCGCCTCCAGCAGCGCGGCGATCTCCCGCCGCAACGCCGCGTGGTCGCACTCGAGCCGGATCCCGGCGCAGCTGCGCTCGAAGCGGGTGAGGTGCTCGTCGAGCGCGAACGGGCGCCCGCCGTAGAGGCGCAGGGCGTCGAACGCGCCGTCGCCGCGCAGGAGCCCGTCGTCGGTGACGGGCACCCGCGCCTCGCCCGCGGGCCCGATGGCGCCGTCGACGCTCGCGAGCATCGGCTTAGGGTACGTCGCGGCGCGCGGTGAGGGCGTGCGCCACCAGCGCGGCGAGCGCCGCGTAGGCCGCCAGGGCGAGCGCACCCGCCCAGGCCGGCGGGAGATCCTCGGTGGCGCTGGCGGTGAGTGCGCCCGCCGCGCCGCCCGGCCCCCAGCGCGCGATCGGGTCGCTCAGCCCGGCGAACAGCGGCTCGAGGAACAGCAGCACGGCGAGGATCGCGACCACCGGCGGGGCGGCCGAGCGCGCGGCGAGGCCAAGGGCGGCACCGGCCGCGCCCATGAGCGCGCCGTACACGACCGTGCCGAGCACGCGGGCCAGGAGGTCACCGGCCCCCGGCAGGTCCGCGCCGCCGAAGCCGAGCAGCGCGTAGGTGAGCACGGCGGCCATCAGCGCCCCGCCGAGCGCCAGGCCCGCTCCGGCGAGGGCGTACGCGCCCAGGCGATCGGTGACCGCCGCGCGCCGGTCCGGCCGCGCGATCAGGGCCAGCGCAAGTCCGCCGCGCGCGACCTCGCCGCCGGCGGTCGCGGCGGCGTACACGATCACGACCAGGCCGGAGATCGCGCCGGACGAGAGCGCGCTGCGGGCGTCGGTGAGCGTCGTCGTCTGCAGATCCTTCAGGCCGAGGTAGGAGATCGCGAGGAAGCCGCTGAACGCGAGCGCGAGGGCGAGGGCACGCCGGAAGCCCGGGACGGCGCGCAGCGCGGCGAACTCGACCGTCATGACGCCTCCGTGAGGCCGACGTAGAGCGCTTCCAGCGCGCCCTGGGTGCTCATCTCGTGCAGGACCGCGCCGCTGTCGCGCACCGCGCGGCCGACGGCGTCAGGGTCCGCGCCCGCGACGATCAGCGTGTCGGCGCCGTCGCGCGTGACCTCGAACCCGTTCATCGCGCCGAGCAGCTTCTCCGGCTCGGGTGAGCGGAGGCGGATGCGCTGCGCGAGCATGGCCTGCAGGTCGCCTTCGGCCACGCGTCGGCCGCGATTGACCACCACGACCCGGTCGCACGTCGCGGCGACGTCCTCCAGCACGTGGCTGGAGAGCAGCACCGTCCCGCCTTCGCTCGCGTGCTGCTGGAGGCGCTCGCGCAGCGCCCGTAGCGCGTGGGGGTCCAGTCCGCTCGCAGGCTCGTCGAGCAACAGCACATCCGGCGCCGCGATCAGCGCCGCGGCGAGGCTCAGCCTTCGCCGGGTGCCGTGCGAGCACTCGCCCACGCGCTTGTCCGCCGCGTGGCTCAGGTTCGCCGCCGCGAGCGCGGCGTCGATGTCGGCGTCGCGCCGGCCGGCGCGCGCGGCCGCGAGGCTCAGCTCGTTCCACACGCTGCGGGCGGGATGGAACCCGTCGCGGTCGAGGATGCCGCTGATCCGGCCGTGGCCCTCGGCGCGTCCGCTCGTCGGCCGCGAGAGGCCGAACAGGATGCGCAGCGTCGTCGTCTTCCCCGCCCCGTTCGGGCCGAGAAAGCCGCACACGCTGCCGCGCGGCACCGCGAACGACAGCCCGTCCACCGCCGTGAAGCTGCCGTAGCGCTTGATCAGATCCTCGACGACGAGCCCGTCCACCCACCAAACATGGCGCAGGGTCGCGTTGTTGTGTCAGTTCGGGCTGTAGTCCTGCGACAGATCCGGCGTCTGCGGCACCGACTTGGGCACGAGGATGTGCTCAGCTCCGATCAGCTCCTCGGCGGTCGCCGGGCCGACCGGCCACGGATGCGGCTGCACGCCGATCACCGACCGCACGGTCTCATCCTCGCCGCGAATCGCGATCCCCGCGGCGGCCAGCACGTCGGCAACTTCTCGGGCGATGGCGACGGCCTCCCACTCCGTGACTCGCTCGAGCAGCACCGTCAGGCGGTACGACCGCGGAACCGAGCCCGGCTCCGCCTCGGCGTTCGGGCCGAGATGCACATGGGGGAACCCACCGCTCATGCCGGGACGCTACCCACTCGCGCCCGGATCTCGCGCGTGTCCACTGACCGCCACGTGCGCCCGGCGCCGCGCGTTGGGATGCTCGCGGTCATCTGTGCGCCCGTGATCGCCGGCGTGGCGCTGCCCCTGCCGCTGTAGCTGGGTAGTGCGAACGGATGGTCCGCACCACGATCGCCCGTGTCGGCGGCACCGCGCTCGGCGTGCTGTTCGCGGCCGGCGCCGCACTGCGCCGCGGCAAGGCGCTGCACCCGTCGGGCGTCGTCTTCTCGGCGCGGCTGGTCGTCCCCGGCGCCGCGGCGGCCCCGCAGGCGGCCGAGCTGCTGAGCCGGCCGGCGGAGTACGCCGCGGTCGTCCGCTTCTCGCGCGGCCTGGGGCTGCCAGACCGGATGCCGGACCTGTTCGGCCTGGCGCTTCGCGTGTGCGACGCGTACGGCGAGGGTGAGCACCAGGACCTCCTGCTCACCACGTCGACGGATCGGCCCGTCCTGCACCACATCGTCCTGCCCACGCGCGACGCGCAGGCTCGTCCGTACACGTCGGCGACGCCCTTCCGGGCCGGCGGCGAGACGTTCATCGTGGGCGCGCTGCCCAGTCCGGAGTCTCCGCGGCCGGCCGCCGGCGACCAGCTCACACGCCTGCGCGCGGCGGCAGCGACCGGCGAGCTGCGCTTCGCGCTGGCCGTGGCGCGCCCGTTCCGGCGCTTTACCCCGGTGGCCGAGCTATGGATCGAGGACGAGCTCCCGCCGGAGTACGACGCGATGTTGTTCCAGCCGGGCAGCGGAGGAGGGGGGCTGGCCCCGGTCGGCGTGATCAACGGGATGCGGCGCATCGCCTATCCGCTGGCCCACCGCGCGTGGAACCGTCGTTAAACGCCGAAACCGCGCCGTAGCGCGGTTTCGTTACATGCCCCCGGAAGGAATCGAACCTTCAACCTTCGGATTAAGAGTCCGCTGCTCTGCCAATTGAGCTACAAGGGCGCGGCCGCCAATAATAGCGGCGCAGCTTGGGTTAGCCGACGGTCGGCGTGGGAGTCGGGGCGACTTCCTGGATCTGCTGGAGCGCGGACTGGGACTTGGCCTGGTCCAGCTGCTCTTTGAGCTCCTTCTTCTCGTCCGCGCCTTCGGTGAGCTCGACGGCCTTGGCGGAGGCGAGGTCGCCCTTGCGGGTCTGGCCGGCCTGGTAGGCCAGGATGGCCAGGTTCGAGAAGGTGTTGTCCGTCGGCTCGATCTCGGTGAGCATCTCCTGGGCCGTGACGGCCTTGGCGGGCTGCTCGATCGCGAGGTAGGCCTGCGTCATGTTGCGGACGAGGCGCTCGTCGGGCTGCGGCGGGTCGAGCGCGACGTACTTGTCGAAGGCGGCGCCGGCGGCGGTGAGCTGGCGGCGGCCCTCGGCGGTGTAGCTGGCCGCGGGATCGATGTTGTCGCCGAGCTGGGCGAGGCGGTAGCGGGCCATGGCGAGCTCGGCCCACGCGGCGGCGTTGGTCGGCGTAGCCTTGGTCTTGGCGTCAGCCGCGCGCACCTGGGCGGAGGCGCGATCGACGGCCTCTTCGGCGCCGTTGCCGCTGCCGGTGTCGTCCGTGATCAGGTTGCCGATGCTGCCGGAGAGACCGCTCGATCCGATTCCGAAGAACACGAAGCCCGCGAACATCAGTAGCGCGAGCCCTCCATATACGAATTTGACGGTGCGGCGGCGAGCGCCGCTTCTGAGATCGAACAGCATGGCGTTGGTGCGAGTTAGTCCCGATCGATGGTGACGTGCTCTGGCTCAGCGTCCTCTAAATCCTCGAGGTCATCAGGGGCGGCGCGCCCGGCGCGCCGGTCAAGGAGCCAGGAGAACAGAATAGAGGCCTCGAACAAAACGTACATGGGGGCCATCATCATTCCCATCGTGATCGGGTCCTGGCCGGGCAGCAGCATGGCCGTCACGGCGATCGCGAGAATCGCGTAACGACGGTTGTGCCGGAGCTGCGCGGTGGTCACGATGCCGACGCGCGTAACGGCCACGATCGCCACGGGAATCTGGAAAAGCAGGCCCATCGCGATCAGGAGCATCAGGACGAACCGGTAGTACGGCTGCGCCTGGATGAGCACGTCGAACGCGTCGGTGTTGAAGTTCTGGAGGAACTCGATCGCCCGCGGGACGACCGTGAAGTAGCCGAACACGACTCCCCCGATGAACAGGAACGGCACTACCAACATGGCTGGGAGTGCGATCTGCTTCTCGCGGGGAGAGAACGCCGGCAGCACGAAGGCGTAGATCTGGAAGAGGATGATCGGCAGCGAGATCAGCAGACCGGCGTAGGCGCTCACCTTCAGCGTCTGCAGGAACGGCTCCGAGACGCCCAGCGTCACGGGCTTGCGCGCGCTGATCTCCGGCGCGAGCTTGGCGACGCGCTCGTTCTCGCGCGCGGCGTCGAGCAGGGCCTTGCGAACCGGGGGCTCGTCCTCGCGCGCGAGCAGGACGCGGTACAGCGCCGCGTTGAGCTGCATCGTCTTCGCCACGTCCTGGTCGTAGCTCGCGCCCTGCTGGATCGGGTCGCGGTTGCCCGCGTCCACGGTCTCCGTCAACGGCTTGTTGAGCACGTCGAGGACGTCCTGGTTGAAGACCATGCACAGCGCCGTCGCGGCGACGAAGGCCGCGAGGCAGATCACGATCCTGACGCGAAGTTCCGTCAGGTGCTCGACGAGACTCAGGCGGTCGTCATGCGCGACCGCTCGCAGTGTGCTCGCCATAGGGTGCTACGGGCGTCAGGCGCCGCTTACAGCTGCGACTTCTCGCGGGCGACCGGCTCGTCCGCGAGCGGGGCCTTCTCGCCTTCGGGGCGACCGAGCGCGGACTCGACCTTGTGCCGGTCCTCGCGGTAGTCCTCGTCGTCTTCGTCCCGGCCACCCTTGCCGGTGATCGACTCCTTGAACTCGCGCATCCCGGTACCAAGCTGGCGCCCGAGACCGGGCAGGCGCTTGGGCCCGAAGATCAGGAGCACGATCACGAACACGATCGCGAGCTCCAAGGGTCCGATGTTGAAAGGCATCGACTTCTCTCCGCAGGGGTTCTGGTTGGACTGTGACGTCCCTCGACGCAAGGCTAGCGGTATCTCGCGTCGCCGTTCGGTCAAGTTCGTGAACGCGAGGCCGAATACCGGGGGGCAAGTCGCTTACCAACCTCCCGGAACGACCTCCACGCTCATGAGCCAGCCCACCAACTCCAACGGCCAGTACGTTCGCCGCGTCACGCTGCCCTCGGGGCGGCAGATCGAGGTCGTCTACTTCGAGCCCCTCGCCGCCGAGGCGGCCGGCCAGGCCGCGACGCCCGCCAAGGAGCCGGACGTCGACCTGAGCGTCTGCCCGGACTGCGACCGCGACCTCGTCTACCCGGTCGACTGGGAGGAGGCCTCCCCGACGCACTGGGAGGTCGAGCTGCGCTGCCCGAACTGCGAGTGGAACGAGATCGGCACCTACGACCAGGCGACCGTCGACCGCTTCGACGAGCACCTGGACCTCGGCACCGACGCGATGGTGAAGGACCTCCGCCGCCTCGTGCAGGCGAACATGGAGGCCGAAGCCGACCGCTTCGCCGCCGCCCTCGAGGCCGGCGCCATCCTCCCCGAGGATTTCTAGCGGTAGCGGTCGACGACGCCGTCGGCCACCAACTCGAGCGCTGCCTGCTGCGAAGGCTCGGGCAGCGCCGGTAGATCGGCCTTCGCCTCGGCGACCATCTCCAGCGCGATCCGGCGCGCCTCTTCGAGCGCGCCCGTCGCGGCGATCGCGTCGCACACGCCCTCGGCCTGCTCCGGCGTGCGCACCGCGCGCAGGTCCAGTTGCGCCAGCTCCGGGTCCCGCTCGCGCGCGAGGATCAGCGGAAGCGTGACCGTGCCGTCGAGCAGGTCCGTGCCGCGGTGCTTGCCCGTGCGCTCGGCCGGCCCGCTCACGTCGAGCACGTCGTCGAGCAACTGGAACGCGAGCCCGATGCGCTCGCCGAACTCGCCCAGCAGCCCGACGTTCCCGCTGCCCGCCAGCGCGCCCAGCTCACACGCGGCGCGGAACAGCCGCGCCGTCTTGAGGTCGCAGCGGCGCAGGTAGCGCTCGCGCGTGGTCTGCAGCTTCCAGGCGTCCTCGCGCTGGAGCAACTCGCCCTCGACCAGCGCGGACGACGCGTCGGACAAGACGCGCACGGGCTCCGCCGAGCCGCCTCCGGCCAGCTCGGCGAACGCGCGCGAGAACAACAGGTCCCCCGTCGCCGTGGCCATCGCGCGCCCGGCCGAGGCGGCGATCGTCGGCCGGCCCCGCCGCAGCACGGCCGCGTCGAGCACGTCGTCGTGGACGAGCGTGGCCGAGTGGACGAGCTCCACCGCCACCGCCGCGCGCAGTGCGGCGTCGTGCCCCGCGGGCGACGGCCCGGCGGCGACGAACACCAGCAGCGGCCGCAGGCGCTTGCCGCCGGCCTCGATCGTCGCGCAGGCGTGCTCGCCGAGCGTCTCCCCGTGGGACTTCGCCACCACCCGCAGCCGCGCCTCGAGCGCGTCCATGAGCCCGGGAACGTGGGCTCCACCGGCTTCGACAACCGCGGCGACGGCCTCCGCTGAAGCCACTAGTGGTCGCTCCGGTGGCCCGGCGTACGCTCGGGCGAGATGCAGGTGGATGCCTGGCAAGGACGCAGCCTGGGAGCCAGGGTGGTGCCCTTGCCCCAGGCGAGGACACCGCCAGGCGCCGCCTGCGCTCGTCCGAGTGTGCGTCGGGTCGCCGGAGCGGCCACTATGCGACGGTCCCGTGGTGGATCGCGATGATCCCGCCCGCGGTCAGGATCCAGCCGACGTCCTTGCAACCCGCGGCGACGAGCTCGCCGGCGAGCGGCTCCGGGCCCGGGAAGCGCTTCACCGAGGCGGGGAGGTACGTGTAGGCGTCGTCGAAGCGGCCGAGCAGCGGCACCAAACGATCGAACCACACGGAGAAGAAGGTCGACAGCGGCGGCTTCTGCGGCGTGGTGATCTCGAGGATCACCACGCGCCCGCCGGGTTTGACGACGCGCACCATCTCGCGCAGGCCCTGCGGCAGATCGCCGAAGTTGCGCGCGCCGAACCCGACGGTGGCGGCGTCGAACGTGTTGTCGGCGTACGGCAGCGCCATCGCGTCCGCCTGCTCCCAGGTCAGCCCGGGGGCCTTGCGGCGGGCGATGTCCAACATGCCCGGAGAGAAGTCGGAGCCGACGACGTCGCCGCCGCGCGCGGCGAGCTCGATCGCCAGGTCGCCCGTGCCGGCCGCGACGTCCAGCGCGCGCGTCCCCGGCCCGACGCGCGCGAGATCGACGGCCCGCGCGCGCCAGCGATGGTGCAGGCCCGCGGTCATGACCGTGTTCATGACGTCGTAGACCCCGGCGATGCGATCGAACATCGCCCGCACGGAGTCTGCGGGAAGAGTGCCGGTGCCGGCGGCCATGCGCCGTCGGACCTTACTTCGTCGCTTCGACGTTGTCGCGCTGGATGCGGCTCGCGTCCTCGCCCTTGAGGGACGCCAGGTAGTCCACCATGGCGGCCTTCTTCTCCTCGGGGAGGCCCGCGAACGACGGCATCGGCGCCGTGGGGTTGTCCAGCGTGCGGCGGATCGCGCCCTTGTCCAGCACCGCGCCGATCTCGGTCAGGTGCGGGCCGAGGTCACCGCCGTTCTCGCCGATCTTGTGGCAGGCGAGGCAGCCGGACTGGGCCACCACGACCTTGCCGCGCTCGAACTCCGGCGCCGTCGCCAGCTCGATGTCGTTCGGGGAGCCGGCGGCCGCGCCCAGGTACGTGAGGTAGCCCATGGCGAGGATGACCAGGATGCCCGAGATCGTCGCGATCGGCCGGCGCTCGGGGCGCCGCTCCGGCCCGCGGTCGATGAACGGCAGCAGGAAGAGCATGATCATGCAGATCGTCGGCACGCCGACGGTCGCGAACGGCACCAGCTCCGGCGGCTTGATCACGCGCAGCAGCTCGAAGAGGAAGAAGAAGTACCACTCCGGGCGCGGGACGTACGTGGTGGTCGTCGGGTCGGCCTTCGGGCCGAGCTCGGCGCCCAGCACGATCGACATGGCGATGATCGTCGCCATGACGAAGACCATCATCACCGCGTCCTTGGCGACGGCGTAGGGGAAGAACGGCTTGCCCTTCGCCTTCAGGAGCGCGTATTCGCGGAGGTACTCCTCCTTCTCGCGCTGGTTCATCTAGACCTGCTCCTCACGAAGCTTCTCGTCGACCTCGGCACGCTGCCACGGCGGCGCCGTGGTGCCGAGCTTGGCCACCAGGTACAGGTGGGCGCCGATCAAGGCGGCGATCAACCCTGGCACGAGCATCATGTGGATCGCGTAGAACCTCGACAAGGTCGTGGCGCCGAAGTCACCACCTCCTCGCAGGAAGTCCGAGAGGAAGGGACCGACCAGCGGACCCGTGCCGTTGATGTTCGCGGCCACGATCGTCGCCCAGTAGGAGCGCTGGTCGAACGGCAGCAGGTAGCCCGTCAGCGACATCACGAAGGTGAGGATCACGAGCACGACGCCGATGATCCAGTTCAGCTCGCGCGGGTACTTGTACGCGCCGAAGAAGAACGTCCTCGCCATGTGCAGGAAGATCAGGATGACCATCACCGACGAGCCCCACTTGTGCATGCCGCGCACGAACTCGCCGAGGAAGACGTCGTTGGAGATGTGGCGCGCCGACTCGTACGCCTGCGTGGCGGAGGGCACGTAGTACATCGCCAGGAACACGCCGGTGATCGCCTGCGAGACGAACGCGAACATCGTCGCCGAGCCGAGCGTGTAGAACCAGTTGGTCCCCTTCGGGACCTTTCGGAACATCATCCAGCGCAGGCCGCCGGACAGCGACGTGCGCTCGTCCACCCAGTCCGCCGCCGAGATGCCGCCCTCGCGCACCTGCTCGAGCTTGGTCGGCTTCGGGGCACCGCCGGGACGGGCGGGCTTGTCCTGGAAGCGCTTCGGGACGGGAGGCTTGGGAAGAGTCGGCAGCTTCATGGGTTCTTGGGCGTCGAGAAGCGCCCGGGGTAGAGGTACTGGCCGATGCCGTCGAGCGGCTGACCCGGGTCACGGAAGCTCGGGAACCGCTTGAACTCCGAGTTGACCGAGTAGCGCGGGCCGACCTCGACCTGGCCGTTGCGCAGACGCGTGTAGAAGCGGTCCAGCGGGCGCACCGGCGGGCCGCCGACGACCTCGCCGTTGAAGCCGTAGACGCCGCCGTGGCACGGGCAGATGAAGCGGTCCGCCGCGCCCGTCCAGCGGACGGGGCAGCCGAGGTGCATGCAGCGGCTGGAGAGCGCGATCACGGGCGCGTCCGTCTCCGGCGGGGCGGGCATGCCCTCCTGCTCGTCGTACTCCGGGTTCCAGCGGCGGACATAGACCGTCGCCTTGCCGACCTCGCCGATGCCCTGCGTGAGCGTGACGACGCGCGGGAGGTAGTCGTCGTCCGGGAAGTCCTCAGGGCGCCCGATCGGCGTCCAGATCACGGGGGCGCGCTCGAAGATGGCCGAGCCGGCGGCGAAGCCGAGCACGGGCAACAGCACCGCCGCGGTGGCGATTCCGCCCGCGGCGTGCGTGGTCATGGTCATGAACCGGCGCCGCGTGACCGTCTCGCCTTCGAAGGCGCCGGGGATGTTGCGGTCGGCCGTGTACTTGGACTTCGGCTCTTTGCGACTCTCAGGCAAGGGGCTGGAACGATATCGCTCGACGGGTCAAGGACGGTGCGCCGGGAACTTCAGGCGCCGCGCCACTGACGTTTGGCGGCCTCGTGGTCAGGTGACGGACCGGCCGCGACGGCCCGCGCGCCAGCCGCCCAGATCGCCTCGGCGCGCTCGGGATCGCCCTCAGCGTGCGCCTGCGCACACAGGGCGATCACGTCCGCCAGCTCGGCCACCGCGGCGAGGTCCCCGAGCGCGGCGAGCCGCTCGAGCCCGAGCGCGTACAGCCGGTCGCCGGCCAGCAGCGCGAGGTCCGGGTCGGCGGGCTGCACGACGCGCCCGGCGCCGTAGTGCTGCAGGTAGCCCTCGCGGATGGCTTCCACGAGCAGCGGATAGTCCTCGCCCTTGGGCGCGACCGCGTCGCCGTGGGGCTGCGGGCCGCCCTCGTCGGCGACGGTGCCCGCGAGGATGCCGCCCTCGGTCCGGAGCTCCTGGGCGAGCCGTTGCAAGGCACTCACGTTGCGTCCCTCCACGTGCGCGAGTGCGAGCCCGCCGGGCGGGCGTCGCCTCTCACGAGACCTCCGCGAACGCCGCCGCGGCCGCCTCGACGGTGCGGGCGATGTGGTCGGGCGTGTGCGCCGTGGAGGGGAACCAGGCCTCGAACTGCGACGCGGGCGGATAGACCCCGCGCGCCAGCAGCGCGCGGCACCAGGCGCCGTAGGTTTCGAGGTCGCACGCGGCCGCGCTCGTGTAGTCCGTGGGCGGCTCGGCGGCGAAGAAGACGGTCACCAGGCCGGTGGTCGAGGTGACCGAGACCGGGCGGTCGCCGGCGGCCTCGCGCAGGCCCTGCGCGAGCGCGTGGGTCGTGTTGGCCAGCGACATGTAGGCCTGCTCGTCGAGCAGGTTGAGCGTCGCGCGCCCGGCCGCGACCGCGAGCGGGTTGCCGCTCAGCGTGCCCGCTTGGTAGACGTCGCCGGCCGGCGCGATCCGCTCCATCAGCGCCACGGAGCCGCCGAACGCCGCCGCCGGGAGCCCGCCGCCGATGATCTTGCCCATGATCGTCAGGTCCGGCAGCACGCCCGTGAGCTCCTGCGCGCCGCCGGGCGCCACGCGGAAGCCCGTGATCACCTCGTCGAAGACGAGCAGCGCGTCGTAGCCCGTGCACAGATCGCGCAGCAGCTCGAGGAAGCCGGGGGCGGGCGGGATCAGGCCCATGTTGGCCGGATAGGGCTCGACGAGCACGGCCGCGAACTCGTGCGCGGCGAACGCGGCGCGGACGGCCTCGGCGTCGTTCCAGGGCACGACGATCGTCGCCGCGGCGGCACCCTCGGTCACGCCAGGAGAGGCCGGGATGCCCTGCGTGGCGAGGCCGGAGCCGCCCGCGGCCAGCAGCCCGTCCACGTGGCCGTGGTAGGCGCCGGCGAACTTGAGCAGCTTCTCGCGCCCGGTCACGGCGCGCGCGAGCCGGATCGCGCTCATCGACGCCTCCGTGCCGGAGGACGTCATCCGCAGCATGTCCACGGACGGCATGCGCGCGCTCACCGCCTCCGCCAGCTCGACTTCGCCGGCGGTGGGAGCGCCGTAGGAGGTGCCGAGCGCCGCGGCGTCGGTCACCGCGGTCAGGATCTCCGGGTGCGCGTGCCCGTGGATCAGCGGTCCCCAGGAGCAGACGTAGTCGACGTAGACATTGCCGTCGACGTCCGTGAGCTCGGCGCCGGACGCGCGTTCCACGAAGATCGGATCGCGCCCGATCGCGCGCATCGCGCGCACGGGCGAGTTCACGCCGCCCGGGAGCACGTGCAGCGCCCGCCGGTAGAGCTCGGCCGAGCGCGTGTCCGACAGCGAGGAGGCGCTCATCCGCCGTGTTCGGCTTCCCAGCGCTTGAAGTCGTCCGTGAAATACAGCATCCGGACCTTCTTGAACTCGGTGCTCGAGTACAGCGTCGCGCGCTCGGAGATGCCGGTGTCCTCCGCGATCTTGTCCAGGATCGCGTCGCACTCGTCCTTCGAGCGGCCGTGGGCCATCGTGAAGACGGAGTACGGCCAGTCGGCGTAGGTGGGACGCTGGTAGCAGTGCGAGACGCCGCGGAAGGCGGCCATGCGGCGGCCCGTCTCGAGGATCTCGCCGTCCGGCACCGCCCACACGCCCATGCCGTTGGCGGAGAAGCCCGCGCGGCGGTGGAAGAGGATCGCGGCCACGCGGCGCAGCCCGCCGCGCTCCTGCAGCGACGCCAGCCTGGCCAGCACGTGATCCACGGGCAGCCCGAGCTTCTCGGCGGCCGGCGCGTAGGCGTCGCTGCGCACCGCCATCGGGCCCTGGGTGGCGCGGATGACCGCGACGTCGAGGTCGTTGAGCTCGATCGGGTCCAGCTCCATCGGCTCGACCGCCTCGCCGGCGGTCTTGAGCGCGTCGGTGCCGCCCTCCATCTCCAGGTCCATGCGGATCTTGAACAGCTTCAGCGTCGGCAGCTGGCGGATCGACTCGGCGCCCGTCTTGGCCGCCATCACGTCCAGCGTGCCGTCCAGACCCAGGCGGCTGTCGGGCTCGACCGCGAGCGTGAACCACAGGTTGAACTCGTGGTTGCGCAGGTAGTTGTGCGTGACGCCCGGGTGGGAGTTGATGAACTGCGCCGCGCGGTGCGGGTGCTCGGCGTCGACCTTCGCCGCGACCAGCATCGACTCGTAGCCGAGCGCGCGCGTGTCGAAGATCGGCGTGATCTCGCGGATGATCCGCTTGTCGAGCAGGTACTGGACGCGCTCGAGCACCTCGTCCTCGCCGATGCCCGCCTTCTCCGCGACGCCCGCGAACGGGTCGGGCCGCAGCTCGAACGAGCCCTGCATGAGGTTCAGGAGCTTCTTGTCGGTCTCGTCCAGCGGCACGGCCGAGCCGTCCTTGCGGGAGCGGACCTTGGACCGGGCTACGGGTTGAGCCACGTGGCGACGTCCTTCGCGTGGTAGGTGATGATGATGTCGGCACCGGCGCGGCGGATGCCGGTGAGCGCCTCGAGCACGGCCGCCCGCTCGTCGAGCAGACCCTGCGCGGCGGCCACCTTGACCATGGCGTACTCGCCGCTCACGTTGTACGCGGCCACCGGCATGTTCGTCTCATCTTTGACGCGCCGGATGATGTCCAGGTACGGCAGCGCGGGCTTGACCATGACGATGTCGGCGCCCTCTTGGACGTCGAGCTTGGCCTCGCGCACCGCTTCGAGCGCGTTGGCCGGATCCATCTGGTAGCCCTTGCGATCGCCCGACTGGGGCGTGGAGTCCGCGGCGACGCGGAACGGCCCGTAGAACGCGGAGGCGAACTTCGCGCTGTAGGCGATGATCGGCGTCTCGGACAGGCCGTGCTCATCGAGCGCGGCCCGCAGCGTGCCGACGCGCCCGTCCATCATGTCGCTGGGCGCGATCGCGTCCGCGCCGGCCGCGGCCTGCGAGACCGCCGTGCGGGCGAGCAGGTCGAGCGTGAGGTCGTTGTCGACGACGCCGTCGTCGCGCAGCACGCCGCAGTGGCCGTGCGACGTGTACTCGCACAGGCACAGGTCCGTGATGACCAAAAGGTCCGGGTGAGCGGCCTTGATCGCCCGCGTGGCGAGCTGGATCACGCCTTCGTCGTCGTAGGCGCCGGTGCCCTCGGGGTCCTTGCTGGCCGGCAGGCCGAACAGCAGCACGGCGGGGATGCCGAGCGCCTGGGCGATCCCGGCCTCCTCGACCACCCCGTCGATGCTGAGGTGGTCGATCCCCGGGAGCTCCGGGATGGGCGTGCGCTTGGGCCCGTTCGCCACGACGAACATCGGGTACACGAGCTGGGAGACGCGCAGCTCGGTCTCGCGCACGAGGTCGCGCAGGACGCTCGTCTGCCTGAGGCGGCGCAGGCGGGTGGCGGGAAAAGCCATCAAGGTGAGGTTATCCCGGAGCCGTCGCCGAGGCCGCAGCCGCGCCCTCGCCGCCGAGCTCGGTGCCGCACGCCGGGCACTCCTCGGCGCCCAGGGCGATCGACGCACCACATTCCGGGCAGCGCTCCTTCGGCGGTGGCGGCTCGGCCGCCGGCAGGTCCCAGCGCTGGAACCGCGTGTGGCGGTGGAAGTAGACGACCGTCTCGCGCATGATCGCCGCCAGCGGGAGCGCGATGAACGCGCCGATGAAGCCCGCGATCTCGCCGCCCAGGAGCAACCCGAAGATGACGAGCAGGGGGTTGAGCTGCAGCGCCGAGCCGAACACGTTGGGCGCGACGACGTGCCCTTCGATCTGCTGCAGGCCGGTGAAGGCGATGATCAGCCAGACGGCGTCGAGCGGGTTGTCGCTGAGCGCCGCGATCAGCACGGGCGGGAACCCACCGATCGCCGGACCGATGTACGGGAT
This sequence comes from Solirubrobacter deserti, assembly GCF_027587175.1. Lineage (GTDB taxonomy): Bacteria > Actinomycetota > Thermoleophilia > Solirubrobacterales > Solirubrobacteraceae > Solirubrobacter > Solirubrobacter deserti. Next base: position 241,423 of record NZ_JAPCID010000001.1, read on the forward strand.
CAGCTCCGCGATCCCGAACCAGACGCCGAACGCGATCGCGTACTCCTTGCCCTCGGGGAAGATCCCGAACGAGCCGAGCACCCACAGCATCAGACCCGCGCTCGTGCCCATGATCACGCAGAACAGGAACTGGCCGCGCACCCAGCCGAACAGCGCGCCCTGGACGCGCGTCGGGAAGTCGTCCTCGGGCGAGCCGTCGCCGGGCGGCACCACGGCGCGGGCGATCGCGCCGATGCGGTCGCCGTAGATGAGCATGTAGATCGCCAGGACGATGATCAGGATCAGCGCGATGCTCGCCTCGACCAGGCGCGTGACCGCGTCGCGCGTGAAGCCGACGACCTCACCCGCGCCGCCCGTGAGCCGCTCGCCGATCGTCTGCAGCGCGCTCTCGCCCTCCTGCTTGACCTGGATGTCGATCCCGCGCCGGTCCAGCCAGTCCTGCAGGTCGGCGAGCGACTCGTTGGCGTCGTCGACGTAGCCCGGGATCTCGCGCTGCAGCGACGTCGCCTGGCTGGAGACCGGGTCGGCGAGCACGAAGCCGAGCCCGACGGCCAGCGCGACGACGCTTCCCATCACGATCGCCACCGCCGGCCCGCGCGGGAGCCGGGCGCGCTGGACGAGCGTCACCAGCGGGTTCAGGAACAGCGCGATCAGGCCCGCGATGGTGAACAGCAGCAGGACGTGGCCGGCCTTCGAGAGCAGCAGGTAGGCGCCCGCGATGCTGACCGGGAGCAGCACGAGCTGGACCCAGCGCGGCACGAGCACCGGCTCCACCCGGGCAGGGGGCACTGGCGGGGGCGCGGACGTGGGCGGAGGCGGCGAACCCTCCTGCGACATGCCCCGACGATAGCTTCTGGGCATCACCAGCATGCTCTTCATCGGTGACGTCGTCGGCCGCGCCGGCCGACGCGTCCTGCGCGAGCTGCTCCCCGCCCTGCGCGAGGAGCTGGCGCCCGACTTCGTCGTCGTCAACGGCGAGAACGCCGCCCACGGGATCGGCATCACGCCCAAGGAGGCGGACGAGATCCTGCGGCTCGGCGCCGACGCCATCACGCTCGGCAACCACACCTACCGCCACCGCGAGATCTGGCCGTATCTCGAACAGGAGCGCCGGATCGTGCGCCCGTACAACTACCTGCCCACGCAGCCCGGGCGCGGGACGACGGTCGTCGAGGCCGGGGGCAAGACGCTCGGCGTCGTGAACCTGTCGGGCGCCGTCCACCTGCAGGCGGGCTCCCCGCCGCTGGTCGCCGTCGACGCTGCGCTCAAGGAGGTCGCGCGCGCCGACCTGATCCTCGTGGACATGCACGCCGAGGTCACGAGCGAGAAGGTCGCCCTCGGCTGGTACCTGGACGGCAAGGTCACCGCGGTGGTGGGCACGCACACGCACGTCCCGACCGCGGACGCCCGCGTGCTGCCGGGCGGGACCGCCTACATCACCGACGTCGGCATGACCGGCGCGCGCGGCGGCGTGATCGGCATGAAGAAGGAGCAGTCGATCGCGGTCATGCGCACGCACATGCCGATGCGCTACGAGCCGAGCGAGGTCGACCCCTGGCTGATGGGCGTCTACATCGAAGCCGAGGGGCGGCGCGCGACCCGCATCACGCAGATTCTCCGCAGCGGTAGTTGACGCCTGAGCGCTCGATCTGCGAGCGTCGCAGGGACACCCGACGGAGGAGGACCCGATGCAGGTGCTGCGCCGCTCCATGGTGGGAACCGTCGTCGCGCTCGGCGTGACCGCGGGGATTGCATATGCCGCGATTCCGAGCGGGGACGGGACGATCCACGCGTGCATGCTCAAGGAGGTCGGCACGATCCGCCTGATCGACCCCGGCAAGTCCGGGTTGCAGGGCAAGTGCTCCGGGCTCGAGACGAAGCTGACCTGGAACCAGAAGGGGCAGCCCGGCCCGGCCGGCCCGCAGGGCGAGCCCGGGCCGCGGGGCGAGACGGGTGCCGCCGGGCCGCAGGGCGCCACGGGCCCTGCCGGGCCGCAGGGCGAGCCCGGGCCTCAGGGAGCGGCCGGGGCGACGGGCGCGACCGGGCCGCAGGGCGCCACGGGGCCGACCGGGCCGCGGGGTGAGACCGGCGCCCCCGGACCGCAGGGTCCCGCCGGCGTCAGCGGCCACCAGATCGTCTCGGCCGAGACCGACGTCGTGGCCGGCGGCGGGGTGACCGGTGTCCTCTACTGCCCGGAGGGCAAGAAGCCGACGGGCGGCGGCTGGCTCGTGGAGCCGGCCAACGCCGACGTGTCGATCTTCAGCAGCGGACCGTCCCAGGACGGCCGTGCGTGGACCGGCGGGGTGTTCAATCGGTCGGGCGTGAGCGCGCACATCCGCCTGTCGGTGATCTGCATGACCGCGACCGAGGGCGAGCAGGCCCTCACCCGCCGCGCGGGCGGACCGGTCTTCGCGCCGCTGGACTAGAGGCCGAAGTGGGACAGGACCATCGGGGTGATGTCCCGCAGCGCCCACTGCTCCTTGGACGCCTTCTCCGGCCCGGTGCCCGCCCAGATCAGGGCGGCGTTGGAGTCGTTGGCGTGCAGGGAGCCGTGGGAGCCGCCGCCGACGTGGTGGGCGCCGCCCCAGTCCAGGAACTCGTAGCCGGGGCGCGCGGAGGCGAGCACCTCGCCCGAGGTCGGGCAGCGCAGCGCGCTCCACACGCGGCCCAGCGCGTCCGGGTAGGTCGCGGAGCGGATCTGGTCGTCCTCGATCTTGAGGCCGAGCAGATCGAGGTCGCCCTCGACGCTCCAGCGGGCGCCGCGCGCGTCGACCAGGTCCCCGCGCGGCGCGAACCGGACCTCCTTGACGCCGCGGGCACGCTCGCCGCGCACGATCGCCTCGCCGTCCGGGTGGTCGCCCATCCGCATCACGAGGTCCACGCCCTCGAGCGCGAGCAGCGTGCGCTCGATGCGCGGGATCAGCTTGCGGCGGTTGTCGCGGTCGAGCACGTACACCTGCGCGGCGCGGGAGTTCGGGCAGACGGCGATCTCGTCGTCCTCGCGCGTGCGCTGGGCGGCGCGTAGGCCGAAGCCGTCGAACGCGCGGAAGAGGTCGATCTCGCCCTCCACCTTCGACTGCGAGTGGTCGCTGCAGACGATCACGGCGTGGTCCTCGAGGAACGCGTCGATGCCGCCGGCGGGCTCCATCATGCGCGCGATCTGCTTGTCGGCCGCCGCGATCGAGTCCACCTGGGCGAACGGGCCGTACTTGTGCGAGTGCGTGTCGTTGTCGGGCAGCGACAGCAGCAGGAAGTCGAACAGGTCCTTCTCCACCAGCACCTCGGCGACGCAGCCCGAGTGCTGGTCGCGCACGCCCGGCAGGCCGAGCTGCGAGCGGCACGGCGTCTTCTGCGACGCGAACATGTCGGCGTAGAAGAGCTCCTTCGGCCCCCACGTCGGCAGGCCGAACGCCGTGTGCGCCAGGCGCGAGAGCGCCGTGCTGACCGACGGCTCGTGCCGGTGGCGGCCGCGGTACATCAGGTACGTCGTGCCCGCGGTCCGGATCTCTTTGTCGTCGAGCGTCTCGAACACCGTCTGCACGTCCCGCGACAGGTGCTCGAGGTTCATGTTGTAGATCGTGTCCGTCAGCGACTGGCGGATGCCGAACGCCCGGCTGGCGCCGAAGCTCGTCCCGTACTCGACGTAGCGCTCCTCGCCCCGGTGCCACCAGTTCATCGCGGGGATCTCGTGCTCGGCGGGCCCCGTCCCGGTGGCGATCGACGCCGCGCACACGGGCGTGACCGACGGGAACGCCGCGACGCACTCGTCCGTGTACTGCCCCTGCTCGATCAGCCGCGCGAGCGTCGGCGCGCGGCCCGTGGCGACCGCCCGCTCGAGCATCGCGGGCTTCATCGCGTCGATGACCGCGAGGACCAACTTCTTAGGCATGGCTCACCCCATCCGGGAGAATCGCCCTCTGGGCGATTGCTCCCAGCGAAACGAGCCCGAAGGGCGAGGCTTCGCGCATCTACCTGAGGATCCGCAGGCCCGCGTACTTCTCGCCCTGCCGGCGGCGGCCGCCCAGCATCAGCCACGCGAGGCCGATGAGGATCAGGACCGCGAGCGGCGGGAAGAGGATCGAGAGGCCGGCGGCGAGCAGCGCGGCGCCTTCGGCGTAGACGGGCAGCGCGCCCTGGGCCTCGGCGTCGAGGCGGGCGCGCACGCGGCCGAACAGCGAGCGCGCGGCGGCGAAGCCGAGCGCGGCGGCGGCCGCGCCGACGGGGATGCCGGGCCACCAGTCGGCCGAGATGTCGTCCACCGACCCGGCCGCCTCGAGCGCCCCGAGGGCGAGCGCGAGCACCAGCAGCACGATCACCAACGGGTCACGTCCGCTCGTGTCGCCCCCGCGCCGGCGGTCGAGCACGCCGAAGACGGCGACCAGGACGAGGATGGCCAGCAGGAATCCGGGCTGCTCCAGGAAAGAGAAGCTCGTGCCCTCGAAGTCGAGTCCGAGGTCGGCGGCGGCGAGCGCTCCCGTGAGGAGCACCGGCAGGAAAGGTCGGATCCCGATCGCCGCGGCGATGCCGAGACCCTGCAGGAGAGCAAGGAGATAGTCCATGGGCGCGCTAGCGTTCGGTAGCGGGCGATGACGATAGACGAGACACCCTCCGGCCGGCCTCCCTCCAGCGCTCACGAGATCGAGCGGTACGGGGGCCTGTTCGCGAAGCGCACGCGCGGGATGACGTCGTCGGCGATGCGGGACATGATGGCCGTGACCGCCCGCCCGGAAGTGATCTCCTTGGCAACGGGCCTGCCGGACACGACGACGTTCCCGGCCGAGGACTTCGCGTGGCTGATGAGCCGGGTGGCCGTCGACTCCAGCGCCGCCGCGCTCCAGTACGGGCCGACGGACGGGCTCGACGACGTCCGCCGCTGCATCGTCGAGGTGATGGCCGCCGAGGGCACCGAGGTCGAGATCGACGACCTGATGGTGACCACGGGCGGCCAGCAGGTGATCGACCTCGTGTGCCGCGCGTTCCTGGATCCCGGCGACGTCGTGGTCGCCGAGGCGCCCACGTATCCCGGCGCCGTGCCGTGCTTCAACTCGTTCCAGGCCCAGGTCGCGCAGATCGAGATGGACGAGCACGGCATGCGGATCGACGTGCTGGAGGAGACGCTCGCGCGCCTCAAGCGCGAAGGCCGCACGCCGAAGTTCATCTACACGATCCCGAACTTCCAGAACCCGGGCGGCGTGACCATGTCCGAGGAGCGCCGGCGCGCGCTGGTGCGGATCGCGGCCGAGCAGGAGCTCGTGATCCTCGAGGACAACCCGTACGGCCTGCTGCGCTACGAGGGCGACCCGCTGCCGACGCTGTACTCGCTCGACGGCGGCCGCTACGTCATCTACCTGGGCACGTTCTCGAAGATCCTCTCGGCCGGGCTGCGGTTGGGCTGGGCGGCCGCGCCGAAGCCGATTCTCGAGCGGCTGAACCTCGGCAAGCAGGCGGCGGACCTGTGCTCGTCGCCGCTGAACCAGTACTTCGTCAGCGCCTACTTTCAGCACCGCGACTGGCGCACCTACCTCAAGCAGCTGCGCTCGATCTACCGGCGCCGGCGCGACGTGATGTTCGCCGCGATGGAGGAGTTCTTCCCGGCCGAGACCACCTGGACGGAGCCGCAGGGCGGCCTGTTCCTGTGGGCGAAGCTGCCCGACTACATCGACACCACCGACCTGCTGGCGCGGGCGCTGCGGGAGAACGTGGCGTTCGTGCCCGGGCGCGCCGCCTATCTGGACGGCCGCGGCGGGTCCGAGATGCGGCTGAACTTCTCCGGCGTCAACGAGGAGGAGATCCGCGAGGGCATCCGCCGGATCGGCAAGGTCATCGCCGAGCAGGTCGCGCTCTATGGCACGCTGACCGGGATGGAGCCGGCGCCCAAACGCGGCACCGCCGACGTCGTCGAGTTCCGCCGCCGGGAAGCCTCGTGAAGGTCGCGGTGCTCAAGGGCGGTGCTTCGCTGGAGCGGACCGTCTCGCTGCGCTCGGGCGCCCGCGTCGAGGACGCGCTCGCGCGGCTCGGCCACGACGTGCTGGCCATCGACGTCGGCCCGGATCTCGTGGACCGCCTGCAGGCCGAGCGCCCAGACGTCGCGTTCGTCGCGCTGCACGGCCGCGGCGGCGAGGACGGGACCGTCCAGGAGCTGCTCGAGCTCGTCGGCGTGCCCTACACGGCCTCGCGGCCCGGCGCCTGCATCCGCTGCATGGACAAGGTCGTCGCCAAGCACCTGCTGCGCGACGCCGGCATCCCCACGCCCGACTTCTACGCGTTCTCGCAGGCCGCGTTCCGGGAGCTCGGCGCTGCGAAGGCGCTGCCGGCGATCGAGGAGCGGCTCGACTTCCCGATCGTCGTCAAGCCCGCCGGCCAGGGCTCCGCGCTCGGGATCAAGTTCGCGCGCACGGCGGCGGACGTCCCGAACGCGCTCGTCTCGGCCTTCTCCTACGACTCCAAGGTCCTGCTCGAGCGCTACGTGCCGGGGCGCGACCTCGCCGTCTCGGTGATCGAGTCCGTCGCAGGGCCGCAGGCGCTGCCCGTGGTGGAGGCGATCCCGGTCGAGGAGGACTTCTACGACTTCGAGGCGCGCTACGAGATCGGCCGCACGCGCTTCGTCTGCCCCGCCGACCTGCCGGCGGCGGTGACGGCCCGCGCGCAGGAGCTCGCGGTCGCCACCTGGAACACGCTCGGCTGCTCGGGCTTCGCGCGCGTGGACCTGATGGCGGACGGGGACGAGCTGACCGTGCTGGAGGCCAACGCGATCCCGGGCCTCACGGACACGTCGCTGCTGCCGCTGGCCGCCGAGGCGGCCGGGATCGGCTTCGACGACTTCGTCGCGCGCGTGCTGGAGCTGGCCGTCCAGCGCGCCCCTACGTCCTTGTAGATAGACGAAGCCACCGCGCGGTGGATGGCAGCGCCGGGGCGCCGGTTTACGGTCGCTGGTCTCATGCTGCGACTGCTCTCGCTCTTCATCCTCGGCTCGCTCGTGATGGCCGCGCCGGCCCACGGCGCCGCTTCACGCTGCCCCAAGGGCACGGACGCCATCGGACCGAAGCACAAGCCGCGTGCGTGCGTGCCCAGGTCCCTGCCGGCCGAGAGCCCGACCGCCTTAAAGGGGCTCGTCAAGGGCAAGCCGAATCGTCGTCTGGAGGCGCTGGCCATGCGGATGCTCGGCGCGCGGGCGGCGCAGGCGGGTCCCGAGCTCCCGCCCGGCGTCAAGCTCATCGAGAGCGACGGCGCGGTCGAGCTGCGCAACCAGGCGGGCGACGGCGTCACGATGGGCTCGAAGAGGGCCAATCAGGCGCCGGGCTGCCCGAAGGCCAACGGCGACGTCCCCGCCAAGTACGACGAGACGATGACCTTCGGCTTCGCCGACGCGAAGCAGGGCAAGCGCACCTGGACGCTGATCACGATGCGCTACGAAGGGCCGTGGAGCGGGCACGTCGGGGTCGACGCCAAGGCGCACACGTTCGATCTCACCCCGCTGCGGGGCGAGATCTCGATCAAGTCCGGCGTCGAGATCGCGGCGACGGGCAAGGTGCTCAAGCGCAACCCGACGCGCACGTATCGCACCGCGCTGACCAGGTCGGCGATCCCGGTCGGCGTGGACCCCGTCTCGCTGCTGCGCGAGTTCACCGTGCGCGGCCCCAAAGGGTCGCGCGGCGACGACACGGACCGCGAGGTCGCCGGAAAGCTGCTCGGCTTCGCCGTGTGGGCGCTGAGCGACATCAAGACCGCGCTCAAGGAGGGCGACGTCCGCTGGCACGATCAGTACGCCTGCGCGCAGCGCGACTACACGGCCTCGCCGGAGAAGGTGGTCAAGGGCGGGCGCGCCGACTGGAGCGTGCGCGCGCTGGCCGAGGACGGCACGCCGGTCACCGACGCGCGCTGGGGGATGTCGAGCGGGTGCGGCGCGATCAGCGCCGAGAGCGCGAGCGGGCCGACCGTGCAGGTCGGCGTCGTCGACCAGGCGGGCGAGTGGATCCACGGGACGCCGGGCGCCTGCGCCGTGATCGGCGCGACGACGCCGGCGGGCCGCATTCCGCCGATCTTCTCGACCATCCCGCCGGTCGAGCCGAAGCGTTACCGCTACGACATCAAGATCGACTACCGCAAGTCGATGGGCCCGGGCATCGCGGAGACGCTCGCGACCGGCACGGGCACGTTCACGACCGGGCCGGGCGAGGGCTCCACGCCCGGGACCGGCACCTTCTCCGGCTCGGAGTGGGACGGAACCGCGGTGAACTCCTGTGGCAAGGACATGCTGCGCACGCGGACGTTCACGTCGATCGTCGCCGTGGGCGGCGAGATCCAGGGCGACCAGGTGGTGATCGGCTTCACCGCGGTCGAGCGGGCCTTCGACGCCGCCTGGATCGAGACCTTCCCGGTGACCGGCGGCGAGCGGACGATCGAGTCGCGCGCGCCGTTCTGCGGCACGCCGAATCTGGCGCTGCGGACCGCGAAGATCTCCGTGAAGGCGACGCCCGTGTCGGGCTAGGTGTCGCCGCCCGCGAAGTCCTCGGGCGTCACGCGGTCCAGGAACTCCTTGAACTTGTCGACGACCTCTTCGGTGTCCTCGACCTCGTGCTCGAACTCGATCGCGGACTCCGCGATCACGTCCTCGGCCGCGAAGATCGGGGCGCCGGAGCGGACGGCGAGGGCCAGCGCGTCGCTGGGCCGGGAGTCGATCTCGACCTCGCGTCCGTTCACTGACAAGGTGATCGACGCGTAGAAGGTGTTCTCACGCAGTTCGGTGACCGAGACGCGCGTGCACGCGACCTCGAGCTCGCCGAGCATGTCGAACAACAGGTCGTGCGTCATCGGCCGCGGCGTCGACGCCCCCTGCAGCTTCATCAGAATCGCCGCCGCCTCCGGATGTCCGATCCAGATCGGGAGGAACTTATTCGTGTCGACGGCTTTCAGGAGCACGATCGGCTGCTTGCCGACCATGTCGAAGCTCACGCCGTAGATCACCATCTCCTGCACTCGGCTGAGTCTACCCCGCAGGCTTACCGGCCGACGAAGACGTACTCGGTGGCCACGCGTCGCTCCGCGGTCCGGTGCGTCCCGAACGCGTACCGGTGCGCGATCTCGTGGCGGGTCACGGTCCGGCGGTGGCGGCGCAGCAGCGCCTCGAGCTCGTCGGCGGGCAGCGCGGCGTTGGAGCCGTAGGAGACGACGAGCGACTCCGCCGAGCGGAAGTGGTCGAACAGGCGGTCGAGCGCGAGCGGCGCCGTGCGCTTGGACCCGAACGGCGTGGGCCGCTTGACCAGCTTGCGCGTGCGGGTCTCCCACATGATCTCCTGGCCGCGCCAGTACGTGGCCAGCCCTTCGAGGAAGTGGTAGCGCTTGACGTAGCACGTGTCGTCGCGGGGCGGCGCGTAGGGCGGGTCCAGGTAGGCGATCGCGGCCGGCTCGTCCAGATCGAAGACGTCGCCGCAGCGGGCGCGCGCCGCGCCCGGGATCACCGCGGCGTTGCAGCGCGCCACCGCCTCGCGGAACAGCTGCTCGAGGCTCATCCGCAGCTGGCGGCGGCCGTCGTCGTAGCGCGGGGTGGTGACGGTGAACACGCCGCGCGGCTGCTTCTGGGCGGCGGCGAGGCAGAGCGCGCTGAGCGCCAGCGCCCGCTTGGCCCCGTCCAGCTCGTCCACGTGCGACCAGGCGGCGTCCAGGAACGCGTGATCCTCGCGCGGGAAGTACAGCCCGTCGAACGTGCGCGCGATGAAGTCCCGCCCGTCCCGGCTCGGGGAACAGATCCGCTCGACGTCCTCGGCGCTGAGCCGCTCGCCCTCGTTGGCCACCAGCGCCTCGGCCAGCGTGGAGGTGAACGTGAGGTGGTCGTTGGCCAGCACCTCGCGCCCGCCGGCCTTCAGCGTGTACGCGACCACGCCACTGCCGCTGAAGGCGTCGATCGCCGCACCGGGCGGAAGCGTCGCGAACAGCTCGGCCAGGCGCGGCGCCAGCCGGTACTTGGAGCCCATGAAGCGGATCCGTGGGTACGCGCGCACGAGTAAGAGCTTCCTTAGCCGTGCGCCGTAGCGTTCCTGCCCTTGACGGCACTTCGGCGACGCATCTTCGGCGGTGCCCGTACGCGCATCCTCGCCGCGTTCGTCGTCCTGATGTCCTTCTCGACCGTCGTGTCGGTGGTCGCGATCTACGAGGTGCTGGTCGTGCGCTCCGACGACCGCCTGGACGCGGCGCTGCAGCAGGAGGTGGAGGAGTTCCGGTCGCTGGCCTCGGGCGTGAACCCAGAGACGGGCGACCCGTTCGGCGCGAACCTGCGGGCGATCTTCGACCTGTTCAAGCAGCGCAACGTCCCGGGGCCGGGCGAGACGATCGTGATGTTCTACGAGGGGCGCTACTACGACGAGCGCTCCAGCGTGGGCGGCGGCAAGCTCACGCTGGGGGGCGAGGCCGAGCGCTGGGCCCAGCTGCGCCGCCCCGAGAGCGGTGAGGTCGAGACGCCGACGGAGACCATCCGCTACCTCGCCGTGCCCGTCCAGGCCACGGGCGCGACCCCGCGCGGCGTGTTCGTGGTCGCGGCGTCCCTGAGCGCCGAGCGCGAGGACGTGTGGGAGGCCGTCCAGCTCGCGACGCTCGTGCTGATCACCGTGCTGCTGATCGCGTCCGCGCTCGCGTGGGTCGTCGCGGGCCGGCTGCTGGCGCCGCTGCGCACGCTCGACGACACGGCGCGCTCGATCACCGAGACCGACCTCACACGCCGCATCCCCGTCTCCGGCTCGGACGAGATCGCCGAGCTCTCGCGCACGTTCAACGCGATGGTCGACCGGCTGGAGGGCGCGTTCGCCTCCCAGCGCGCGTTCGTGAGCGACGCCTCGCACGAGCTGCGCACCCCGATCACGATCGTCCGCGGCCACCTCGAGCTGCTCGGCGATGACCCCGACGAGCGGCGCGAGACGGTCGCGCTGGTGACGGACGAGCTGGACCGCATGAGCCGCTTCGTCGACGACCTCTTGCTGCTGGCCAAGGCCGAGCGCAGCGACTTCCTGCGCGTGGACAAGGTCGAGCTCGGCGCGCTCACCGACGAGCTGCTCGACAAGGCCGCCGGGCTCGGCAAGCGCCGCTGGGCGCTCGAGGCGCGCGGCGAGGCCGTCCTGCACGCCGACCGCCAGCGCCTCACGCAGGCGGTGATGGGCCTGGCGCAGAACGCCGTCCAGCACACCCAGGACGGCGACGCGATCTGGATCGGCACGGGCGTCGACGGCGAGGAGGCGTCGCTGTGGGTGCGCGACAGCGGCCCGGGCGTCGCGCGCGAGGATCAGGACCGGATCTTCGACCGCTTCGCGCGCGCCGCCGGCAGCCGCCGTCGCTCCGAGGGCGCGGGGCTCGGGCTCGCGATCGTCCGCGCGATCGCCGACGCCCACGGCGGGCGCGCCACGCTCTCGAGCCAGCCCGGGGCCGGCTCGACCTTCACCGTCGTCGTTCCCCTCTCTGGACCGGAGGTCTCCCGTTGAGCCGCATCCTGATCGCCGAGGACGAGCCGCGCCTGTCGTCGTTCCTCGTGAAGGGCCTGAAGGCCGCGGGGTACACGACCACCGTGTGCGAGGACGGCGTGCGCGCCGCCGACCTCGCCCGCGCGTCCGACTTCGACCTCCTGATCCTGGACATCGGCCTGCCCGGCCAGGACGGATTCGCGGTGCTGCGCGCGCTGCAGGCCCGCCGCGAGCGGCTGCCCGTGCTCGTGCTGACGGCGCGCGACGAGGTCGAGGACATGGTCACCGGCCTCGACCTCGGCGCCGACGACTACGTCACCAAGCCGTTCGTGTTCGACGAGCTGCTGGCCCGCGTGCGGGCGCGGCTGCGCCAGGCGGGCGGCGGGGAGAGCTCGCCGTCGATGGTCTTGGCGGCCGGCGGGATCACGCTCGACGTGCGCACGCGCCGCGCCTCCGCCGACGAGGAGGAGGCCGAGCTCACGGCGAAGGAGTTCTCGCTGCTGGAGACGTTCCTGCGCCACCCCGGGCAGGTGCTCAGCCGCGAGCAGCTGCTCTCCCACGTGTGGGGCTACGACTTCGACCCGGGCTCCAACGTCGTCGACGTCTACGTCGGCTACCTGCGCCGCAAGCTCGGCTCCGAGCGCTTCGAGACCGTGCGCGGGATGGGCTACCGCCTGCGAACTTAAAGAGGGACAGTCCCTCTTTAGGTTCAGTCGTAGTCGATGCGCAGGAGGGCGAGCGTGTCGGGCAGCAGCTCGACCTCGTACTCCTGGCCGTGCGCGCGCAGCGTGACCTCCCACTTGTCCTGGCTGTCGGTGTCGCGACTCACGTCGACGAGCTCGCCGGGGACGACGGCGCGCGCCGCCTCGATCGCGGCGGCCGCGGCGGGCTCCGAGCGGTCCACCGCGACGTCGTCGTCCGTGCGCAAGAGCGCGAAGATCGCGATCAGTAGCGCCGCGGCCAGCAGCGCCATCAGCGCGTGCCTAGTCATCATCGTCGTCACCCTCGCCGGCGTCGTCGTCCACCTCGGGTGCGCCGCCGTCGTCGTCATCGTCGTCATCGTCGTCGCCGGTCGGCGCCGGGGGAGCGGCGGTCGGTGCGGGCGGCGGCGGAGCGGCCTGGGTGGGCGCCGGCGTGGCGGTGCGGCGGGGCCGCGGGCGCGGGGGAGCGGTGCGCTGCGGGCAAGTCGGAGGCCAA